>CAYQDW010000013.1:0-46139 GCA_964416385.1 uncultured Cryomorphaceae bacterium | reverse complement strand
ATTCATAAATTCTACCCTACGGTGCACATTGTTTGAAGTATTTTCGCGCTATGAATCTTGTAACTGGAGGCACAGGGCTGGTTGGCAGCCATCTCATCTATGCATTGCTGAAGCGTGGCGAAAAAGTGCGCGCTACTAAACGTGCTAACAGTAACATTACCGATACAGAGCTAGCCTTTTCCTTTTACGCTAAGGAGACAGCCGCAACATTCATGGCACAGATTGAGTGGGTAGATGCTGACTTAGAAAATCCTGTTGATGTTGATGCCGTTTGTGCTGGTATAACAACCATATACCATTGCGCAGCACAAGTGAGTTTTCGCCCGCAAGATGCGCACCGCTTGCGCACCATAAACCCGCTTATTACGGCAAACCTGGTCAATGCCGCTCTGGCAAATGGTGTTAATTACTTTGCCCATGTTAGTAGCGTTGCTGCGCTAGGAAGGGTAAAAGACCAGAGCCAAAAGATCACCGAGAAAACACTCTGGAAAGACAGTGATGAAAATAGCAACTACGCCATTAGTAAGTACGGTGCAGAGCTAGAAGTTTGGCGTGGCATTGAAGAGGGTCTAACAGCTGGCATTGTAAATCCAGGAATTATTGTTGGGCCAGGCAATTGGAATCATAGCAGCAATAAGTTCTTCAAACGCTTTTCTAAACCTTTTAAATATTACTCTGATGGTGCTGGCGGATTTGTAGACGTTCGCGATGTGATACATGCGCTTCTCACACTCACTGACAAGCAAATACATGCAGAGCGCTTTATACTTGTTGGGCAGAATTTGCCGTACCGCGAATTGTTCAATGCGCTGGCAAAAGCGTATGGACATACGCCTCCACAAAAGGCATCAAACACATTTATTTTAAACTTTTTGTGGCGTACCGAATACATACGCAGCCTGATCTTTGGTACAGACCCACTGGTTACCAAAGAAACCTCCCGAACCGCTACAAACCGTTGGAAATACGACAACACCAAAGCACAGGAAGTTCTGGGTATTTCGTTTCACGATGTAATCAGTAGTGTAGCGGAGTTTGTGCCGTATTACCGTGAACGTTTTTGTAATTAGTCCAATTCAGTAAATAGATCTGAGAGACCAAAGCCGTCCGCAATTTACTGTATGGTAAAAATGCTCACATCAATGTGAATTAGATATGAAATTTCAGAAATCATCAATCTTTTTCGCCCCGCTATGGCTTATGCCTAATATGGCTAAAGCTTATTTCTGCGTGGTTATGGTTTAATAGCTTTGCCGTCTATTTATAAAGGTCATTCGTGATGTTACACTTTCTGCTATGAAAATACAACAGTCGTCATTAGTTGTGTTGGCGCTGGCTCTTTGCCTTGCCGCATTTTTACCCCTGTTGTTCATGGATGGCATGTTCATGGATGGCGAAATGTACACAGCCGTATCACATAATCTGGCTCTTGGCAAAGGCTCACCCTGGATGCTTTACTATACAGACGACTTCCATGGTCTGAACACCTATCATGAAAATCCACCGCTTGCAACGTGGCTTTTGGCTGCATTTTTTTATGCGTTTGGAAGCAGCATCTTTATTGAACGTTTTTACATTTTGCTAACGTTTATTCTGCTTGCTATACTCATTAATAAAACTTGGAAGGCATTTTTACCGTCTGAGGCAAGTAGTTGGTGGCTCCCTTTATTCCTCTGCATAAGTATCCCTGTTGCGCATTGGGCGTATCGCCATAATATGATGGAAAACACAATGGTGCTATGGGTCTTGCTGAGCATACTTTGGATAAAAAAAGCCTTAGATGCGCCAACCATAAAATGGATTTGGCTTATTGCAAGTGCCCTAGCAACTTGGGCTGCGTTTATGACAAAAGGCCCGGCAGGTTTATTTCCGTTGGTTGCCATATTCGCATTTTGGTTGATATGGCGCAACCTCAGCTTTCAAAAAATGCTGTTGCTCAGTTTTATTTACGCCACTTTGGTGCTTGGTGGCATTGCGCTTCTCTTCTTATTGCCTGCCACAAAAGAATTTATGGAGAACTACTTTTTTTACCGCACACTACAGCGTATTAACGAAATACCAGTAGTTACTTCTCGCTTTTGGATTCTCGGTGAGTGGATGGGACAGATCATCATACCCATGCTTATAGCTCTATTTGTTACGATCTTGTTCAGGAAAAAAGTTGGCCTATTTCAATTGGCGCAAAAGAAAACGTTTTTATTCTTTATCATCATTGGTGCTGCTGGCATGTTGCCTTTAATGCTTACCAAAGTGCAACGCAGTTTTTATCTTTTAACGTCACTACCGTTTTTTACCATGGCACTTGCAATGCTCATTCTGCCGCAAATCAAATTCTTGGAAGAACAGATTAATCTTAAGTTTAGGAGATTGCTTAATGGCGCTGGTTTTACGGTACTCCTCATAACCATTGCTTTAACCGTTTTTCTTGCAGGCGAGCCCAAACGAGATGTTGAAATGCTTACCGATGTAGATGCAATTGGCCTTTATTTGGGCAAAGACGCGAAGATAGGAGCTTCAAAGAAAGCGAACTATGAATGGTCTTTTAAGGCGTATTTAATGCGTAAACACCAGATTCAATTTGTAGATGTTACTAAGTTTCCTGAGGCAGAATACGTGGTAGCTAAAAAGGATGAGAATTTCAGCGATCCGCAATACTGTAAGTTACCCTTAACAATGCAGATCTTTGAGTTATTTGAAAGATGCACGTCTCAGCCGCCAAACACCACCTCTGTCCTGCCCTAACCAATTCATGAATTTGTTAAAAGCGAAAGCACAGTTTTTTGCGCCATGCCATTAATTGTATTATTCATCCAATTTTGACACATCTTCATCTGGACCCACTTTCTTTACCTCTTCTTCCAACTTATTCAAGGCCACAATAACCTCTTCATACACCGCTTTCATTTCGGTTGGATTTTGAGCATACCAATAAAAGTTCTCCTTGAAGGCTTCAGCTGTTAAACCATACTTTTTGTAAATGTGAGCATAATAATCAGGCAACGCATTGGTATCGCCCAACAATAGGTTTCCACTACGCGCACCTTCAACCAAATGAATATCTACCATGAGGTCTACCATTTTATCTTGAGGCAAATAGCCCTCCGGTAAATGCACATCATGATCTTCACAGGCCATTACTAAGAAAGCCGTTATTAAAATGCGCAGCGCGCTTTTAGTCGCGCTCAAAAACAAGTCGGCTACCTTTTTGAGATTCATCAAATGTTCCGCCTTTATAAACCAGGTGTCCATTAACAAAAGTGTGTGTTATGCGGCTTTTAAATTGCTGCCCCATAAACGGACTCCAACCACATTTGTATAAAATGTTGTCTTCGTTCACATTCCATGGGCGATGAGCGTCTACCAACACCAAGTCTGCAAAATAACCCTCACGGAGAAACCCACGGTCTTTTATGCCAAAAAGTATTGCTGGATTGTGACACATTTTCTGCACAAGCCTTTCTATACTTATGACCTCTTTGTGCACAAACTCCATCATGGCCACCAAGGCATGCTGCACCAACGGGCCGCCACTTGGTGCATTTTCGTAAAGGCTCTGTTTTTCATCAAAAGTATGCGGGGCATGGTCTGTGGCAATCACATCAATACGGTCATCGAGCAAAGCGGCCCAAATACCTTGGCGGTCTGCTTCCGTTTTCACAGACGGGTTCCACTTAATAAGACTGCCTTTACTTTCATAATCTGCATCAGTAAACCACAAATGGTGCACACAGGCTTCAGAGGTAATCCGCTTTTTCTCAAGCGGCTTCTTATTGGTAAAGAGATCGGTTTCTTTTGCGGTTGATATATGAAAAACGTGAAGTCTTGCATCATGTTTTTTAGCCAAGTTAACTGCAAAGCTACTGCTGAGATAACAGGCCTCCTCGCTTCTAATAAGCGGATGCGCGCTCATTGGTATTTCGTTGCCGTACTTGGCCTTATAATGCGCCAAATTTTTGTGGATGGTAGCTTCGTCCTCACAATGTACAATGAGTTGATGATCTACTTCACTAAAAATGCGTTCTAAAGCAGCATGATCGTCTACAAGCATATTACCGGTACTACTACCCATGAATATTTTAATTCCGGCATGCTTTTTCTTATCGGCCTTTAATAGCTCCTCTATGTTTTTGTTTGTTGCACCCAGATTAAAACTGTAGTTGGCTAAGCTTTTGGTTGCTGCCAGTGCATATTTTTCTTCAAGCAGCTCTATTGTAGTTGCTTGCGGCACTGTGTTTGGCTGCTCCATAAAACTGGTAATTCCACCAGCAACAGCAGCGCGGCTTTCTGTATAAATATCGCCTTTATGCGTTAAGCCTGGTTCACGAAAATGAACCTGATCATCAATAACGCCTGGTAATAAATACTGGCCATTGGCATCAATGATTTTGATTTCGTTGTTTCTTGGAGAAATAAGTTGGTCTATGCGTTCTATTCGTCCGCGGTTAATCAAAACATCTTGCTGACTAACGGTGCCTTCATTTACTATGTTGGCATTTTTAATTAAATAACTCTTCATGAATCCTTCCGACCCTTTGTTTACGTAGGTTTTATTTTTTTGTGTATCGTCTAAAATAGCTTTTGATTTTCAGGGAAATCACCCCAAAAACGGCTTCTCTGATGATGCCCTTAGACATTTTAGAGGTACCCAAAGAACGATCTGTAAAAATGACTGGTATTTCTTTTAGCTTAAAGTTGTGCTTCCATGCGGTAAATTTCATTTCGATCTGAAATGCATAACCCACAAAATGAATTCGTTTTAAATCAATGGTTTCTAAAACATTTTTTCGGTAACAAATGAAACCCGCAGTGCTGTCTTGCACCGGCATACCGGTAATAAACCGCACGTATGCACTGGCGAAATAGCTCAATAAAACGCGGCTCATAGGCCAGTTTACAACATTTACGCCATTAATGTAGCGCGACCCAATAACCACATCATGCCCATTTTCTTTAGCCGTATGATATAATCGGCACAAATCTTTTGGGTTATGGCTAAAATCGGCATCCATTTCAAAAATGAATTCATACGCTCTTTTAAGCGCCCATTCAAACCCAGCAATGTATGCGGTGCCCAATCCAAGCTTGCCCGTGCGTTCTACCAAATGCAACGCATCAGAAAATTCACCTTGTAAATGTTTTACAATTTCTGCGGTACCATCAGGACTGCCATCATCAATAACAAGCACATCAAAGGCATCAGGTAAAGCAAATACAGCCCGCAAGATGCGTTCTATATTTTCCTTTTCATTGTACGTGGGAATAATTACGAGAGCCTCAGACATTAAACGATTTCAATTTTGCAAATGTACGCTTTGGCAAGCAGTTAAAGGAAATGAACGTATTCCAAAACTGAATATTGTTGCCGCACTTACATGATTTTTTTTTCGATCAAAGCAACCTCTGTGCCAAAAAAGTGCTGCGCAATGCGGGCAAAGGTGTCTGTATAATCACTCACATAGAAAACTTTTGTGCCAGTAGATTCATCGGCAAGCAAGCCCTCTTTTTCTAAGATCTGTCCAACAGCTTGTGCTACAATGTAAGGGGAATCAATTACCTCAACCGATTGCGTAAGATATTGCTCAATTTCTTGATGTAGTATAGGATAATGTGTGCAACCAAGTATCAACGCATCAATATGCTCTAATTCTTTTTGATCTAAGTAATAACGCAAAACTTCTGTGCTAATAGCAGAATGCGCAAAGCCTTCTTCTATAACCGGAACCAACAATGGTGTTGCCAAGCTCCTTACCTCAAGACCTTCATTAAAAGCTTTTAAACGTTTAACATAAGCTTGGCTTTTAACGGTAGCGCGTGTACCAATTACACCCACCTGTGCATATTTTTTGTGCGATACCGCGGCTACAACGGGGTCTAGCACATTAATGATGGGCAGCATTGCACCAAAAGTCTCTACCAGCGTATCATAGGCCACTGCACTGGCCGTATTGCAAGCAACAACAACGGCCTTGCATCCGGCATCAATTAAAAACTGGGTTATGTTTTTGCTGTACGTTTTAATGGCATCTTCACTCTTATCGCCATAAGGCAAATGGGCCGTATCACCATAATAAATAAATTGCTCTTTAGGCAAAAATTTAGCGATTGCACGAGCAACGGTTAAACCACCAACTCCGCTATCAAAAATTCCGATAGGTGCATTATTAAACATGGCGCAAAAGTACATTGCAGTACCGCTCGCCCAACCATGTGCAACACTGAATTTAAAAGGTGCTTTGGCATTTTAAAGGTGTTTGCGGCAGATGTACAATAACTTCGCTTTGTGTAAGTTTACCCACTATGCGCGTAGAACTATATACCCATAAAAACAGCTGGAAAATTGTACTGCTGGTAATTGCTGTGCTTATTGCTTTGGCCACGTTGTGGTACACAGAAACCTTCTTAAAAGAATTAAGGGCAGAAGAGCAAAAACGTGCCCAAATTTGGGCTGAAGCAGTAAAAGTAATAGCCAATAGTGCCGATCAGATGGAGCTTTCTCTTGCCCTGCAAGTGGTGGAAAAAAATACCACCATACCCATCATTATGACTGACGTTGACACCAATATTGTTACATGGCGTAACATAAAGGTGCACGCCCGTAATGAGCAACAATACTTAAAAACGCTCCTTGACGAGATGATAGACGCCCATGAACCCATTACCGTTCAACTTGGGGAGGGCAATGTTCAGTACATGTTTTTTAGAGACAGTTATGTACTCTCAAAATTGCGGGTCTACCCAATTGTTTTGCTTTTTGTAATCGCATTGTTTATTGCCATTGCCTATATGGCTTTTAGCAACGTACGCAGAAGTGAGCAAAACAGAGTGTGGACGGGTATGGCTAAAGAAACAGCACATCAAATTGGCACGCCACTAAGTAGCTTAATGGGGTGGATTGAACTACTTCGCGGCCAGCAAACTGACGAGTCTATTCTTGTTGAGATGGAGAAGGATATAGATCGGCTCATTACCATTACTGACCGTTTTTCTAAAATAGGCTCTCAACCACAATTACAACAAGCACCAGTAATTGCTACCACAACAGAGGCTCTTGGCTACTTGACCAAACGCAACAGCAATAGAATCACATTTACTTTTAAAAACGATTTAGGGGATGAAGTTTTGATTCCACTAAATAGCCAGTTGTATGGCTGGGTGATAGAAAATTTAGTGCGTAATGCCATCGATGCCATAGAAGGTAAAGGGCAAATTGACCTAACCATAAGTGATGGCGGCACCTATGTTGTTATAGATGTTACAGATACCGGCAAAGGCATGAGCCAGCGCTTAACAAAAGCTATTTTTAGACCGGGCTATACCACAAAAACACGTGGCTGGGGACTTGGTTTGTCTCTGGCGAGGCGCATAATAAATGAATACCACAGCGGCCGTATTTGGGTGTTAAAAAGCGCCCCCGGCAAGGGCACAACCTTCCGCATACAACTGCCAAAAGGCATATGAGCACGCTATACTTTCACATCCCGTTTTGCAAGCAGGCCTGCCACTACTGCGATTTTCATTTTAGCACCGTCAAAAAGACATATCGGCCGGTTTTAGATGCCATGTTTTTAGAACTTAACCACCAACAAGATTATCTTGATGTTAAAGAACTTTCGTCTATTTATTTTGGGGGAGGAACACCATCGCTTTTAGAAGAGGCCGATTTATATGCGTTGCTAGAAAAAGCACAGAACCAATTTAGCGTAAGGCCTGATGCCGAAATAACGCTAGAAGCAAATCCAGACGACTTGTCTAAAAATGCACTTAAAGTTTTTATGGATGCCGGCATAAACAGATTGAGTATTGGCACACAAAGCTTTAATAATGCAGACCTAAAGTTGATGAACCGGGTGCATACCGCAAGTGATGCTGAAAGTAGCATTAAACGCGCTCAAGATGCGGGTTTTGAAAATATTACCATTGACTTGATTTACGGTATGCCGGGTAGCTCTAAAAAACAATGGCAGCAAAATGTTGAAATGGCATTATCGCTTCAGATTCCGCATTTTTCTGCTTATGCCCTTACCGTTGAGCCAAAAACCGCGTTGGCAACAAAGGTTAAAACTGGTGAAATTGTTGTACCAGAAGAAGATGAAATAGCGCAGCAATACCACGCTTTATGCGCTATGGCTACAGCTGCAGGGTTTCAACATTACGAGCTCAGCAATTTTGGAAAGCCAGATTTTTATAGCAGACACAACACCAGCTATTGGGATGGCACGCCATATCTTGGCATAGGCCCAAGTGCCCATAGTTATAATGGCAAAACGCGCCAGTGGAACATAGCCAACAACACCCATTATGCGCGCCAACTAGGTACTGGCACCCCTTGGTTTGAAAGCGAAGAACTTACGGAAAGTGAGCAGTTTAATGAATATTTAATGACCGGGCTACGCACCGCAAAGGGCATTTACATCAACCAAATAGAAACCCGTTTTGGCAGCTACCGCGGCGATAAACTCTTGCATGATGCACGCAATTACCTTGAATGTGGCCGCTTACAGCTAGATGATAAGCAGCTCTTTATCCCCGAACGGGAATGGCTGCTTAGCGACCGCATTATTGCAGACCTTTTTTGGGTAGAATAAAAAAAGCCAGCACAGATGTGCCGGCTCTAATGACCTAAATTTTAATGCTATTAGTTAGCCAATATCTTATCCAAAACGGCTTCTTTAGCCAACTTTCTGGTACAGAAAAACCAATCCTTGCAATCGTCTACATTTTCATCTTTGCCATCCATACGGTCTTTGGCTACACCACAATTACCAGCAGGTGAAATAATCACATCATCTCCAGGCTCCCAGTCTGCTGGGGTGGCAATGTTAAAGGCATCAGAAGTTTGCATGGCTATAAGTGCGCGATATAACTCATCAAAGTTGCGACCTAAACTTAACGGATAGTAAATTATAGCGCGAATAATGCCTTTAGGGTCGATAAAGAAAACGGCACGTACCGCTTTGGTTGTATCTTCATTAGGCTGAATCATACCATATTTTTTGGCCACATTCATGCTGATATCCTCTATTAATGGGAAGTTCACCTCAACGTTTTTCATCCCCTTATATTCAATCTTTTCTTTGATGGTGCGCAGCCAAGCTATATGGCTATATAAACCATCTACACTTAGGCCTACAAGCTTGCAGTTGGCTTTCGCAAACTTGTCTTCCATGGCTGCAAACGTCATGAACTCTGATGTACAAACTGGTGTAAAGTCTGCTGGGTGGCTGAATAAAATAACCCAATTACCTTCATAATCTGCCGGAAAATTAATATCACCTTGCGTAGTTACTGCGGTAAAAGTTGGGGCGGCATCGCCAATACGTGGCATTGGTACCACTTGATCTATTGTGTTATCCATCTTAATTAATTTTGATTAAAACTACACCCACAATATGTAGGCATTTTCAGTTAACAAAGGTATGATGCAAGCTCATCGGCCATTGTGACTTAAGTCTATATGATTATCTAAAAAAGAATCGTAAAGCTGATAGCAACTGCATGTCAAGAAAATGATTAAATAGTACTTTGCACAAGCGCGCATTGTTAATTCAATTGAATATGAAGAGCATAAAAAAAGTTTTTATTTCGCTTCTATTGGGCTTCATCCTTTTAGTGATTACAGCGAGATTAACCGGACACGGATACTTGATTAAAGGTATATGGGCCACATACTTACATGGCGAAACTTCTGCATCTATTGGCGATGCACGGTTTTTTGATACCCGAAAGGTAGATGTTGGCATTGCGCAACCTTGGCCTCTGCATAAAAACTATAACAAAATTGCGCTTAGCCCATCATTAACAGCTATGCTTGATAGCACTGAAAGCGCAGCTTTTCTCATCATAAAAAATGACAGCATTCAATATGAGCAATATTGGGATGACTATAGCGATACAAGCCACACAAATCTTTTTAGTGCCACAAAGAGCATAACATCTATGTTGGTGCAATGCGCGATTCAAGATGGCCTAATTGAAAATTGGGATCAAAAAGTGAAAGATTTTTTACCTCAATTAAGTGGGCCTTATGCAGATTCACTCACCTTAAGGCACTTGAGCACCATGACGGCAGGACTAGATTTTAATGAACATTACACCGATCCTTTTTGCATAACAGCCCAATCTTATTATGGTGATGACATTTGGGATTTAATGATGGAAAAAGTGCCCGTAAGCAAGGCCCCCGGCAAAAACTTTGAATACCAAAGCGGTGCTACAGCGCTACTGGGCATGGCCGTGATTAAAGCCACTGGTAAGCATCTTGCCCACTACGCCAGCGAAAAACTTTGGCAGCCCTTGGGTGCTACACAAGCGGCTAAATGGCATACAGACCAATTAAACGGTACCGAGCTTGCGTTTTGTTGCTTTAATACCAATGTTCGAGATTTTGCCCGATTCGGAAAGTTGATGCTACACCATGGCAGTTTTAATGGCACACAAATTCTTGATAGCGCTTTTTACAATTTAGCAAGCACGGGTTATAGCGTACCTTTTTACGGACATGGGTTCTGGGTATGTAATGATTTTGAAACGCCTATTTTCTACCAGCGCGGCATTTTGGGGCAATATGTTATCGTGATTCCTGAGCACCATTTGGTAATTGCACGTTTGGGGCATAAAAGAATAGATCCCGTTAAAATTCATCCAAAAGATTTTCTCATCATTGTGGAAGAAATCCTAAAACAGTATTAAAGATGGAAGCTATTGCAGCAATTATTGCTCTAATTTTTTATGGGGGCATGTTATTTCTCACCATTGGTGGAATATGGAGGACCTTTTCAAAGGCAGGTCAGCCCGGTTGGGCATGTTTAGTTCCTATTTATAATTTTTTAGTCATGGCGGATGTTGCCCGGGTGTCTAGATCAAAAGCTTGGCAGGCCATGGGGGTCGCTTTTTTAGGGATGGTTGTTTACATGGTATTGATTACAACAATCATTGCGCAAGGCGGAAGCCAGAATTTCGCTTTGATTGGCATTGGAATGTTTAGCGTTTTTGTAACCAGTATTTTAAGCTTGGTCATTGCCTTCCCCATATACAAAGGCATTGCCTTAAATTTTGGTCAGAGTGTTGGATTTGCTTGGGGGCTGATGCTGTTGAGCGTTATTTTCTTTGCCATCTTAGGCTTTGGAAACTATCAGTACAATGATGGCAACTTTGAAAATGACAATATTTTAGATAGCGGCATATAAACCTTAGAACCATGCTTAACCAACTCGACCTACAAAAAGTGCTTTTTATAGATATTGAAACTGTATCTGCCTACCCGGACTATAATGCGCTACCAGAAACTTGGCAAAACCTTTGGGCCGATAAAACAAAATTCATCCGCGAACGCGAAGATATTAGCCCTGCCGATTATTATCCCCAGCGGGCTGGTATTATGGCCGAATTTGGCAAAATTGTATGTATAAGCTGTGGTTTTTTTGCTAGGTATGGTACAACGGGAAGAGAATTTAGGCTTAAAAGCTTTTATGGTGAAGATGAGTTTCTGCTGCTACAAGAATTTGCAGACCTGCTCAACAAACATTTTCAAGGCCCTGAATTTTTGCTTTGTGCCCATAATGGCAAAGAATTTGACTTTCCGTACCTCAGCCGGAGAATGTTAGTACATGGCATACAACTACCCGTTACCTTAAATACCGCTGGAAAAAAACCGTGGGAAATTCAGCACCTAGATACTATGGAGCTGTGGAAATTTGGCGACTACAAACATTTTACCAGTCTTAAACTTTTGGCGGCTTTATTTGATATCCCAACACCAAAAGACGATATAGATGGCAGCATGGTTGGCGAAGTATTTTGGAAAGAAAATGACCTCGGTCGCATTTCTACCTACTGCCAAAAAGATACGGTTACAGTAGCCCAATTGGTTTTACGGTATAGGGGAGAACAGATTTTAAAGGATCATGAAGTGCTTTTTGGGCAATGACTAACCTTCTATCAGTAAAAAATCTTTCTATTGCGTTTGGCGAAAGCAATGCCGTAAATAACCTGTCATTTACCCTAATGGCTGGTAAAACCTTGGCAATTGTTGGTGAAAGTGGCTCTGGAAAATCAGTGAGTAGTTTAGCTTTAATGGGGCTTTTACCCAAACAGACGCGCATTACTGCCGATGAACTTCTCTTTGATGGGGTGGATTTATATACGGCCACAGAAGAGGAGCACCGTTTGTTACGCGGCAAAGCGATAAGCATGATTTTTCAAGAACCCATGACGAGCCTTAACCCAGCAATGCGCTGTGGCAACCAAGTAGCAGAATTGCTTACGCTACGCCTAGGAAAATCTAAAGCGGTTGCAAAGCAGATTGTACTAGAATGGTTTGAAAAAGTTAAGCTGCCAGATCCCGAAGGCACGTACAAAAAATACCCACATCAACTTAGCGGTGGGCAGCGCCAAAGGGTAATGATTGCCATGGCCATGTGCACCAAGCCTAAATTGCTCATTGCCGATGAACCCACTACTGCACTTGATGTTACCGTGCAAAAGAACATCTTGAAACTTTTGCGTGAACTGCAGCGGGAAATAGGCATGGCGATGATCTTTATTACACATGATTTGGGCGTAGTTAAAGAAATTGCAGATGATGTGTTGGTGATGTATCGGGGAGATATGCAAGAACAAGGCCCGATGCAACAAATCCTAGAGCATCCACAATCTGCCTACACGCAAGGTTTGTTGGCCTGCCGGCCACCCATACACGAAAAACCGCATCGTTTACCAACGGTGGAAGATTACCTAAATCCCAAATTAAAAACCTCCTCAAAAGCTTCAAATAGCGCAGCAATAAAGGAAGGAGAAAAAATAAAAAATCAAACTTCTGAACCTATTTTAAGTATTTCTGAGCTGCATAAGTTTTTCCCTATTGCGGGAAAGCACTGGTTTAGCAACAAGCAATCTATTGAGGTTTTAAAAGGTATAAGCCTAGACATTTTTAGGGGAGAAAGCTTAGGTTTAGTAGGTGAAAGCGGATGCGGAAAAAGCACCCTGGGGCGAAGTATTATCAGATTGCTTCAAGCCGAAAAAGGCACCATCAGCTACAAAGGCAAAGACATTACGCGCTTAAAAGGCAAAGCCCTTCGCCACCTGCGAAAAGAGATCCAAATCATCTTTCAAGACCCCTATTCTTCACTAAACCCCAAGCAAACTATTGGTAATGCTATTACAGAACCCATGGTGGTGCATAACCTCCATGAAAATGATGCGGGAAGAAAAAATAAAGCGCAAGAAATCCTCATTAAGGTAGGCCTAAAGGCGGAGCATTTTAACAGATATCCGCATGAGTTTAGTGGCGGTCAGCGTCAGCGTATTGGTATTGCACGGGCGCTAGCGGTAGAACCAGAAGTGATTATTTGCGATGAATCCGTATCTGCACTTGATGTAAGTGTACAAGCCCAAGTCTTAAATCTACTTAATGATCTGAAGGAAGAATTCGGGCTTACCTACTTGTTTATTAGCCATGACCTTAGTGTTGTGAAATATTTCTGTAACCGCATTGCGGTGCTTAATAGGGGCGAAATTGTGGAGCTTGATCATGCGGATACGGTTTTCTTCACCCCGCAAAATGAATATACGAAAAGCTTGATTTCGGCTATTCCAGGGCGGTAATTCTAGTTTCTATTCTTAAACCTATATCACCCTTTCAGGGCGAGCGTATATAAACGGGCAAAAACGTAATAGTAGCAGCCCACCAATAATTAACAAGCCAAAGGCCTGAAAGGACGGCACGTGATCACCGTGGTTGTAATCCACGGCAGAGCCAGCATTACACACCCCAAACTGATAACCCTATAAGGGCGATATTCTACTAGCAACAACTTTTGGGGCACTATAAAACGTACTTTTTATCAGGTTAATTCAGAACATTTTAACTTGGGATATAAACAACAAGCCGCTATATTTGCCTTCCTATTTTTATTTAGACTTATTCTAAACTATATGAAAGAAAATCAAAATAAAGGCTTTGTAGCCATCAACTACATCTCTTGCAAACCACATTACCGCGCACGATTTGAAGAACTATTCGCAACCCGCGCCCATGCTATAGACCGCTTACCCGGCTTTAGAAACATGAATGTACTAAGACCAAACCAGGACGAAGACAACTACTTAATTGTTAGCTATTGGGACAGTGAAGAAAATTTTAAAGCGTGGACCCAAAGCCCCGAATTTATTGAAGGGCATAAACGCGGTTTTGAAGATCTTAGGATAGCCAAAGCGCGAGGCGAAGAATTGCCCATGCACAGCGACTTTAAAACATATGAAATCTTAACAGATTAATGGACAAGAAAAAAGCGACATCATGGTTCAAGAAGCTCGGGTTAGCGGGCTTCTTGTTCTTTTTATTCAAAGGATTGGTTTGGCTTTTCATTCTTTATGGCGGTATAGCCCTATTTAAATAGCAAAACAGCCAGTACTTTATTCTGTGCCTGCATTTTCAATTATCTTTACCAAACCCCATTCATAAGCCTTTACTGCCTCTTGGCTTTTTGGATTGCGCAACCCAATAGAAGTGCTCACCACATCATCGCCCATTTCTGGCAGTGAAAACACGCCAGCGCGCCAGCGCGTATTTACCTTTAAACCATTAACATATTCTGTGGTTAACCAAACCTCAAGTTCTTCTTCTGCTACAAACCAAAACTTATAGTATGGGGCCCGCCAAACATTGCTGTCTACCCTCCAAAATGTATACACTGGTGTATACCGTGTTATGGTGATTAAATCAAAATAACGCCTACCCGTATGGTCAGCGCCAATGCGATTTAAGCGCCCTTCTAATATTGGTCTTTTGGCTTCGAAATTCTCAAAAACTAAAGTGTCGGCCTGCTGCGCAGTGCTCTTTACAAAAACTTCAAAAGCAATTGGCTGGGCATTTTTATCTAAACATTCAAACCGTTCAATAAGGTGTAAATTTTTATCTGCCAACAATGCCTCTCTACTGGTATTTCCTTCACTGGGTGCATGTTGCGCCTCCCAGATAATCAATCCGTTTTCTCTAATAGAGTTACTCGGCATCAGGCGGTTCAAGTTCCACAATTGACTAGAATTAATTGGCTCACGATCATCTATGTCTAAAAAATATCCAACCAAAGGATACATAAACCATACATTAGGATTATTAGCATAAGGCGACTTGCGATACCAAGCACCCATTTCCGCAGCGGCTATCTCATAACCTTCAGGTTTTAAAAAAAATGTTTGGTTGCGCTGCAGATTAACAAAAGAAAAAACGGCCATAAGTAGCACCGCAGGAATCATCATTTTAGGCCTAACTAATTGCTCTGCAATTGCACTTATAAAGAAGAGGCTAAAAAGCGCAAATAGCGGCGCTACCGTTGCTATTACGCGTAACAGTCCTAATGAACCATACAAGCCATTTGCCCAAAAAAAGGAATGTCCAAAAAACACACTTAGTACAATCAGCGCTGCCAGCACTAAAATTACTGTTTTGGTTGAAAGACCCACCCTTATCAATCGCCAAAATGCCAATATAATGCCACCTGTTGCCGTGAAAAAAATGGCCTTACCCGAAATGCTTTCATAGGCCGAAGTGAAATGCCAAAAGCTGCCGCTACCGTAAATTTCTTTTGCTCCGATATATGGGTTGTTGTGTATGATCCACAAAAAATCGCCCAAAACCAGCCAACCAACAAAACTCATTAGCAAAGGACCAACGGCAAGTAAAAGCACGGGCACAAATTGCCTCTTGGCGATAAAGGCCATCACAAAGAGCGGCACAACAAAATAGGCTTCACTGCGCGCAAAGGGCAACCAGGTTATGATGAGTGCAGCAAGCCAAAAGCGTTCTATAGCAAAGGCGAAGAGCCCCGCAACCAAAACAGCTGCAAAAAGCACCTCGGTTAAACCACTCATAACCACTTGAAAATAAACAGGTATTGCTGCCAGAAAGAGCGGTAGCACCCACGTAAAACGCAAAGACAATTTGCGCCCAAGCAAAACCAGCAAAAGCGAAGTAATACTGTAAAGAAGTGTATTTAACACCATGACGCCTTTTATCCCAAAGGCTGTAAAAGGTGCCGCTATAAGTGTAAATAACGGCTTGCCCCAATGATCTAAAAAAAGTTCAGGATGTTTGGGCGCATAGCGGGCTATTGCATAATGCGCCAGGCCATCACTCGCGTCATATATACCAGAACTCAAATAAATGTTTATCAAATAAAACGCTGTGCACCCAGCGCCAGTCAATAAGGCTATGTTACGATTTGTCATTGATCACGATGGCCCTTTTTAGCCGCTTCATAGTCTGGCGGATCTATATAATCTGTATAATTCTCTGGCCATGTAGTTTTTAAAAAAATTGCGCGATAGGCTTTATAGGTCATACTGTCCCAATGCAAAAGGCTGGTTTTATACTGAGAAATCGCAAACATATTATGCATAGTAAAAAGCATGATAAAGCTAAAAACAACTGCGCGAATCCACATCTGTTTTTTCAGTATGACTTGTATCAAAAAGGCTAATGGTAGGGCTAAAAAAGGATAAAACTCAATCATTGGGCGGGCACCATAGCTGCCCCCATACCACCAGCACCACCAACTAAAAATAACATATACATAAGCCAAAAGAAGCGGTGCAATAAACCAAAACCACTTCTTATTTTGCCGCTTTAATGGCCAAAATCCCAAAATTGAAAAAAGCATTACAGGTGTATAAATTAGCCACCCTTTACGGAAACTGAATAGCCCTTCAACAATCTTAGGGTCATTAAAGAAAAAACCTTCTCCCCCATAGCTATAGTAAAGCCAATGATTTGTGGTGTACTTCCAATAGACCAATTGTGGTACCCAAACGATACCTGCCATTAGCAATGTTATCGGTATGTGTATCCAAATCAACTTCCCGCGTAGCCGGTAAACATAAAAAACTACCAAGGCCAGCAGCGGCAAAACCATAATGGGCCGGATAAGTATGATTAGCCCCGTAAGAAAGCCCAATAACAAAGCCTGTTTTAAACGCTGTTTTTCCAGATAATGCTCGCCTTGCCAGAGCACTATGGCAAGTAATGCAAATAAGGCACCATGGCTCATTGCGCCTTGCCAAAATGTATAGTAGAAGAGATTGGTGCTCACAAAAATGATAGTGGCAGTTATAGCTGCAGAAGCTGCAGAAACAAAACGGGCTAAAAAGAGAAATAAAAAATATACGCCAGTTATAACCCAAAAAACACCCTCAATAGCAAGTGCGGCCTGATATGGCATACTGTAGCCATTGGCGATAATATTTGGATGAAGCAACGCCAAAGCATGCGCTACAAAAAAGAATGGGCTGTATACATAGGCCATACCCATACTCATTTTGACCACCGCCCGGTCTTTATATGGCCGATCAAAACCCATTTGCATTTTACCAAAATCAACGGGCCATTGTGTTTTTATGGCTATATCTTGGTAGATAAATGTTGCTGGCAAATAGGTATAATAGAGGGATATATCCCAATGAATTAAACCCTCATCATTGGGTTGCTGCCACGGCTTTATATAAAACAAAAAGGCCATTGCCAAAAGCTGCAGACCAATGAAGTACTTCCAATTAAACTTTGTTTTGTACATGTATTAGGCCAAGGTTAAATCGATTCTATTGGTTGTTGGCAAAACTTTGCGGGGGTTAAAATGCATCTTGCGTTTTTTGAACTTTCAATACATCAATGCCTTTATGTCGACCAATTTGTTTTAGGCCAATATCTTCTATTCCTTGGATTTTATAAAACGAGGAATCGTTTACCAAGACGTAACTAGCGCCTTTTTCAATTTTGCTATTCAAGAAACTTGTGTCTTGTTCAGCATTCATTTGCCAGCCCTTTTGATCTGCGAGATATAGCGAGATGCATACACTCTGGTCTGGATAGGTTACTATTTTTTCTGTACGGTCAATGCCAATTTTGTTGCGTAAGTAGGGTGTAATATCAAAATAGGCCTGAAATTCATTTTGTCCATTTCCATTAGGCCAACCATTTAGCCGAAAGTGGAGTTGCTTGCCCGTGTAAACCGCAGAAATCAAAAGTATGCCGCCAAGAAAAGCGGTAAAAACGCGTTGACCTATTTGCGTTAGCGATTGCCAAGTTGAGACAAACCCCAATAGTACTAATCCGAAGAAAAGCGGATATATGGCAAATACGTAGTAATCGTGATGATCAAACACCTGAATCCACAAAAGCACGTAGGTTAGCGTTCCCATAAAAGTTACCAATGTTAATACAGCCAAAAATCTGTATTCTTTAATCTTAGCTTTTGCCTTTAAAAATGAAATTAGGGTAAACAAAAACAAAATGTAAAACCAAGGTGGTGCATACTGTTTGTACCAGTAGCTCTTGACCCAATCAAATACTATGGCCCACTTTTCTTGTGTTAATTCCCAAATGGGATAAATACCATTTTCTGTAATCCAACCCCCGTGCTGATTATTATAGCTGATTGCATACGCATACCACAAAATGTTAAAAGTTATGGCAACCATAAGCAGTACAATGGTTGGCACTACCCAATGTTTATTTTTAATCTGTATTAATTGTGGAAATAGCCAGCTTGATATAGAGACCACTAACAAGGCAATAACACTTATTAGAAGGGTAACTTTAAATAATCCGGTGAGCGTAAACAAGACAAAAAACAAGATGTACCAGATAACTGCCCTGTCTTTATATGCCCGATAAAAACAATACCAACCCAATATTAATGTGCTCAAGGCAACGCCATCCATTAAGAAACTTACAGAGTAATAAGCGGTTACGGGCAATACAATGAAAATCAACGACAAAAAAGCTGAACTCATAAAGTTTTCAGTTTCTCTATAAAGAGCCTTATAGATGGCAAAAAGTGCCAATATGAAAAGTAAAAGTGTTGTGGCTCTGTAGAGAAATTCGCTTGGCCCAATTACTTGCCACGCCTTGCCCATTAAATAATAAAACAGGGGGAATTCGCCCATAGCAATACCCGTAGTTTCTTGGTCTGCATTGAGTAGATTGGTTTCTGTTTGTAAAAAACCATTATTCTGCTCTGCATAATTAAGGGTGATATTTAAGCAAACCGTTTGCCGCCATTGATGAATACTTTGCGGACGCAAATGCAGAAAATCTTTCAGGTTAAGCAATAAGAAAAGGCCAATTGCAAAGGCCGTAAATGCGATTGCTCTTATTGTTGGTTTGTGAAGTGCCTTTTGCGACATAGGCCTGCAATATTAATTCATTAAAGGTACGCAAAGGTGATATCGTTCAAATTCCTAACTTGAGTGAGGCTGTACCTATGGTGCTACTTTTTCTGCAACGCTTTTTTAATTGGTTATCTCAAATTGTAAGGCGAATAACAATCCACATATTAGCTTTCTTATCTAATAAAAAACACCTTTTTAGTTTATAGGAGGATTTACCTCAACGGTAACCAAATTTTAGGTTTATGAATGGCGACAGATTTTATCGCAGATAGCCGTAGTGCTAATAAATAGGGTTGTGGGTATTTTTAAGCAGAAATCAGTAAACCCAAATACGAGGTTGAAGGCTGATCGCCTGGTATCTATAAACTTATGAATATCAAAAAATCAAAGCTTTGGGCGAAATCCGCGTTTAATCCAGCTTCATCTCTTGCACATTCTCGTCAATATGTAAAGTCCCTTCTGTTTTAGCCTTTACTTCATCCACCGTTATACCTGGCGCGAGTTCTCGTAAAATGAATCCATTACCCTGCGGGTCAACATCTAAAACGGCTAAATCAGTTACAATTTTTTTCACGCAGCGCACGCCTGTAATTGGCAATGTGCAGTTCTTTAGAAGCTTACTCTTACCGTATTTATCAGTGTGCGTCATGGCTACGATGATATTTTCTGCACTAGCAACAAGATCCATAGCCCCGCCCATACCCTTTACCATCTTACCGGGTATTTTCCAATTGGCGATGTCGCCATTTTCGGCAACCTCCATAGCGCCAAGAACCGTCATTTGTACATGCTTACCCCTAATCATGGCAAAGCTGGTAGCGCTATCAAAAAATACGGCTCCCGGCAAAGCCGTGATGGTTTGCTTGCCCGCGTTTATTAAATCTGCATCTTCTTCACCTTCCCAAGGAAATGGGCCCATACCCAATATGCCGTTTTCACTTTGAAATTCTACAGATATGCCTTTGGGAATATGATTTGCAACCAGTGTTGGTATACCGATGCCCAGGTTAACATACCAGCCATCTTTCATTTCTTTTGCGATGCGTTTTGCGATGCCGTTTTTGTCTAGACTCATATGTTGGGGTTTTTAAGTGTTAGGGTGTTTAGGTATTGAAGTGTTTGTTTACTGGGAAGTTCAATGAAATTGTTCTTACCTTCTTGGTTTCTGACTTTGTTTGCTATCTATCTAAGCATTTTAGTTGTGTGTGTTGCCTTCGCTGGTTTGTCTCTATTAATATTTAGAACGCGTAAAGACTTAAACACGTGCACGTACAGTTCGCTGCTCAATGCGCTTTTCAAATTTCTCACCTTTAAAAATGCGTTGTACAAAAATGCCAGGGGTATGAATCTCATTCGGGTCTAGTTCTCCTGCCGGAACCAACTCTTCCACCTCGGCAACGGTTATTTTTCCAGCCATAGCCATCATGGGGTTAAAGTTGCGCGCTGTACCCTTGAAGATTAAATTTCCAGCTTCGTCTCCTTTCCAAGCTTTCACAAAAGCAAATTCGGCATTAAACGCGTGTTCTAAAATGTGTGGTTTGTTATTAAACCAACGTACCTCTTTGCCTATAGCAACCTCGGTACCGTAACCCGCTGGCGTGTAAAAGGCAGGTATGCCGGCACCAGCAGCACGGCACCTTTCTGCCAATGTGCCTTGTGGAATAAGCTCTACATCTAATTCACCACTCAACATTTGCCGTTCAAATTCATCATTCTCGCCAACATAGCTGCTGATCATTTTTTTGATTTGTTTGGTTTCTAGCAAGAAGCCTAAGCCAAAACCATCTACACCAGCATTATTACTGATGCATGTTAAATCTTTAATACCGGCTTCGCGGATGGCCCAAATAGCATTTTCAGGAATGCCACATAGGCCGAAGCCACCAAACATAACGGTCATGCCGTCTTGTAATCCTGCCACAGCTGCCTGTGCATTAGCCACAACTTTTTGTATCATGATGTAAATTGGATTGTGCTGCTAAGATAGGGGTTAGCACCCGTTTAGTTCCCGCTAAAACTCATCTTCTAAAGATTCAATCTCTGACTGTTCAGTTTTGTACTTGGCACAATCGAGTTCAATACCCAAGTCTCCTTCTGGCCGTTCAAAAGCAGCTTTGCTAATTTTTAATCGTGGGTCTGCGTAGCACTTTTGCATAAAAAGCGCCCAGATAGGCAAGGCTACTGTTGCGCCTTGGCCATAATTGGTGGTTCTAAAATGCGCAGAACGATCTTCGCAACCGCCCCAAACGCCAGTTATTAGGTTTGGCACCATCCCCATAAACCACCCGTCACTTTGATTCTGCGTGGTTCCTGTTTTTCCTGCTATCGGGTTTTCAAAACCCCAAGGGTGACCTGTAACGGGATAATCTTTGTTATAATATGCGTTTTTAGTACGCAAACGCGCACCTGTACCGCCTTGGGTTACACCTTCTAACAGGTTTACAATTACATAGGCTTCTTTTTCGCCCATCACTTCGTTTGTTTGGGGAATAAACTCATCTAAAACCACCCCATTTTTATCTTCAATACGGGTAATCATGATTGGTTCTGTGTAAATACCCTTGTTTGCAAAAGTGGTATAGCTACCTACCATTTCATAAATACTAAGGTCAACACTACCTAATGCAATTGACGGCTGCATGGGTATTTCACTCTTAACCCCCATTTTTCTAGCTAATTCTATGACTGGGCCTGGACCTATTTGTTTCATTAGATAGGCGGTTACCGTGTTGGTACTAGAGGCCAAACCTTTTTTGAGGGTTAGCATACCGCCATACTTATTATCCGAATTCTTTGGGCACCAGTCTTCTAACAAATCAAACATGCCTTTTTCTATGCATGTAGGCACATTTGGCACTTGCATACAAGGCGAGTACTTTTTCTGCGTAATTGCTGTAGCATAAACAAAGGGCTTAAAGGTAGAGCCTACTTGCCTCTTACCTTGCTTTACGTGGTCATATTTAAAATAGCGAAAATCAATGCCACCTACCCAGGCCTTCACAAAACCCGTTTGAGGCTCTACGCTCAAAATACCTGCTTGATAAAAATGTTTGTAGTAACGAATGCTGTCCAGCGGGCTCATCACGGTATCCTTATCCCCTTTCCAGCTAAAAACTGTCATCTCTACTGGTGTATTAAACACGGTACGTATTTCAGCTTCTGATTTCTTTTGTTTTTTAAGATTTCGGTAGCGCTGCGTTAACTTCATGGCGCGCGTTAAGATTTTGTCTACCTCTTGCTCTGCATTAGATGTAAAATAAAATGGCGCATATTTTCTTCCTTTTTGTTCTTTAAAAAAGGCACGTTGTAGATTAGACATATGCGCTACCATAGCCTCTTCTGCATATTGCTGCATGCGTGAATCTATGGTTGTGTAAATTTTTAAGCCATCAGTATACAAGTTCAATTCTACCCCTGTGCGTTCTTTGTAGGCAGCGAGCCAATCTTTCATGTAAGCCCTTAAATATTCTCTGAAGTAAGGCGCCAAACCTTGGTCATGACCTTGTGGCGTGAAAGTTAAATCTATAGGCAGCTGACTAAGAGAATCTACCTGTTCTTGCGTTAGAAAGCCATTTTTCTTCATTTGCAAAAACACCTGATTGCGTCTTCCTAATGTGCGTTCTTGCGCTTTTCTAGGATTAAAATAGGATGGATTTTTACACATCCCAACCAAGAGTGCACTTTGGTGCAACTGCAAACTATCTGGTGTTCGGTTAAAGTAAATTTTAGCGGCAGACTCTATTCCAACTCCTTGGTACAAAAAATCAAACTGATTAAAGTACGCAGCAATTATTTCTTCTTTGGTGTATTGGCGCTCTAGCTGTACGGCAATAATGTATTCTTTAACTTTCTGGATCAGTCGCTCAAGTATATTACGCGACCCCCCTGTAAACTGCATTTTAGCTAATTGTTGGGTAATGGTGCTTGCACCGCCCTTTCTACCCATACCATAGAGTGCACGAGCCACCCCCCTAAAATCTACCCCTGAATGGTTGTAAAAGCGCTCATCTTCTGTAGAGATTAACGCGTTAACCAAATCTTGTGAAAGATCTGTATATGAGGCGTTTGTTCTGTTTTCATGAAAAAACTTACCAATGTCTACACCATCGCTACTTATGATTTGCGAGGCCAGCTTTGTTGGTGGATTGGCGATATCCTCTACTGATGGCAGCGCCCCAAATACTTCTGCCCAAGTGAGCAAAAAAATGAGGATAATACTTGTTGGAATGGCCAGCAATATCAACCAAAACCATTTTACCAATTTTCTAAAGTCGTTAGCCTGTACTTGCTTGGCCATAGCTATTTTTCTTGTTCTTCTTCTATTCTAATCACTTCAAGCCCCACTTGCTCAATGCCTGGTAGGGTTTCGGTTCGCATACCTTGCTGCAGGTTAAAAGTGTATTTACCTGGAGAGGAAAACCAAACCGCTTCTTTACGATAACGTCTTACCACCGTTTTTAATTCTCCGATACCAGAGCCCAACCATTTTCCGGATGCATCTGCAAGGGTAAAATTGGCGGTATCACTGTACACTATTCCCGCTACCGATGATATGCTCCTAAAAACATAAAGGTTAGCAAAGGGATATTGAGCATTATGACGAACCTTTACATTAATGCCATAAGGCACGCTGGTATCAGTTATAGCCACAGTAAAACGAACAATCGAGTCTTTATGCCACATGTTATTTGTGGAAACATATTCATCAAATACAGGCGCTTTACCACAGGATGCAAGCGCTAGGATAAAAGCTAAAAATCCACTAATTTTTATCGCGCTTTTCATTTCTGTTGTAAGGTTTTGGGCGTCTCTTTTTCTTTCTTCGCTTGTTTTTATCATCAAAACGGGTTAAGCTGTCTTGGCCAACAACATTATCGTAGGATGGTGCCTCTACAGTTTCTAGTGCCCTTTCTTCTTCTAAAGAATCAGGCTCAGCTCCTGATTTATTCAAAGTCATAATAGCCTGTACCCGCTGTATAGAAATAGGAAGCCATGTAAGAGGTGCATCTTCATATGCAAACCACATTACACGCTTAAAAATATCTTGCTTCTGGCAAATGGCAAGACCTTTCTTGGTCTTCAATTTTGTTGAAAATTCTGGGAAATCTTTCAACGCATCTAGGTAGCTATCCAGCTCATAATTTAAGCAGCATTTTAGCTTACCACATTGGCCTGCAAGTTTTTGTGGGTTGAGCGACAATTGCTGATAACGTGCGGCTGCGGTATTTACAGATCTAAAATCTGTTAACCACGTACTGCAGCACAATTCACGGCCGCAGCTGCCAATACCACCTAAACGAGCTGCTTCTTGGCGCGAACCAATTTGACGCATTTCAATACGTACATTAAAAGCAGCTGCTAACTCTTTAATGAGTTGTCTAAAATCTACACGTGAATCTGCGGTATAGTAAAAGATCGCTTTTGAGCCATCTCCTTGATATTCTACATCGCTTATTTTCATGTCTAGATTGAGACGTTTTGCAATTGCACGACTCTTAAACATGGTTTCTGGTTCGTTCTGCCGAACTTCTGACCAACGATCTAAATCGCGCTGTGTGGCTTTGCGATATACTTTTTTGCCAGACTCTGGTGTGGTATCAACATGTTTCTTGTGCATTTGCAAACGCACCAACTCTCCTGTAAGATTTACAATGCCGATATCATGTCCAGGCTGAGCTTCTACAGCCACGCTATCTCCCATACAGAGAGGAATATTATTTACATTCTCGAAAAAATCCTTTCGGCCGTTTTTAAAACGCACTTCTACCCAGTTAAAAGGCGCTTTCCCGCTGGGTAATTCCATGTTACCGAGCCAATCAAAAACTGATAGTTTCTCACATCCACCGGTGCTGCAAGAGCCATTACTCTTACAGCCTTTGGGCAATCCATTTCCATTTGTACAACTGCTGCAACCCATGTGCTCTTATATAATCTATAATTGCGCTAAAATAAGCGATTTGGATGCATCCATAAAAACAGTAAAAATTACTTTAGCTGCATGAGCAGAAGCCTTGCTAATTTTATAAGCTATGTCTTTCATCCCGGACTAATTCCGTTGTTAGGCACCATGTCTATCCTTCTGCTTTCACCGCATTATGTGAGCAGACCGCTTTTTATAACTGTATTGCTTTACGTTTTTTTTGGCACCTATTTTTTTCCACTACTCATGATTCTTTTTCTGCGGAAACTAGAATTAATTCAAAGCATCCACATGACGGATGCAACGGACCGAAAGCTTCCTTATCTCGCTGCAGGTTTATTCTATTTTATCACCGCACAGCGCTTGCAAGATTTACCAACGTCTCCAATACTCTCAAAATATCTCTACTCTGGCTTATTAATTTTGGGTATAGCATTGCTTTTCTTGCAAAAAATAAAACTTAGCATTCACATGGCTGGCATGGGTGCCTTTTTGGCTTTAGTCATGTTTTTAAGTCAAACATTTAACTACCAAATGCTTGTGCTTATTGCCTTAGTTACATTATGCAGCGGGCTTGTTGGTACGGCTCGGCTTATATTAAAAGCACATTTTCCAGGAGAAATTTATCTTGGATTTTTACTAGGATTAATAACCACGGGCGTTTTTTTGTGGGCAACTTGATTACGCTCACTAAAACAATTCGCCTGTAACTAATTGACCCTTGCAAAATCGAAAAGAGAATAGCGTATTTTGTGGGCGGTTAAAACTTACGTTCGCTTAAATTGAACTTTATGAAAAAAATACTAATACTCTTCGCTTTTTTACTTGGGGTTTCTTTTTACTCAGAAATCCAAGCGAGCCACTTAGCGGGTGGTGATATCCAATACCGATATATTGGAGACTCAACAGGTATAGCCCACCAATATATGGTTTACGTACGTTTATATCGTGACGCCTCCGGTATCGGTATGCCTACTTCAATTCCTGTTTATGTGTGCTCTTCATGCTATTCTAACTCTTCGGTTACCTTACCTTTAGTTGGTGGTGGTGCAGGTTCTGTTGCACCAACGCTTTTTGATTGCGTGCTACCAAACGCTCCAGGAACCGTAACCATGGAGATTTACATCTACAAGGGTGTGGTTACACTTGCTGGCTTGTGTTCTGACTGGAAGTTTACTTACAGCACATGTTGTAGAAACGGTGCCATTGACAATATTGTGAATCCAGCTAGCCAAGCTTTTTACATCGAAGCGAAGTTGAACAACTTTCTTGGAAACAACACTTCTCCATTTTTCGTGAGTGAGCCAGTTCGTGCATTTTGTGTTGGAAACACTTTTAACTGGAAACAAAGTGCTATTGAGCCTGATGGTGATAGCATTCGTTACTCATTGGCTAATGTTAAGGGTAACTCAGGCACATGTGGTTTTAACAATTTAGCATATGCAGCTAGCTACAGCATGATGCAACCTATTTCTACTACCCCAGCCCAGAGCCTAGTAATGAACCCACTAACAGGAGTGATTACGTTTACACCCTCACAGGTTGAAGTGGATGTTATGGCGGTTGTTGTTGAGGAATTTAGATTTGATAGCACCTATTATCAATGGGTAAAAATTGCAGAGTCCAATCGAGATATGCAGATTACCATTTCGCCTAATTGTAGCCCTCTTGCGCAGCAAGGCGTGATTCTAGACTATAATGCCAATGGTATTTATATAGACCCGAACAATGGCTTACCAACGGTGGATTACACCTGTCTTGATAGTTCTGTTGTATTGCAATTTGCCGTTAAGCTAGATTGTAGCACCATCTCTCCTGATGGTACTGACTTCCGTCTTACTGCTCCTGATGGCCAGCCTATCCCTATTAAAGAGCTTGTTTCTATTTGTGATGTGAATAATGAAACAGATGAGATTTTGGTAAAACTTCACAAGCCACTTTCGTATAACGGTGACTACTACATCTACAGCAAAATTGGTAATGATGGCAACACCCTGCTAAACAAGTGTGGTTTCCCAATGGCTGAGTTTGATACCATCCAGCTGCATGTAGAAGGATGTTTTACAACCAACATCGACCTTAAAAATGTTTCTATCGTTAATGACGAATACCCTCAAATTGAGTGGTTGCTCGATACAATTGGCACGGCCACAGCGCCCTTCCCCACCTATCTGGTTGACCAATACAAGGTATATCGCCAAGACCCCGGTCAGAACAACTACTTCTTGCTCTACACCATTAACAACTACAAAAACATGACCTTTAATGATAAGAGCTTGGGTTGGCCAGATGTTGATGCAAATACCTATAAATACCGCGTAGAAGTTGTAGTGAATAGCAAAACCGAAGGCCCTACAAGAAATATTCATTCAATCTTATTGAAATCTGCCATAGACCCTAATCTTAAAGCCGATACCATTGACCTTTCTTGGAACAACTACAATGGCTGGCCCGGTGCAGAATACTATGTTGAACTTGGCACATATGACCCTGATAATGGCGTATGGAACTGGAAAGACCATCTAAATCCCAATAACGATCCTGCAAACCCTACCCTAGATTCTGCATATATGATGATTAATCAAGGATTGCAACCCGGTGATTATGCCGCACGCATTCGCGCTGAATATCCTGGGGGATCTGGGCCTTACACGGCTTTGAGCAACTGGATTCGTTGGACGATTTACGAACCACAACCAATTCCGCCAATTGGGGCAGATACACTTACTATCCCTAACGTTATTACGCCAAATGGTGACGAAAACAATGATCGGTTCACCATCGAGAATATTGAAACATGGCAGAATAGCACCGTAACCATTTTTGATCGTTGGGGAAAAATTGTTTGGCAAAGAAGTGGCTACAACCAAGGAAACGCTTGGGATGGCACCGACCAAAGCGGAAACAAACTTGCAGATGGCGTATACTTCTATTCGGTAGAGGTTTCTCATCCACCAACAGGCCAACAAGAAACGCATAGCGGAACTGTCTCTGTTTTTGGCCAAAGAGGCGGTAATTAACAAGAGAATAAACTTTACGAATGTGTAAAATAGCCCCCGCAATGAGCGGGGGTTTTTTATTTCGCAAGCTAGGGCAAAGACCCGCTATACTAGATACGGCCCTTTTCTGCATGAGATCCATTTACCTTTGTTCATGAAATCTTCAATCTTATGCACAAATTCATTAAAGCCATAGCCGCTTTTATTTTAATAAATATCAGCGCCCATGCAACCCATATTACAGGAGGAGACATCCAATATAGATATGTTGGAGATTCTACAGGGATAGCACATCACTATGAAATTACGCTTCGGGTTTATCGCGATTGTAGCCCAGGCACATCTACCTTTATTTCCGGTCAAATTAGCATTGAGAGCTCATGTTACGCAACGCAAAACGTAACGCTACCCCAAATAAATGGGCCTTTAGCCAATGGAGAATTTCCGCCCCCAACCTATGAAGACTGTGTAAATCAAGGTACTGTAAAGTGTTTAGGTATAAGATTGTTTAAGGGGCTGGTAACCTTGCCCGGTCTGTGTAGCGATTTTAAATTTGTTTATGATGACTGTTGCCGACCTGGCGGTGTAGACAATCTTGTGAATTCCATTTCGCAAGGCTTTTATTTTGAGGCCAAACTGAACAACTTTTTGGGCAATAACTCCTCTGCCAAATTCGTAAGTGAACCCGCTAGAGCCTTCTGTATTGGTAATAATTTCAACTGGAATCAGGCCGTAATTGAGCTTGACGGTGATTCTTTGCGATACGAATTAATCCCAGCGAGAGATTGGCTAGGAGGCGCAGCACTACCATACAACTCTGGGTATTCACCACAACAACCCATGACTACTATACCTGCACAAAGTTTTTCGCTCAACGCCAACACGGGTAATATGAATTTTACCCCAGGTGCTATAGAAACAGTAGTTATTGCACTTGAAGTGAAAGAATATCGATTTGACAGCACCTATTTTCAATGGGTGCAAATCGGCTCAAGTAACCGCGAACTTGTAGCCAGTGTGGCCGCAAATTGCAGCCCACTTGCACAACAAGGCGTCTTATTAGATTACAACGCCCCTGGTATTTATATAGACCCGAACAATGGCTTACCAACGGTGGATTACACCTGTCTTGATAGTTCTGTTGTATTGCAATTTGCCGTTAAGCTAGATTGTAGCACCATCTCTCCTGATGGTACTGACTTCCGTCTTACTGCTCCTGATGGCCAGCCTATCCCTATTAAAGAGCTTGTTTCTATTTGTGATGTGAATAATGAAACAGATGAGATTTTGGTAAAACTTCACAAGCCACTTTCGTATAACGGTGACTACTACATCTACAGCAAAATTGGTAATGATGGCAACACCCTGCTAAACAAGTGTGGTTTCCCAATGGCTGAGTTTGATACCATCCAGCTGCATGTAGAAGGATGTTTTACAACCAACATCGACCTTAAAAATGTTTCTATCGTTAATGACGAATACCCTCAAATTGAGTGGTTGCTCGATACAATTGGCACGGCCACAGCGCCCTTCCCCACCTATCTGGTTGACCAATACAAGGTATATCGCCAAGACCCCGGTCAGAACAACTACTTCTTGCTCTACACCATTAACAACTACAAAAACATGACCTTTAATGATAAGAGCTTGGGTTGGCCAGATGTTGATGCAAATACCTATAAATACCGCGTAGAAGTTGTAGTGAATAGCAAAACCGAAGGCCCTACAAGAAATATTCATTCAATCTTATTGAAATCTGCCATAGACCCTAATCTTAAAGCCGATACCATTGACCTTTCTTGGAACAACTACAATGGCTGGCCCGGTGCAGAATACTATGTTGAACTTGGCACATATGACCCTGATAATGGCGTATGGAACTGGAAAGACCATCTAAATCCCAATAACGATCCTGCAAACCCTACCCTAGATTCTGCATATATGATGATTAATCAAGGATTGCAACCCGGTGATTATGCCGCACGCATTCGCGCTGAATATCCTGGGGGATCTGGGCCTTACACGGCTTTGAGCAACTGGATTCGTTGGACGATTTACGAACCACAGGTAATTCCACCTCCACCATCTGATACCCTAAGAATACCCAACGTTATTACGCCAAATGGTGATGGCAACAATGACCTTTTCAAAATCGATAATATTGATACATGGCCAACAACACGCAGTGTAACAATCTTTAACCGCTGGGGAGGAATTGTTTATCAGACAGATAGCTACAGTAATGCCAACCCTTGGGACGGCACTGATCAAACAGGTAAGCAATTAGCAGATGGCGTATACTTCTATACCATAGAAGTATTTAATCAGCCAACAAACAAACGAGAAACGCATACAGGCACAGTCACCATCCTTACAGGAGGCGCTAATTAAACATTGCGTAACCGATAACTTTAATGAGCCCTCGCAATAGCGGGGGCTTATTCATTGGTGCCTTTGGCTGCGTGTATGAATAACCATCCATCGCTAATTTGATATGCCATTTTGGTTTTTCTCAAATTAGATTTATCGCCCATGAAATTTAAAGCATGACCAAACTACTTATCACCATATTTTTCGCTATCAGCCTACATGGTACATTCGCTTCGCACACCTATAATGGCGATTTAAGCTATGAATACGTAGGCAACGCAACAGGTATTCCTAACCATTATCAGGTACATTTCACGCTGTATTACACACTTAGCGGTGCCGTAATCCCCAATAGTTTTATTACTGAGGTCTGCTCTTCATGCTTCGCCACAGACTCCTTAACGTTGATGCTAGATAGCGGCATGATACCTGTTGGAAATCAAATACCTTGTGCTAACAATACCAACACGTTTTTTGCCAATCATTACAGTGGGCTTGTCGTTTTGCCAGGGCTTTGTGGCGATTTTAGTTTTCAACTGGATCTTGGTTTGCGCAGTCAAGCTATCGACAACATAAATAGCCCAGGCAGTTCTAGCATGAAGCTGAAGGTGATGCTCAATAATCTGCAAGGCCCTAACTCTTCACCTCAATTTGTGAGCTATCCTGAGTTCGACTACTGCGTTGGGCAAAATGCCGTTTGGCCAAATCCATTTACTGAAAGTGATGCCGATTCTGTTTTGATAACCCTGGCAACGCCCCTTGGCGGCAACGGCTCGTGCACCGCCATACCCCTTGCCCATACCCCTATGTATACCACAACACAACCCATCACCACAACGCCAGCTCAGAACGCGTCATTTATTGGCAACACACCATTTTTAACATTTACGCCAGCTGCGCTAGAAGTGGTTACGGTGCGCCTTGAAATTCTTGAGTTTAGAAACGATACCACGTGGGGCACAACATATCTGGTGGGTACCGCCACAAGAGATATTACATTGGTCATTGGGCTGAATTGTAATCCTGTGGCTCAAAGCGTTTTGCTTGATTATAACGCTCCAGGCATATATTTAGACCCTATAAGCGGCCTTCCAACAATGGACTTTTGGTGCCATGATAGCACTTTTAACCTAGAATTTGCTACGCCCATACGCTGTAACTCAATTGCCGCTGATGGCAGTGATTTCAGAATGAGCAACCCAAACGGACTACCCGTACCCATAAAAAGTGCCAGCGCTATTTGTGATGTATTTGACGAAACCAAAACCATTACGTTCAACTTGTTTAACCCAATCACCCAAAATGGCGACTATATACTCTACTCTAAAAAAGGCACCGATGGTAACACCGTGATAAACCGGTGCGGCTTCGCGATGTTTGAATATGATACCCTTGTTCTTAGAGTTACCAACTGTTCTGGCATTGGTATTAATGAAGCAGCTCTGAATGCACGCATCTTCATCCCCAACGCATTTACGCCCAATGGCGATGGCGTGAATGATTTTTTTAAAATTTCAATTCCTGAACAGGAAAAAGGGACATTCAGCTTACAAATTTTAAATCGAGGCGGTCAATTGGTGCACGCTAAAAAAGAATACGCTGGCGAGATTTGGGATGGCACCCAAAACGGGAAACCTCTGCCAGAAGGTGTTTACTTTGTTATTCTTACCAAAACACAGCAAAATTCCACACGGCCAGAAGTAATTAGGCAGGAGCTAACAATATTGCGATAAAGCCACAATTCTGCAGCGCAGGTTGCTACTTTTGCGCCCATGCAGCTTACGCCACATCTACAAAACATTTTAAAAACGCTGCCCAATAAACCAGGGGTATACCAACACCTTGATGAAAACGGGCGGATTATCTATGTGGGTAAAGCCAAAGACCTTAAAAAACGTGTGAGTAGCTACTTTACCAAAAGTCATGACAGCGCGAAAACCTATATGTTGGTGAAGCGCATACGCGACATTAAGGTGATTGTTACAGAAAATGAACTAGAAGCGCTTTTATTAGAAAACAACCTCATCAAACAGCATCAACCTAAGTATAATGTGATGCTTAAAGATGACAAGAGTTATCCTTGGATACGGATTCGCAATGAGCGCTTTCCGCGCATTTATGCCATGCGCAACCCCGTTGATGACGGCAGCGAATACTTTGGGCCTTACCCCAGTGGAAGAGTGATGAAAACAGTGTTAGAGCTTATCAGACAACTTTACCCACTACGCACCTGTAACCTCAATCTGAGTAAAGAAAGCATAGCCGCAGGCAAACATAAAATCTGCCTAGAATATCATATTGGCAACTGTAAAGGGCCATGCGAAGACTTGCAAAGCGAAGCCGATTATATGCGTGATGTTAATGCTGCACGCGATATTATTCGCGGGAACATATCTACCGTAAAGCGACTCTTAAAAGAGCAAATGCAAGAAGAAGCGGCCAACCTTGCGTTTGAATCAGCACAAAAAACAAAAGAAAAAATAGCGCTATTAGAACGTTATCAAGCAAAAAGCACCGTTGTTAATACAAGTATTTCAGACGTTGACGTATTTACTGTTTTTACGGATAACGCGTACGGCTATGTAAATTACCTGAAGATTATAGAGGGGATGGTGATTCAGGCACACACGGTAGAGTTGAAAAAGAAAATGAATGAGTCTGAAGCTGCCTTATTAGAAATTGCAATTCCTGAAATTAGGCAGCTTTACCGCAGCCAAAGCAGAGATATTTACACAAGCCACGAGGTAGATATCGCATTAAAAGATGTGACCTTTCACGTGCCACAGCGCGGAGACAAAAAACGGCTTATTGAGCTTTCTTTGAAAAATGCGCGTTATTATCGCAGCGAAAGGCTTAAAAATATTCAGATTGTAGACCCAGACAGGCATGTAAATAGAATCATGGAGCAGATGAAAACAGATCTGCGTATGCCTGTTCTTCCTCGCCATATTGAGTGTTTTGACAACAGCAACATTCAAGGCACCAACCCCGTTAGTGCTTGCGTGGTTTTTAAGAATGGCAAGCCAAGCAAAAAAGACTATCGCCATTTTAATGTAAAAACTGTTCTTGGGCCCGATGATTTTGCCACAATGGAGGAAGTCATCTATCGCAGATATAGTCGCTTACAACGCGAAGGCGAAGATTTACCGCAACTCATCATTATTGATGGCGGCAAAGGCCAACTCAGCGCAGCGCTAAAAAGTCTAGATAAACTCGGATTAAGGGGTGAAATAACAATTATTGGCATTGCTAAAAGGCTAGAAGAAATCTACTTCCCCAATGACTCTGTGCCGCTTTATCTTGACAAACGCAGCGAAACACTTAAAATCATACAACATGCGCGTAACGAGGCGCATCGTTTTGGTATTACCCATCATCGCAAGCGCAGAGAAAAAAACACGGTAACTTCAGAACTAGAAAACATCCCCAATATTGGCCCCAAAGCAATTGAAACCCTTTTACGCACGTTTAAGTCTGTTAAAGGTGTAAAAAATGCCTCCCCACAAGAACTAGAAAAGGCTGTTGGCAGGGCTAAGGCCCAACATATTTTAACGTATTTTGGAGAAGTTAAAAACTAATGCGGTGCGCTATAGATTAAGCATTTGTTTCCTTTTTTTCTTGGCTGTTGTAAATGCACAAGAGCGCCCAAAAGTGGGGTTGGCCCTTAGTGGTGGCGGTGCAAAGTGCCTTGCACAACTTGGTGCGCTTAGAGCTATAGAACAATCTGGCATAACCATAGACTACATTAGTGGCACAAGCATGGGCGCTGTTATTGGCGCGATGTATGCCATGGGTTATACGGTTGATGAAATAGAGCAAACCCTGGCACAAGTAGACTGGGACCAACTGCTCTCTGGCGAAATTCCGCGCGACAGACTTCCTTACTTTAACCGTAATGATGAACTGTACCTGCTGAGCATAGCTTTAGAAAAAGGCAATTTTTCACTGCCCAAAGCCTTTAACTATGGCCATTACATGCTCAAAGTGCTCAGCATTCTTACCATGCGCCACCATGATGTAACCAACTTTGAAGACCTCCCCATACCTTTTTTATGCATGGCTACTGATCTAGAAACAGGCGAGGCCATCGCCTTTGATCACGGTAGCCTTACAGATGCTTTACGCGCTAGTGTGGCCTACCCCTCTATCTTTTCACCCTATGAAATAAATGGCCGCTTGTATGTTGATGGTGGGGTGCGCAATAACTTGCCCATTGCGGTGCTTAAAGAAATGAAGCACATGGATTATGTTATTGCTATTGATGTACAAGGCGCACTTTACAAAAAAGACGAGCTACAAAGTATTGTTGAAGTACTTGAGCAAGTGGGCAGCTTTCCAAATATGCTGTACTACAATGAGCAAAAAGAACTTGCTGATGTTATCATCAAACCAGAAATCGGGCAGTACGACATAACCTCTTATAGTGCGGTAGATTCTATCATAATTAAAGGATATGAGGCCACCATTGCCTTTTTAGACACCTTTAGCAATATTGCCCAAAAGCAGGGTTTTCAGCCAAATGTACATACGCCCAGACTGGCAACACCCCTTAAAGAATTTCCTGTTGATAGTGTACACATAACAGGTGTAAAACCAAAAGAAGAGCGCATTATTCGTAGAACGCTAAACCTAGAAGATACAGGCATGTATTCTCTTGAGCGTTTAGATAGAGGTTTAGACTTGCTCTACGGTTCGCGCAATTATGAAAAAGTAGAATTTCAGTACATCCATAAAGATACCTTTCCCACTGCGCATATCCGCCTAAAACCTACCTCAACGCGACATAGCCTGCGGTTTGGCCTACATTACGATGACGATTTTAGCATTGCCCTATTAAGTAATTACACCCTACTCAATGCAGGTTTGTTAAATTCTAAATTCATTGCAGAAGCGGCCATAAGTGAGAACCCAAGAGGCCAGATTGCTTATTTTTTAGAGGGAGGATTAATACCATCTATTGGATTGAGACTTTCTTTTAATCGTTTTCAGCCGCGCCTTTACAAAAATCTAGAACCTGTTAGTCAGTATAATCTATTTTCATTTTTGGTTGACTTATTTACACAGCGCACGTTTGCCAATAATTACACCATTGGCACAGGCTTGCGGTGGAATATTGTTGATCTCTCAGAGTCTATCCCCTTTTTAGGGGTAGAAGAAAGCAGAAATGCCTACCTTATTTATCATGCGTTTATTGATATTGACTCTAGAAATAGAAGCTTTAGGCCTACCAAGGGCTTTTCTATACAAAGCAAGGCCAATGTTATTTGGCCTACGGCCGAAAATATTACACAGGAAGCCAGCTCTGTGGTTGGGCTTGAATACAAGCAGGCCATAAGCTTATCACATAACTTCGGTTTAGAAGCAGGTTTTACGGGTGCAGCAACTATTGGCGGCACACTTGATTATCCTTTTAACGTTTTTGTAGGCGGACTAGGTCAAAACTATATCAACTTTACCTTTCCATTTATTGGTTACCGATTTATGGAACTTATTGGTAGAAACTTTGGCAGTATAAACGCCCTTGTATATTATGAACCGTTTGAAAATCACTTTCTAACTTTTAAAGCCAATGTTGGCACTGTAGAAGCTACGGTTAACGACCTTTTTAATGCTTCTATAATTCTAGATGGCTATGGTTTATCATATGCTTATAAAAGCCCCATTGGTCCGTTAGAACTCACCATTATGGGGTCTAGTAACCATGCCCGAATCTACACCTACATTAGTTTAGGGTTTTGGTTTTAGAAAATACATTGCGTATAAAATGTTTGGCCGAAAGGTTTGCTGATTTAGCCAAAGATGGCTAACTATACTACAACAATGGGGCAAACATGCGCGCCAAACTCTCAGTAATTCGTTTAATAAACCTGCGCCTTTCCCACCGTGCAAGGCTTATTTTTGAGCTGGTGGTACGGTCTTTTTCAAATTGATGCCGCAGTACAAGACTGAGCTCCTTATCATAGCAAAACGCATTAATCTCAAAGTTTAATTCAAAACTCCGGTTATCCATATTTGTAGTTCCTACGCTTGCAATTAAATCATCAACCACCATTGTTTTTGCATGAAGAAAACCTTTGGTATACATGAAAACCTGCACCCCTGCAGCTAGCAATTGCTTAACATAGCTCATGGTGGCCGCTTGTACAACCACACTATCACCTTTTGCGGGGATGAGCAATTGCACATCTACACCACCTAAAGCAGCCGTTTGTAAAGCCGTTAAAATTTCTTCATTAGGGATAAAGTAAGGCGTTGTAATATAGATATATGATTCTGCCGTATTGATAGCCATTAAAATCGCTTGCATAATAGCCGGCCAATCAGAATCTGGCCCCGAGGCTACCACCTGCATCATGTGCTGTTCTTTTGGGGCAACTTCGGGGTAGTAAGTTTCGTCTATGGGCAACACCATACCCGAGACAAACTTCCAATTAAGCATAAATTGCATTTGCACATATTTTACCGCTTCACCATAAATGCGCAAATGCGTATCACGCCAATAGGGCAAATGCGCTTGAGCATTGGCATAGCGATCTGCAATATTTACACCACCGAAATAGCCAATTTCACCATCAATAACCACGATTTTGCGATGGTTTCTAAAGTTTACCTTGCTGGTAAGATACGGCCAAAAAACGGGCATAAAGGCATACACTTCTACACCGGCAGAGCGCAATTGGTCTACAAACTTTTTGGGCAGGCTACGGCTACCAACATCATCATAACAGAGCCTTACCTCTATGCCCTCTTGTGCTTTTTCTATGAGAATTTGCTTAAAAGCATTACCCAAATTGTCATCTTCTAAAATGTAGAATTCTATGTGTATATGGTGCTTGGCCCTGCGTATATCATCAAATAGTCGGGGAAAAATATGTTCGCCATCAAACAAAATTGAGGTTTCATTGCGCAGGGTAACCATACTGGCCTCACTGGCAACAAGTAGGTTTACGATTTTAATTTTTTCGCGTAACAGCGGCCTGGCTTCTTGTACAACATCTTTAAGGGCTAACATTTGCTTTTCTTGCCACTCTTTCACATAAATATTGTCTATTAACCCTTTGCGTGAAAACAACTTTTGCTTGCGTAAATTTTGACCAAACATGTAATAAACCACTAGGCCAATAACCGGTAAAAAAAGCAATACAAGTAAATAGGCAAAGGTTTTTGCTGGGTTGCGATTATCAAGAATCACCCCAAACACAATACCTAATACCAAGAGGTAGTACCCAATAAAAAGAAGTGATATAACCAAGGTTGTCATTCTATAAAGGTGGCTATTTCGTCAAGCTCTTTGCGAAAAATATTTGGCACCGTAGCATCCGCAGCAGCATAGCCCACGGGTAAAAGCAAAAAAGGTTTTTCATTTTGTGGGCGATTTAAAATCTCAGACAGAAAGTTCATTGGGCTAGGCGTATGTGTTAGGGTGGCTAAACCCGCATGATGAATGGCCGCAATGAGAAATCCACAGGCAATACCCACACTTTCTTGTACATAGTAGTTTTTCGCCTTACCCGATGGCGTATCATCATAGGCCTTTTTAAAAACAACAATGAGCCAAGGTGCAACTTCTAAAAAGGGCTTTTGCCAATCTGTACCAATAGGTGCTAAATCTTTTAACCAAGCCTCTGAGGCGCGCGTAGTATAAAATGCTTTCTCCTCTTCTTCTGCGGCCAATCTAATCTTATGTTTTATTTCTGGGTTGCTCACGGCAACAAAATGCCACGGCTGTTTATTTGCCCCACTGGGGGCGCTACCCGCCGTTATTAGCAAATTGGTGATGGTTTCTTTTTGAACCTGTTCTGGGCTAAAAAAGCGCACACTTCTACGCCGCCTTAAAATGTCATAAAAGCGTTTGCTTGCTTCCAAAACTTCTTTTGCAGCCAATTGCTGCTGTTTATAGGGTACGTGCTGCATAGACTTTTGGTTAAAAAGAAAACTTGATTCGCGTAAAAATAGCAGAACTAAAAAACCCAAGCTGATCTGTTTGTGGATGATGTGCTAAATAAATCTGACCCAATAATAAAAGATCAAGGTTTGTACGAAGCGCATAAGTAAGCGATGGCACAGCTACCGTATTAGCTAAATCTGGCGTTTGCAACCAAGATAAATCAAACCGAAATAAAGGCGTTATGTTATAGCCTCCGGTAATCATCACGGTATGTTTATAAGGCAAAAGGTTTTTAGCTGATAATTGTGCCCCCGCCAATCCAATTTGATTTTCAAAGCTCGCATCAGCCACACCATCTTGATTAAAAATATAGCCCGCCATAACATATATGCCGTTTTTAAAGGAGTAATCAACTGTAGTTGATGCAACCATGTTTTGAGCTGACCAAAGAGGTTGTAGTGGCAAAAAATAACTCACTTCCCCTTTAAAGCCCGCATTGCCAATATTGCCTGCCCAACCCACACCAAGCACAACATCATGCTTAAAATATCCAGCCAACACTTGCCAATCATAACCCCAATTGTTTAATCTATAGAGCATGGCGCCTACGCTTTTCCTAAGGCTATCTCTTGCAGGCGCATAAGCCATTTCTATACTGCTATAAGGGTTGATATAGTACTGCAGGGCAAGCGCATCAACCCCAGGCCTTTCTTCATAGTCAAAATCAAAAAAATTGTATTGGTTAAAGAGGTCATTAGGATTAAACGCGGCATTAATTCCCCAATTAATACGCTGCTTACCCAAACGTACGCGCACTTTTTCATTTTCCCATTGCAACCACAACCGATCAAAAACGGAGTACAGTACAGCGTTTTCGCTCTCTAGCCAATTTATACCCAGATTTAAGTACGTATCAAAATCAACCAACCCCGCAAAGCTTTGCACACCCAACAAAGCATATATGTCTTTATTCTGCGCATAATTTTTTGGTGTAAAGCCCCAAAACAAGCGGTTGCGCATGCCCAAACCTCCAGAAAAGCCCGCCTTGCCATACCATTGCACATTTATACGGTTATGTATTTGATAATCTTGCGACTGCTTGGGGAAGAGTTCAAGAAGCGGCTTGCGCAGAGGGTCATCTGCAAAACTGGCCAAAAATGACTGGTTAACTGTTGTAAAGGTTGCCAACTGCTTGATGTAACCCGTTACTTGCAACTGCTGCGCAACGCTTACCGTGCATAGCAACACAAAGAATAGTATGTTGAAAATAATCTTCAGTTAGACAGGTTAAAAGGTTCTAGAAACTTCTTGGGTTTTATGACAAAACGGTACCCGATGTTCATTTTGAGGTAATTATGCGCACTGCCAACCGGATAATCTTGATCTATAAAGTCTGTTAAAAAATACGTAGTAAAAGACAGGCCTGCATAAAAACGTTCATTTTGATACAAGATTTGCCACCGCGCCTCCGTGTTTAGGCCAAAATCTTGATTGAAAATAACCTCTTCATTGCCTGTTTCCGTATAAGACCCTAAAATGTAATTGAGACCAGGCAATACCGCTAAGCTTGTATTGAAGTTTTTGCCCAGCACCAAAGTATACGCATAGCCAACTGTAACGCCTAATAATACGTAGCGCGCTTCATTGGCGTTGGTGGGTATTGGTCCGGGTAAAATATCTTTTGATGATGAAATCTGCTTAACACCTCCCGTTGCCCCCACTAATAAACTACCCGCACTACGCTTTTGAATCTCACTTTGCCATAGCAAGCTTCGATGAGAATATTTTTTACCGTTTGGGCCAAAATACAAGGTGCCATAAACGGTTTGTGATGTCATGTCTGGAAACAATAAAGGCTGATTACTAGAAAAACCGGGGAACAAAACTTGCGGATTACGCATAAAGTACCCTGTAAATTTTTCATAAAAGGCACGCGCATAAAACCGTCTGGTTGTTAATCCTACCGCAAATGCTAAAGCCTTGGTTTCACCTTTATTGGGCTGTACAACACTAATACCTGGCACCGGCAACGTTAGCTGCACATTAAGCCATCTGTAAGTAGCCATAAAACCATGCTGCGGTAAAGCCAAATTTGTTTGATACAGCAAAACATCATTTGTGGGCGTTAAAATGCCTATGCCGTTTACCTTTATTTCAGACACATAAGACAAGTTTAAACGATGCCTATAGTCTTTGATATAAGCCGTGTCATAATCTGGCGCATACTTACCCTGATCAGGATTAACTTGCGCCCTTATTGTACCTCCATACCCGTACAAAAACAGCAACAGTAACGCTATTTTACTGTGTTTTATCATCTATAATTTTACCATCTTCTAAAGAAATAACTCGTTTGGCCTTTTTTATAACGCGGTCATCATGGGTGGCAAAAATGAAGGTCATATTTTCTTCTTCATTTAAGCGCAGCATGATATCTAATAAATTTTCTGTGGCATGACTATCTAAATTAGCCGTTGGCTCATCCGCTAAAATAAAGGCGGGCTTACTGGCCAAGGCTCTTGCAACGGCTACACGTTGTTGTTGCCCACCACTCAACTCACCAGGTCTGCGGTTTTCCTTCCCCGCTAAACCTACGGCATGTAGTAAAGCCAAAGCGCGTTTTTCGCGTTCTGCCTTTTTACGCTTTTGCAGCTGCATAATAAAGGCAACATTTTCTTTTGCTGTAAGTACCGGGATGAGGTTGTAGGCTTGAAAAACAAAACCAATATTATGCAATCGAAAATCTATGCGTGCCTTCGAGGAAAGCTCTGTAATGACTTTGCCTTGAATTTCTATGAGGCCAGAAGTGGGTTCATCAAGGCCGCCCAATAAATTGAGAAGCGTTGTTTTGCCGCAACCACTTGGGCCTTTTAGCGCTGTAAATTCGCCCTGCGTTATATTAAGATTAATACCATCTACAGCACGAACCTCGGCAGCCCGGTCTGCATAAACTTTAACCAAATTGGTTGTTTTGATCACATTAGTCACAACCCTATTTTTTTAAGAATTTTTATATCATGCTTGGGTGCAAAAAGTTTATATCCCGCCACAAAACGGAAAAATGAATAGCCCTGCGTAAAGGGATTTACGTTCTCAAAATGCGATGAAACCGCATAAGCAACGCTAGAGACAGACGTGTACCACGTATCGCCATTGTATCCAAAAACAAGTCGGCCTTCTGCATGTGCACCCCAATTGCTTTTATAAAGTTGGCCCTGCGCACCTTCGCCCATGCCGCTACCTGTTTGATAAGATATGCCCGGAATGAGCGCAAGGCTGATAAAAAACTTTCGGCTTTTTGTAAAGGCAAATGTGTGGAGATAGCCCGCGTTTATACCAAACATCGTAAAGGTAAAATCTGTAATGAAATCTGTTCCTGTAAACTGAGGCTGGCCATTTCTGGGAACAAGTGCACTATCTGCCCGATAATTTGCGTGCGAAAAACACAAACCAGTGGTAAAGCTACCGGCACTTTTCTTTTGACGTTCTAACTGCCATAAAGCAGCCATGTTACTAAACCTGCGATGATTAAAACCATAATTCAAATTAGCGAAGTATACCGAAGATTGCACATCTGCACGCTGGGGATAAATGTCTGTGGCCGGGTTAAAATCAGGGTTAAAATACGTGGGGTTAGCAAGGTAGTATCCCGCTGTACGCTGATAAAAATTTCTAAACCAAAACTTTCTTCCTGTTAAGCCAAACCCCATACTATTCATTTTTGTGAATCCTTTTTCGGGCACTCCTGTTCTGCCAAACGTACTTGTATATTCTGCTGTGAACCATTTATAGTCTAACGCTAAACCAAAGGCGTATGGCTGGTTGGTTTGAAAAGTAATTTGATTTGAAGCGGCATCGGTAACTGAAAGCGCATTGTTGGTAGTAGCCGAAACCAAGGTTACCACCATATAATCTTTAAAACTCTTTACATAGTTGGTATCATAACCCGGGTCTTGCCATGGTGCTTCTTGAGCTGTTACCAAAGTGCTTAGTACCGTAAGCACAAAAAAAGCCATCACCACTCTTTTCATAAGCCGCGTATTGCTTCAATAGGATTAAGCCGCAGTGCCTTTATGGCAGGATATATACTGGCCACTAAAGCCATAAAACCAACCATCACTGCAATTTTTATCATAAAGATGATTTCTATTTGTGGATAAATGCGTGTGCTGATACCAAAACTTTCTAGGCCTTGACCAAAGAGGCTTAAATCAATGCCTACTTCCCCAAAGTAACGGGTTGTTGCAACACCTAAGGCTAATCCTAAAGGGCCCGCAATAATACCAATCAGACATGTTTCTAAAACAATCATGGCGCTTATACGCTGTTTATTCATGCCAATAGCCTGCAGCATGCCTAACTCGCGTTTGCGCTCTAAAACAGCCATGAGCATGGTATTAATAATGCCAAACATAAGTGCAAGCATTAGGATCGCCATGACAACCAAGAGCGAAACGGCAAGAATTTCGTCTGTATAAGCAAGCTCGGGCGCTACCTCGCGCCAGCTTTTCACAGAAAGCGCCGGCAACTCATTTTGCAAGTTGGCAGCCACTTGCTCTGCTTGCTTTGTTTCTCGGGCCATGACCACCACTTGGTGATTTAATTCGCCACCAATAAGCGCGTATAAATCAGGTTGCTGACAATACACTACGAGCTCATCAAACTTGCTATTGGCGCTTTTATAAATACCAATTATGGTAAATCGTGCAGCTATAATATTGTTTTCTACATCCTGGAAGGTAATTACCACTTTACTACCCACCGTTACGTGCAAAAGATCGGCCAACTGTTTACCAATAACTAAGGGATTGCGTTTGTTTGTTGCAAACCAATCGCCCTCGTGTATCTTTTGGGGAATCGTAGATACCGCTTTTTCAGCATCCGCATTTACACCAAGAATACGTATACCACGCGCGGCTCTGGCGCTTTGCAGCATACCATTTACTACAGTACGTATACTATAACCGCTTATTTCCGATTGCCGTTCTATTGCAGTTTTTAGCACCGCAGCAGGCGGTAACACGTAGGCAATGCGTTCTTCTTCACTAAATTTAGGATGATGAATTTGCACATGACCCAGGTTGCTATTTATTGCTTCTGCGATGCGTTGATTGTTTAAGCCATAAGAAAATCCCACTATAAAAACCCCCGCCCAGATGCCTAATACAATGCTCAGCAGTACGATGATACTACGCAGCGGATTTCGCCAGATGTTTAACCATGCCACTTTCAAAATCATGATCTCAGGGCATTTATGGGGTTAAGATTGTAAATTTTAAGTACAGCATATAAACTAACTAAAACGGCAATGCCAGACACGATTGCCCCATGTGTTAAGCTTATACTCCAGTCTGTAGAGGCTGGCATAATGGCCTCATACCCATAATCCTCAAAGGCCGCCTTCATTTCTTCACCAAAAGTTATGGGGTAATTTTTAAAGTATACCAAAATAGGGCGCGAAAGCAATATGCCAGCCAGACCACCAATGCCAGCAACAATTGTATTCTCTATAAGTGTAATTACTGCTAGCAAATGCTTTGGCATACCGATAGAAATCAAAATGCCAAATTCCATTTTACGTTCTTCAACAAGCATAATTACAGTACCAAAAAGCACAAATGCAATAATCAGGTATAGGATGAGGAGAAAAACCAATCCACCTGCACTATCTGCCTCTATACCCTGTATAACATCCGGAAAAAGAGCTTCCCAAGTCATCACCTCAAAGGCACCTTTGGGCGCAAGCACATTGCTAAAATGTTTCGCAAGAGAAGTATAATCGGTTTCAGGCGATAGCCCTAATGCCAAAGTGGTTAACCGGTTTTCACAGGCAAACATCCATTGCGCCTCCGCCAAAGGCATAACGACCAAGCTTTTGTTGAGTTCCGGATTTTGCATATTAACAATACCTTTAACGGCATATTTGCCATAGGCACTCTGTGCTTGATAGCCCTGACCAATAAAGAAAAGGGTGTCATTAACAACAACGTTTAGGCTGGCTGCCAACCCTTTACCAATAACCACAGCATGGTCTTCTTCTTGAATATGGCTGCCAGAAATGATTCTGCCATCAAACTTTAATCCTTCTAATTCGGTCTTCGGATTGATACCAAGAACCATTGCCCCTTTGGTGATATCGCCACTAGAAACCAAAGAAAATGCCTCTAAGCGGCTAGCTATGTGCGTTACATTGGGGTTGCTAGACAGTTGCTCGTACAGCACTGCCGATGTTTCAAAAGTGTTGTCTAATGTTTGGTCATGCCAATAGCCGTTGGCGTGCACTTGCACATAGCCAAAGTAATTTCCCATGAGTGCATCTATCATGTGAGCATAGGTGCCCAAAGCAAAAGAACGCATGAGAATAGCAAGAAATACCGAGAAAAAAACAGCGGCAATACTTATGGTACTGCGACTTTTATTCCGCCAAATATTTCTCCAAGCAAGTTTTAACATCCGATTATTAGTGTAGCCGTTTCATGTTTTGTGTTGTAAAAAACCCGTCCTCGATGGTTACGTTAAAGTCTATGCGCTGATAAATCATTTCTGTATACTGGCCTTCTTTGTCTTGTGGTGTCATACGCAAGCGTGTAGGTAATTTTCGGCCATCCATGGTTTTGATGTCAAATCCTTCTAACAAATTAATTAAGACGTTGTCTTCATCAAAAAATGAGACTTGAATTTGTAAAAAGTCTTCTTTTGAGATATAGCAAACTATTTTTCCCCATACCACTGGGGCTTCTGGTTTTGGTATAAGCTCAATTTCATAGCAAGAGATGCCCCTAATTATTTTTTCACCGCGTAATTTGTGGGTATAATCTTTAACCAAACTACTTTCACGCACCAGGTCATCATTATTAAAATCTGTTCCCATCCAACTTTGCATCATCATACTGGGTGGTAACTTAATGGTCCGTTCAACGGTAGGTATGTAATTCCAAATTTCTTTGGCGCGTTTTAAAAAAACGGTGCCCTTGTCGCGCGCTGGCGATAGCAACAAAATCATGGACATTTCTGAGCCCTTCGCCCAACTTTTTACCGCCATAGTACGCTTCCATGTAGGTCTAACAATATGAATTTCCATTTCTGATATTGTAGACTGCCCACGTAAATTTTCTTCACTTTTAGTGATAATCTCTAGTGCGCTAAGTTGCGCCCACGTAGAGATAGAGAGGCCCACGGACATTAAAAGAACTAATAGTCGCTTCATAGTAAATCATATTTATCATAAACACATTTCTTCATATCATCTAGGGGATAATTTTCACCCATAACCATCATGCCCAGTGCAATACCATCAAGCAGGGCGCCCAAATAATGAGCCTCATTTACGGGATTATTATACCCCAACACGGTTAAAAGCGGTTCTATTTGGCGGTGTTTTTCTTTATGCGCCACATTAATCACGTCTTTTAGATCTTCAACAACTTCTGGCTGCAACGCCAACTGTAACATCAGCCGCATTTGGAGTGGGTATTTTGCCAGAAAAAGAAATGTGGCGTCTATGAGATTCTTTAATTGATGCTTGGCAGTTTGTTTTGCATTGAATTGCCATATAAAATCTGACTGTGCGCGCATGGCATCAAAAATGGCTTTGAGCAAAGCTTCTTTGCTTTGAAAGTAATTATAGACCAAGCCTTTTGACGTTCCTGCCGCACGGGCCACTTGTTCTATTGTGCTTGCCGCGTAGCCCCGTTCCGCAAAAACAGTAAGCGCTGCCTCTAAAATTTCGTTTTTTCGCTGTGCGCGAATAATTTCATTTTGAGACGTTGTGCGTGGAGACATTTTTTATTGACTAAAC
>CAYQDW010000012.1:2768-48291 GCA_964416385.1 uncultured Cryomorphaceae bacterium | reverse complement strand
ATCCCTCACCAATGAGCAGTTTCTCGGCATTAATTGCAGGTGCTAAACCGGTTCTTATTGATTTTTCGGCTGAATGGTGTGGTCCTTGCCGCATGATGCCACCAATATTAAAAGAGGTAGCAGCACAACTAGGAGACCAAGTACGAATTCTAAAGATAGATGTAGATAAAAATCCTGCGCTTGCCACCAAGCTGCAAATACAAGGTGTACCAACGTTAGTTATCTACAAGAATGGGAAGCAGCTTTGGAGACAGAGTGGCGTTATCCCAGCACATCAACTTGTGCCATTGCTAAAGCAATACATTTAATTTATTTATTGACCGCTAAAAACGGTAAGCTGAGGCAAGTCTATTAAAGCTGGCACCACAAAGGCCGCTTTAAAAACAGGCCTAATATCTTGTAAGGCTCGTTCTGCCTCCATTTGTGTGCGGTAATTGCCAACCAATACTTTAAAATCAGGAGCCTCGTAAATTACATTGCAAGGCAACTTCGGAAACTGAGATATAAAGCCCGCTTTTAAATCAAAAGCACCTTTTCGATCTCCGCTAAACAGCTGTACGCGATATCCCTGAATTTGTTTTCCTTCATTCATTTCTTTGTACCGATCTAGAAGTTCATCAAGCCGATAGTCTGCGTTAATACGCACAAAACCAACGCCATTGCTGTCTGTAACCGCTTGTGCTTGAGCACAAACAGCAGAAAGAATAAAAAGAAACATAAAAAATGAGGAGTTCCTATTCATTTGGATATTAAATTCGCGGACTAAAATACGATAATGGGATTATTTCTCGCTTTTTGATCGTATTACTTATTTAGAATAGAAAAAAATTGTGCAACACCCTAAAGCGTGACCACTGCAATGGCTTTATATTATAAATTTGCCGACTCAAATCTCGTGACGACACATTTGCAATTTATGATGAATCGTTATTTACAAAAGAAAGTTATCGCCCTGTTCATCTTTCTTTTTAGTCTTTTAACGGCTGTTCCGGCCTACGCATTCGAGGGCAATGCTGCTAACGGAAAGAAATTATTTAAGCAAAACTGTGCTGCTTGTCATAAGTTAGACAAAAAGGCCATTGGCCCTGCCCTGGCAGGAGTTACAGAGCGCAGAACCGAAGAGTGGCTTTTGGCCTGGATTCGGAATAATGCCGAGCTTCGCGCTAGCGGAGATGCTGATGCCAATGCGATTTTCAAAGAGTACAACGGCTCGGTGATGTCTGCATTTCCAAATTTTTCGGATCAAGATATTTATGATATCCTACAATACACCATTGAGGGCGATGCACCAGCAGTAGTTGTTGATGGTAATACGCCAGGTACAGTTCCTGTACCAACAGAAAGCCCAGATTATGTACTTCCAATGATGATAATTCTTGGGGTATTATTCTTGTTGTTGATTTCTTTGCTCGTTAAGATGAAAAACACCTTGCGTGTTGTTCAGGGTAGAGAGCCAGAATCAATAGTGGATGAAGTTAGCGCATTTGGACGTGCTCTTGTGGCCAATAAATTTATTATGACCATAGGTACTTTGGGTGTAGGCGTGGTTTTTCTTTCTTTCACCTACTGGTATTTCATGGGGATTGGTGTAGAGCAAAACTATCAACCTAGTCAACCTATTGCGTTTAGTCATAAGGTGCACGCAGGAGACAATAAAATAGATTGTAACTACTGCCACTCTACAGCGCGCCATAGCAAGCATTCTGGTATACCGAGCGCAAACGTTTGTATGAACTGCCACAAGTATATTGATGGTTCTGAGATCAAAAATGCCGATGGATCACTAAAATATGATGGCGAACGCTCACCGGAAATCGCAAAAATTTATGATGCCATTGGATGGGATCCTGAAGCTGTAGCATTTATAGATAATTATGAGCAAAAGCCTATTAAATGGGTGCGCATACACAACTTACCTGATTTGGCATACTTTAACCATGCCCAGCACGTAAATGCTGGTCAGCTTGAATGCCAGACGTGTCATGGACCAGTTCAGGAAATGGAAGAAGTTTATCAATATTCTGAACTAACGATGGGCTGGTGTATTAACTGCCACCGTGAAACGGAAGTTCAAACAGCAAATGGCTACTATGAAGGCTATGCAGATAAAATAAAGGAGTATTACCATACAGACAAAATCACCGTTGATAAAATTGGTGGTATGGAATGCGGTAAATGTCACTACTAATCACTGAATAAATCTCTGTTATAAATAATGGCAAATAGCAAGAAATACTGGCAAGGTTTTGAAGACCTGGTTGACTCGCCTCTTGCGCAAAAGTTTGCGCAGAACGAGTTTGCTGAAGATTTACCTACAGATGAATTTCTGGGTAATGAAGAAGCGCTGGGCACATCAAAAACTACTCGTAGAGATTTCTTAAAATATTTGGGCTTTTCTACTGCAGCTGCAACATTAGCGGCCTGCGAAGCACCAATAGTAGAATCAATACCCTACGTTGTAAAACCTGATAGTATTACTCCGGGAATACCTACGTATTACGCAAGTACCTTTTTTGATGGTGCTGATTACGCACCTGTTTTAGTAAAAACGCGTGAAGGGCGCCCTATAAAAATAGAGCCAAATGACTTGGCAACATTTAATAAAGCCACCAATGCAAGGGTGCAAGGGTCTGTACTTTCTTTATATGATTCTGCTCGTTTGCGCCAACCTATGGTTGACGGGGCAGCGGCAGATTGGAATTCAGCACTTGCCAAGGTAAAGGCAGCTTTAGAAAGCGTATCCGCAGACAAGCAAATAGCACTTGTAACGGGTACTGTAATTAGCCCGTCTACTAAGCAGATTATAGCCGATTTACAACAGAAATATACCAACCTAAAGCATATTAATTATGACGCAGTTTCTGTGTCAGCTGGTTTAGATATCTACCAAGAAATACTGGGTGAGCGCGCACTTCCGCTTTACCGCTTTGACAAAGCTACGTTGGTTGTAAGTTTAGGTGCCGATTTTCTCGGTGATTGGAATGGTCAAAATGTGGCGCCAGAATATGCAGCTGCGCGTAAGCCTGGCAATAAAATGTTAAGGCATATTCAGGCTGAGTCATTGATGAGCATCTCTGGAGCTAACGCGGATAAGCGTATCAAAACTAAGCCCACAGAATACGGTGCGGCCGTTGTTTATTTGGCTAAGAAAATTGCCGATGCTACAGGTTATAGTAGCTCATTTAGCGTTCCTGCTTTACGTGACGACCTTAAGGCACAGCTAGATGGAATCGCCAAAGAATTGATCGCTCACAAACAAACAGCATTGTTTGTTGCAGGTGGAAATGATAGTGATATCCAGCGTTTTGCCATGTCCATAAACATGATGCTAGGCAACAGTGGTGTTACTGTAGACTATACAGAACCTGTTTATGTACGTCAGGGAAGTGATGCAGACGTGGCACAGCTTATGGCAGACATGAAGGCAGGAAACGTTGACGTAGTGTTAACGGCTGGCGTTAATCCTGTTTATTCTTTAAATGGCTTTGCGGATGCAGCCAGTAAAGTAAAAATGCACGTTGCCTTAACAGAAAGGCTAGATGAGACTGCTGAAAAAGCCGCTGTAGTTCTACCAACAAATCACTATCTAGAAAGCTGGGGCGATTACATGCCCAAGTATGGATACTATTCATTAGCGCAACCAACCATCAGCCCTTTGTTTGATACCATGCAAACGCAGGATATTCTTTTGCAGTTAGTTGGTGATGGTTACACATATAAAGGTTATCTAAAGGAATTCTACACATCCAAAGTAGCAAGTCAAGCTGGCTTAGGTTGGAACAAGGCTTTGCAAAATGGCGTAATTGAAAGTGATGCACTCGCAATGTCTGAGTCAGGCGTATCTGCTACTCCAGCGCTGAGCGAAAATATGCTGTCTGCTTTAGTTACAGCCGCCAACAAAATTGCCAAGCAGAAAGCTGCTGGAATGGATCTTGTTTTCTACCAAAAAGCGGGTATAGGTACTGGAGAACAGGCTAACAACCCTTGGTTACACGAACTTCCTGATCCTATTACCAGAATCTCTTGGGATAATTATTTAACCATGAGTGCTGCAGATGCGGCAAGTCTCGGTTTTCAAAATTGGCATGAATCAAACGGCGGGATGAACGGTAACTACGCACGTGTTTCCGTAGATGGCAATACGCTAGAAAATATCCCTGTTTTCATTCAGCCAGGTCAAACACAAGGTACCATAGGTTTGGCGCTTGGTTATGGCCGTTCTGCTGCAGGTAAGGTTGCCAATGGCTTAGGTGTTAATGCCTATGCCCTCATGAACAACATGCAGCTTTGGCAGACAAACGTGACCGTTGAAAAAGTAGACGGAGAGCATGAGTTTGCGAGTGTACAGTTGGCGCATACAATGATGGGGCGTAAAATTGTAAACGAGGTTACTTTAGAAGACTACATTCACGGTGATGCCCATGATTGGAATCACAAACACACATTTGAAACCTATAAAGGTCCATTAACTAGCAGTGAAACCAATTTATGGGATGATCTAGACCATGAAACGCTTCACATGTGGAACATGAGTATAGACCTCAATAGCTGTATAGGTTGTGGCGCTTGTGTTGTAGCTTGTCATATAGAAAATAATGTACCTGTTGTAGGTAAGGATGAAGTACGCAGACATAGAGATATGCACTGGTTGCGTATTGACCGTTACTATAGCAGCGACATGAATGAAGCCGTTGCAGAAGAGCAAGGCGTAGGCGTGATTGGGAAATATGAAGCGATGGAACGCGCCTCAGAAAACCCTGAAGTTGTTTTCCAGCCAGTGATGTGTCAGCATTGTAATCACGCCCCTTGTGAAACAGTTTGTCCAGTAGCCGCCACCACGCATAGTCGTGAAGGTTTGAACCACATGGCCTATAACCGTTGTATCGGTACGCGCTATTGTGCGAATAACTGTCCTTATAAAGTGCGTAGATTTAACTGGTTTAACTATCAAGCCAATGACAAGTTTGCGGCTGTGAATCCAGCTCAAGACGACTATGGTCGTATGGTGTTAAATCCAGATGTAACAGTACGTGCACGAGGCGTTATGGAGAAATGCTCAATGTGTATTCAGCGCATTCAGTATGCCAAACTAGAAGCCAAGAAAAAGGGTGATAAGGTTATTGACGGTTCATTTACCACGGCATGTGCACAAGCATGTCCTACAGGTTCAATAACCTTCGGAGACGTTAACAATAAGAAAAGCCAAGTTGCAGTGGCTAAGGAAGATAAACGTGCTTATCACCTGTTAGACGAGGTAGGAACGCAACCAAGCGTATTCTATCAAACAAAAGTTAGAAACAAAGCCTAATTAGCATAAAACTACACTATCGCATTATGCATTACGAAGCGCCAATTAGAGAGCCCTTAATTATAGGAGATAAGTCATATCATGACATCTCAGTAGAAGTGGCCCGTCCGGTTGAAACCAAAGCCCCACGCATGTGGTGGATCGTATTCTCTATTGCTTTCCTGTTATTTTTATGGGGAGTAGGATGTATTCTGTACACCATAGGAACGGGTATAGGTACATGGGGTCTTAACAAAACTGTAGGCTGGGCCTGGGACATCACCAATTTTGTATGGTGGGTTGGTATTGGTCACGCAGGTACATTAATCTCTGCTATTCTTTTGCTTTTCCGTCAAAAGTGGCGTATGAGTATCAACAGATCGGCAGAAGCGATGACCATATTTTCAGTTATTCAGGCAGCGCTTTTCCCCGGTATCCACATGGGTCGTATCTGGGTAGGCTGGTGGGTTTTCCCATTTCCTAACCAATTTGGTTCACTTTGGGTAAACTTCAACTCCCCGCTGTTATGGGACGTTTTTGCGATCTCTACTTATTTTACCGTTTCGCTGGTATTCTGGTACGTAGGTTTAATCCCAGATTTCGCAATGATTCGTGACCGCGCTATCAATCCTGTTCAAAAGCACATCTACAAGCTTTTAAGTTTTGGTTGGGGAGGTCGTGCCAAGCACTGGCAGCGCTTTGAAGAGTTGTCTTTGGTATTGGCAGGCTTAGCAACGCCACTTGTACTCTCGGTTCATACCATCGTATCTTTTGACTTTGCAACATCAGTAATTCCGGGTTGGCACACCACCATATTCCCGCCTTATTTTGTGGCAGGGGCTATCTTTTCTGGTTTCGCCATGGTGCAGACTCTATTGCTCATTGTACGTAAAGTGTACAAAATGGAGCATTACATCACCATTCAGCACGTAGAAATGATGAATATCGTGATAATGCTTACCGGTTCAATAGTTGGTGTAGCATACATTACAGAATTATTTATGGCCTGGTATAGTGGCGTAGAATATGAACAATATGCCTTCCTTAATCGTGCCACTGGACCTTACTGGTGGGCTTACTGGAGCATGATGACATGCAACGTGTTTTCACCTCAATTAATGTGGGTAAAAAAGTGGCGAACTAATTTGGTGTTCACATTTGCTATATCAATTGTTGTGAATATAGGTATGTGGTTTGAACGTTTTGTAATCATTGTGACTTCATTGCACAGAGATTATCTGCCTTCATCATGGAGTATGTTCTCACCCACATTTGTAGACATAGGTATTTTCCTCGGTACAATCGGTTTCTTCTTTGTTCTCTTTTTGTTATATACCCGTACTTTCCCGGTAATAGCACAAGCAGAATTAAAGACTATTCTGAAATCGTCTGGCGAGAATTATAAAAAACATCATACTGAAGAAGAACATGGCGAGCACTGAAAAGCACCCCATAATCAAGGCACTTTACGATGACGATGATGTGGTATTATCGGCTGTAAAGAAAGTACGCGAAAAGGGATATTCCGTAAAAGAGGTTTTTAGCCCATTTCCAATTCACGGATTAGACAAGGCCATGGGTCTTGCCCCAACACGGTTATCAATAGCAGGATTCTTATACGGACTTGCGGGTTTAACTACTGCAAGCGTAGTTACCTATTATATGATGATCGTGGATTGGCCACAAAATATAGGGGGTAAACCCAACTTTACTTGGGGATTGAATATGCCTGCTTTTGTACCGATCATGTTTGAAATGACCGTATTCTTCACCGCCCACTTAATGGTATGGACGTTCTTCATGAAGAATAAGTTATATCCTGGTGCGAAGCCACAAAACTATGATCCTCGCGTAACGGATGATAAGTTTTTGATGGAAGTAGAACTTACTGGCGAAAAAGATGAGCTTTTGGCTCTGCTTAAGGAGTCTGGCGCCATAGAAATTTCTGAAGCTAAATGAAGCAAATCGAAATGAAAAAGTACTTTAGATATCTACCATTCCTTGTAGCTGTAGTTTTATTTGTAGGATGTAATTCAGACAAAACTACACCCGGGTATACTTTTATGGATGACATGTATAGGTCGCCATCGTTAGAAACGTATGAGCCTACGGCAGAATTTGCCAATGGAACTTCGGCTCAGTTACCGGTTGATGGCACCGTGCCAAGAGGTTACACAGTATATGAGTTCCCAAATACAAATGAGGGTTACGAAGCTGCGAGAACAACACTTAGTATTCCAGATGATTTCAAGACAGAGGAAGCACTTGTAAAGGGTAAAGAGTTATATACACTATTCTGCACACCTTGTCACGGTGACAAAGGTGACGGTAATGGTTGGCTTGTACAGCAAGAAAAAATTCTTGGTGTACCATCATATTCGCCAGATAGATTACCCAACATAACTTCAGGAAGTATGTATCACGTAATCATGCATGGTAAAGGTATCATGGGTTCGCACGCATCGCAATTAACCTATGAAGAGCGCTGGCAAATAGTGCGTTATGTACTAGAGCTTCGCGGAGAGAAAGTAGAAGAAGCTACTGCAGAAGTTGCAGCGGCTAGTAACAATGACCAACAAAGCTAAAACATAGATCGCCATGTTTGAATTTACCGGCAAGGCTAAGACATTAGCATATATTTTAATCCTCGTGGGAATTGTAACCTGGACGGTAGGTTATATGATTAATAGTTCTGATCATTCATCAGATACTGATGAGCACCACACTGAAGCAGTGGCAAATGACCATGCAGGACATGAATCAGCTACGCATCATGAAGGTGATCACGCAGTGGCTACTCATGATGACCACAGCGCACATCAACGCCAAAACCGACCATGGGCGGCACTCTTGGTGAACTCATTTTTCTTTATGGCCCTTGGTTTAGGCGCATTATTCTTTTTAGCTGTGCAATACGCTGCCAGTGTTGGCTGGAGTGCAGGTTTAACGCGCGTTATGGAATCGGTAGCATTGTTTATGCCTTTCCCATTGGCCATCATACTCGTTTTAATGTTATTGGGTCAATTTCATATTCACCACATTTGGCATTGGATGGATCCGGAGTTGTACGTTGAGGGAGGCGAGCACTACGATGAAATTATTGCAGGCAAACGCGGTTTCTTAAACTTTGGTTTCTTCTTCATACGCGCTTTGATTTATCTGGCAGGATGGACACTTGCTGCTATTTGGTTCCGTAAAAATTCAATGAAAGAAGATGAAGTAGGTGGCGATTTGTATTATAAGAAGAACTTCCGCCTTGGTGCTATTTTCTTAGTGTTTTACGGGGTTACTTCATCAACTTCCGCTTGGGACATTATCATGAGTATTGATACGCATTGGTTTTCTACCCTATTTGGCTGGTACACGTTTGCAGGTATTTTTGTTACAAGTTTAGCTGGTATGCTTATGCTTACCATATACCTAAAGGGCCAGGGTTACATGGATTGGATAAATGAAAATCACCTCCAAGATCTTGGTAAATTCATGTTTGCCTTCTCAGTATTCTGGACGTATCTCTGGTTTTCGCAATTCATGCTTATTTGGTATTCTAACATTCCAGAAGAGGTTACTTATTACATGCAGCGCTTTGGTGAATACAAGCTCTTATTCTTTACGATGCTTGTGTTAAACTTCGCGTTTCCTGTATTGCTTATCATGTCTCGTGATGCTAAGCGCACACAGGGTCTGTTGGTATTTGCAGGTATAATTGTCTTAATAGGTCATTGGTTAGATCATTATATCATGATTATGCCAGGTACAGTAGGTAGTCATTATGGGTTTGGTCTTCTTGAACTAGGGCCAATGATTTTCTACTTCGGACTGTACATTTTGGTGGTATTCCGCAATTTGAGTAAAGCGCCATTATTGCAGAAAAACCACCCAATGATTCACGAAAGCAAAGTTTTCCATATTTAGTAATCTGAACAATAGAAATGAGCGGATTAATTATAGCGATAGTAGTTTTATTGGGCATCGTAGTACTTGCCCAAATAATGAAGGTGTCAGAGGTGTCTTCAGCTCTGAGAGATGGTGCAGACAACAAAGTTTCTGAGCGCGACAATGACATTCAAGGTACATTGATGTTCTTGGTGGGTACGTTGTTTATTGTTTCAGTAATATGGATGTATTTTGCGTGGGGCGATCGTTTGTTACCTAAACCAGCTTCAGAACACGGTGCAGAAATAGATGCGTTGTGGGATGTTTCCATGATTATTATAAACATCGTGTTCTTTATTGTGCAGCCTATTTTGTTTTGGTTCGCATTTCGTTACCGTGGTAAAAAAGGCCAGCGCGCCTCCTATTATGAGCACAATAATAAACTTGAGTTTATTTGGACCATTATTCCAGCCCTAGCATTAGCTGTGCTAATTATTTGGGGATTGAATACATGGGGAAGCATTATGAACCCTGAAAACGAAGAAGAACCAATAGTGGTAGAATTATACGCCCAGCAGTTTGCTTGGACGGCTCGCTACAGCGGTACAGACAATCAGTTGGGTTATGCAAATGTGCACTTGATTGATGGTACAAATGCGTTAGGCGTTGATATGGGCGATCTTAACAGTGCTGATGATATAATTTCTAAAGAAATTCATTTGCCCGTAGGCAAACCAGTTCTTTTTAAGTTCCGTTCTCAGGATGTAATTCATTCTGCTTATATGCCTCATTTCAGAGCGCAGATGAATTGCGTACCGGGTATGACTACACAGTTTCAATTTACACCTACGGTAACCACAAGTGAAATGCAAGCAGATCCTTATGTAATTGATCAAATAAATGCGATTAATGAAATTCGGGTAGCCACAGGTGAAGACCCTTATGACTTTGGTTACGTGTTATTATGTAACAAAATTTGTGGTGCAGCGCACTACAACATGCAACTCCCAATAATTGTAGAATCTGAGGAAGAATATAATGCTTGGTTGCGTGAACAAAAAACCATTGCAGAATCTTTATAAAAGGAAGACTAATACTAGTTTAATATGAGTATGGCGGCAACAGCTACAGCGGTAAAAAATGAGCACATCCAGGATGAGATGATGCACCACCATCACGAAGAGACTTTTATTACTAAGTACATTTTTAGTACAGATCACAAAATGATTGCCAAGCAGTTTTTATTAACTGGTATGACAATGGGTATCATTGGCGTGATGATGAGTATGCTCTTTAGACTTCAGCTGGCTTGGCCAGAGAAGAGCTTTCCAATTTTGGAAACACTCTTGGGCAAATGGGCTCCTGACGGTGTAATGGATCCTAATATTTATTTAGCGTTGGTAACAATCCATGGTACTATCATGGTATTCTTCGTACTAACAGCAGGTCTAAGTGGTACATTCTCTAATCTTTTAATTCCATTGCAAATTGGTGCTAGGGATATGGCCAGTGGCTTCCTAAACATGCTTTCATACTGGTTCTTTTTTGCCAGTTCTGCTGTTATGGTATCTTCTCTCTTTGTGCAATCTGGTCCTGCCTCTGGTGGATGGACAATTTACCCACCACTAAGTGCCTTGCCTCAAGCGATGCCTGGTTCTGGTATGGGGATGACACTTTGGTTGGTATCGATGACGTTATTTATTGTTTCTTCTTTAATCGGTAGCCTTAATTATATCGTTACGGTGATCAACATGCGTACAAAAGGGATGAGCATGACACGCTTACCGCTAACTATTTGGGCATTCTTAGTAACGGCAATTTTGGGTGTGTTATCATTCCCGGTTTTGTTAAGTGCTGCTTTGTTATTATTGTTTGATCGCAGCATGGGCACAAGTTTCTACCTATCTGACATTTTTATAGGAGGTGAAGTTCTGCATAATAGCGGAGGTAGCCCTGTGTTGTTTGAGCACTTGTTCTGGTTTTTAGGCCATCCTGAAGTATATATCATTTTATTGCCTGCGCTAGGTATTACCTCTGAAGTTATCGCAACCAATAGTCGTAAGCCTATTTTCGGTTACCGTGCCATGGTGGGTTCTATTTTGGCGATTGCCTTCTTGTCTTTTATTGTATGGGGTCACCACATGTTTGTTACCGGAATGAATCCGTTTTTGGGTTCTGTATTTACATTCACAACATTGTTGATTGCAATACCTTCTGCGGTAAAAGCTTTTAACTATATCACAACCCTTTGGAAGGGTAACATACAGTTTACGCCAGCCATGATGTTCTCCATCGGTTTGGTTTCAACATTTGTAACAGGCGGTTTAACCGGTATCATTCTTGGTGATAGCGCGCTAGACATCAACGTGCATGACACGTATTTCGTTGTTGCGCATTTTCATATTGTTATGGGTTTGTCTGCCATTTTTGGAATGTTTGCTGGTGTATACCACTGGTTCCCAAAGATGTTTGGGCGTAGGCTAAATAAGAATATGGGCTATTGGCACTTCTGGCTAACTTTTGTTAGTGCTTATGGTGTATTCTTCCCTATGCACTTTTTGGGTATGGCAGGTTTGCCGAGAAGATATTACAGCAATACAGCATTCCCAATGTTTGACAATCTTGCAGACATAAATGTGTTGATTTCCTTCTTTGCAATACTTGGAGGAATTGCTACGCTGATTTTCTTGTTCAATTTCTTTTATAGCATGTACCGTGGTCCTAAGAGTGAGCAAAATCCTTGGCGCAGTAACACCTTAGAGTGGACTACACCTGTGGAGCACATTCATGGGAACTGGCCTGGCGAAATACCAATCGTTCACCGTTGGGCTTATGACTATAGTAAGCCGAATGCAGATGGTTCTGATTATCTAATCCCTGGACAAGATTTTACCCCACAAACGGTGCCGTTGGCTGATGATGAAGAAAGCGGTCATTAGAATAATTAATATGTCATTTCAAGCCCCGCCTGTGCGGGGCTTTTTCGTTACTTTGATTCCTCTATGAATCCCAACATCGATCCCGATAAAGAGCACATGCGGCCCGAAGAATTGGAGCTGGAGCGCAAGCTGCGTCCCCTGAGCTTTGATGACTTTGCCGGGCAGGAAAAGGTGCTTGAAAACCTGAAAGTATTTGTTCAAGCGGCTAGAAACCGCAATGAGGCAATGGATCATGTGCTGCTACACGGCCCGCCAGGTTTGGGAAAAACTACGCTAGCCCATATCTTGGCTAGTGAATTGGGCGTAAACATTAAGGTAACTTCCGGTCCTGTGTTAGACAAGCCGGGCGATTTGGCAGGGCTGCTTACAAATCTTGAAGAACGCGATGTACTTTTTATCGATGAAATACATCGCCTCAGCCCAATAATAGAAGAATACCTCTACAGCGCTATGGAGGACTTCAAGATTGATATCATGATTGATACGGGTCCTAATGCGCGTACTGTGCAGATTCAACTGAATCCGTTTACCTTAGTGGGCGCAACTACGCGAAGTGGCTTATTGACCTCGCCTTTACGTGCCCGTTTTGGCATTAATAGTAGATTAGAATATTATAATGTTGAACTTTTAAGCGCTATTGTAGAGCGTAGTAGCAGCATACTTAATGTGCCAATTGTGCCTAATGCGGCCATTGAAATTGCACGAAGAAGTCGCGGAACTCCGCGTATTGCGAATGCATTGTTAAGAAGGGTTAGAGACTTTGCAGAAGTTAAGGGGAGTGGGCATATAGAACCTGCCATTGCAAAATTTGGATTAGACGCCTTAGATGTTGATGAGTCTGGTCTTGATGAAATGGATAATAAAATTTTAACAACCCTAATTGAGAAATTTAAGGGTGGGCCAGTAGGTCTTAGCACATTGGCAACTGCCGTAAGCGAAGAAAGTGACACTTTAGAGGAAGTATATGAACCTTATCTCATTAAGGAGGGCTTTTTAATGCGCACCCCGCGCGGAAGAATAGCTACAGACAAGGCCTATAAGCACTTAGGCTTTGACAAGGGATTTGATCAGCAAAAATTATTTTAGTTGGATAAGAGCGTCCATAATGCCCGCATTATTAAGGATGAAGCGAGGCGCCTTGGATTTATGGGCTGTGGTATTTCAAAGGCAACATATTTAGAAGGTGAAGCACGCAACTTAGAGGCCTGGTTAAAGCGCGATTATCACGGGCAGATGTCTTGGATGGAAAACCACTTTGATAAGCGCGTAGATCCACGGAAATTGGTTGATGGTGCAAAGAGCGTTATTTCAGTTTTGTTGAATTATTTCCCTCAAAACGAACAACGTAAAGACGCTCCTCAGATCAGTAAGTATGCGTATGGCGAAGATTACCACTCGGTAATCAAAGAAAAGCTTAAGGCGCTCATGCACTTTATACAAACAGAAATAGGTGAAGTTCATGGCCGTGCTTTTGTTGACTCTGCGCCTGTGTTAGACCGTGCATGGGCCCAAAGAAGTGGGTTAGGCTGGTTAGGTAAACATTCTCTTTTACTCACTAAAAATGCGGGGTCATTTTATTTTATTGGTGAGCTTATTGTAGATTTAGAATTGCATCCTGACCATGAAACCACAGATCATTGTGGCACCTGTACACGCTGTATTGATGCTTGCCCAACAGAAGCTATTGTGCAGCCTTATGTTGTTGATGGCAGCAAATGTATAAGCTACCTTACCATAGAGTTGAAAGATGCAATTCCAAATGATTTTAAAGGCAAGATGCATAATTGGATGTTTGGATGTGACATTTGCCAAGATGTATGTCCGTGGAATAGATTTAGCCAGCCAAATAATGAAATCGCGTTTACCCCAGATGAACGTATCCTAAATTTCTCAAAACGCGAATGGATCGAAATTACCGAAGATCTTTTTAAAGAAATATTTAAAAATTCCGCTGTAAAGCGAACAAAATACAAGGGCTTTAAGAGAAACCTTGACTTTCTTACTGGTAAATAATAGCGGTTGCTAAAGATTATTATCTACCAAAATATAGGCGCGTTGGAGATTTACTAAATGCCTACGAAATTCACTTAAGGGACAACAGCAGATATTTCTGCTTGTAATATCTCGTAAGTACGGGCATTGTAAACGAATGAAACAATATCGCAATTTGATGCGTTCCAGGTATTATCTAAACTGCCAGCAAATTGCTTAGTAAGTATTTGGTTACGCACTATGGGGTGCAATCCAAGCTCATCGCCCAGCGCCTGGGTAAGCATATCTCGTAATACATGATTATGCACGTATGTGGTATCGCGGGTATCATCTGGCATTAATTGCGGCGATACTATGCCAGACTCTAGGAGCATAACGCATACTTTTAAATCATCAGAAAAGTCGGCCAGTGCTGTTGCTGTAATCGCCACAGATACGGCTCTTGAAGCAGCATCATAGCTGATGGTTTGCGCTATTTCAATTTTTGCAATACTATCAATGAGGTTTGCGGTTTCAGCAGGCCAACCGGGATATGTTTTTAAGTGTGTATTGGTTGGATAGCCAACCCGGCTTACCATGCCCATTGGTAGTGCAGGTATTTTAAAGAAGTTGTAAATAGCAGTTCCTTCTGGGGTTCTAAAATCTGTTGGATAGTCAGCGTTTGTACCTGTAAAGTTTGATGGCCCCGCATGTATTGCTATGCCAATAACTTGGTCTCCGTAGAGTGCTTCTATATCTTTAATCTGCTTGGCCGCCTTTGGGCAGTTTTTACATTGATGGCCGGTAAAATCTTCTATGACCACCTTGCGAACAACTTTTGTACTATCTGGTGGCTGAATGATTCCGCCATTTTTTATAGGATTGTCAATGATATCGCAGCTTTGGAAGCCGATAATCATGCCTATTAGTACAACGAACCACTTTTTCATAAATAGATTCTTTTAAAATGATTTCGTAATTGAAATGCCCAATCCATTAGATGGCGGAACAACTCTACAAACACCACCAACGCAAAATACACCACGTTGTTGCCTACCATAACTCATTTGAATACGCGTTGTGCCCTGAACGTATACAATAGAGCCGAGGGGGTAGTGTATACGATCTCGCGCAATTGGGTTACCGTAATTATAAATGTCTTGGATGGTAAAAAACCAGTTTGGAGAAATGCTGTATTCTACCAATACCATGGCCATATCACCGCGGTCTTGCTTACTAAATTGCCCCTGTAATTCTGTGCGTAGATAATGCTTTGGTTTAAGCTTTATTAAAAATTCGGCTACAGCGGTATGTACGTAAACCATATTGGTTAACTCGGGTGTTTCCATTTGTGGCTCATCATCTAAACCATCATCCAAAACACTGCTGTTGTATTCTGTATTAAAATAAGTAAGGGTCATGCTAAAGCTCTTACTTAACTTTTGGTACCACTTTACATTGATGTCTTGCCAATATTTTACATCGCCAAATTTGAAGTATTCAGTTGTTTTGTACTTGTATTTTACACGGTTTAATGTGTCTGAAGCAGCATAGTAATCCTTGGCGAGGCTATATGCATTAGAGAAGTTTAAGCTTAGGTCAGCACCATATTTTCCACCAAAAACAGAGCCGCGAGGAATTTTAATATTGGTTTCGAACTGTATGCCTATTTCGCCATTGAGCTGTGTTGCATATTGATATAACGATGGCAAGGCATAAGTGCGTACTTGTGAAATGGCGGGTAAAAAATTAATTAATCCTTCTATGAGACTTCCGTTTCTATCAGATCTAAAACTCATGTTATCTACCCGCTTAAAGTTTAAAAGTGCGCCAAAGCCTTTGGCCGTATAACTCAGGTTGGCAAGTAGGCCTTCGCCATTTCTGAAAATATATCCATTATCTGCATTAGGGTCATTCACCTTAAAAACGTATTCCGTATTAAAGGTAAGTCCGCCATGTTGAATATCTATGCGGGCGGCACTTGAACCAACGTTTTCAGGGAGATTTAAAAACGGGTCATTGGCTACTTGGTACTTACTTACAAAACTTCCACCAAAAGCGATAAGCGTTGGCAGATCTGACAACGGCTCTATGAGCTCATTGAGTACAATGTTGGCATCAATACCCCGTACTATACCTGGTGAATTGTTGAAGTAAATCCGTTGCTTGCCCAAAAGTGCTTTTAATCTAATGCCACCAATAGGCTGAAAAATAACACGGATGCCATCAAACATATTATCGTAACCAAGACCACGCTCTTCATAGGCACGTAAAATCATCCCGGAGCCAAATTGCTCGTAAAAGTTACCGGCGGTAATGTCAAAATTTTTGTCAGTGTACTGAATAAACCTATAAGTGATCCCTTCTCCACGGTACCCCTCAGGGAATCCGAGCATAACGTTTTGGTAATTTTCATAACGTATACCTGCTCTAAACTTGTCCTTAGAATAAACCAAATTGGCATAGCCTTGACCTAAGAAGCGTTCATCAGGATAAAATTCACCACTTGGGTCAATCAGCGTATCGCGCAGATAAAGTTGGCCATCAAACTGAAAATTACCATGTAATTCGCCCCAATTACTTTGCGTTTGTTGTGCAAAAGAGTTCTTGGCAACTATGAATGAGAAAGCTATTAGGAGAAGTTTTTTCACAGCAGTAGTAAATTAGTTTGGCTATTCTTCAATGGGTTCGCCCGCAACAACTTTTTGTAGAATTTCATAAAGGTGATCTTCATCGCCAGGACTATATCCGGCATGTTGCCAAACAATGTTACCATCAGCATCTAAAACAAAAGTGTGAGGTATATTAACAATACCTAAGCTACGTTTTAAGTCTTGGTTTTCATCAATATACACTTCATACATCCAGCCTTCAGAGGTAACCATATTTGGCACTTTTGGAGAGTTGCGTGTATCATCAATAGAAATAGCCACAAGCTTAACGCCAAATTCTTCTTGCCACTCTTCATAGTAATCTAAGTAAGCATGAAGTTCACGTAAACAGGGCTTGCACCAAGTAGCCCAAAAAGAAACAATCATTGGCCCGCCTTCATTTGTTATGGTTTCTGTGCTCACCCATGTGCCGTCTAGGGCCTTAACTTGCCCTTCTGGTAGGCCTTGTGCTTGGGTGATTAAAGAAAATGAAGCGAAGAGTGCCAGTGCAAATACTTTTTTCATGATGTTAAATTTTTGATGTTTCAATTAAGAGATAACAATAGTCTTGCCAGCGTGCTATTTTATTTTAAAGTGCGCTGTATTTGAAATCTAAAACACGTGGTTGATAAGTGCGGGGTGCCAATGATAAAAGGTGATAACAGGACTATTCATTTCTTCATCAATATGGGGTTAAGAAACTATTAAGGCTGCGAATATATACTTTGAAACATTAAACATTGTAACAAATGGTAGAAGTGTATATTTGCCCTACTCAAAATTTATTCACATGCGTACAACTATAATTGCTCTAATTCTGCTTGTTGGCATTTCTGTCACAGCTAACGCCCAAAGCTTAGCTATAGAAAGCTATGATGCCGTTGTTGAAATGAACAGCACAAACGTTAAAGATTATTCTGGTCACGTAAAAGTTAAAAATGTTACTAACATAGCACTAGATGTATACTGCAAGCGCATGATTTTTGGTACAAATAATTGCGCCTTTGATAGCGCTTATTTCTGCTGGGATTTATGTTATCCTAATACAGTTGACCAGAGTTTTGGCCCTGTAACCATTGGTGCTGGTGAATCAACAACTAACTTTACTGGGCATGCTTATTCTCCTAATACGGGCGTAAACTGTATAGATTCTATTCGTTATACCTTTTATAATTCTCAGAATAATGCAGATAGCGTTTCTGTGGTGATGAAGTATTCAGCAAACAGCGTATTTAGTGTAGACGAGGCAGCGCTACCCGTTTCAGATATTTTCCCTAATCCAGCAAGTCAATTTGTTACTGTACAATTAGTTTCAACACCAAAACCAGGTACTACCATTGAGGTATTCAACCTTTTAGGTGCTAAAGTGCGTAGCATAGCTGCAAAGGGTAAGCGTGTAGAAATACCTGTATCAGATTTATACAACGGTATTTATTTAATTACGCTTAACGTAGATGGCAAGGCCGTTGAAACGCGCAAGATTGTGGTAAGACACTAAACTCCTTAACAAGATAGAGGAAGCCAGGCAGTATTGCTTGGCTTTTTTATTTGCTCCGTATATGAAAATTCTATTTTTGGCGTTCTATATGCCGTTAGCAAATTAAGTACTCGAGAAATACATGTATAATCACATTACTGGCCGGTTGGTAGAAAAGAATCCGGCCTTTGTTGTTGTAGAAACAAGCGGTATAGGTTACCAAATAAGTATCAGCCTAAATACTTATGCAGCATTACAAGGCAGTGAGAGCGTAAAGCTTTATACCCACTTGGTGGTGCGCGAAGACGCTTGGCAATTGTTTGGTTTTGCTACACAACATGAGCGTGCTACTTTTCAAATGCTTATTAGCGTATCAGGCGTAGGCCCTAATACAGCGCGTGTCATTCTTTCATCATTAAGTGCAGAAGAAGTGGAGAGCGCTATCTTGATGGAGAATATAGGCCTGCTAAAAGCGGTAAAGGGAATTGGTGCAAAAACAGCCCAGCGCATAGTTGTAGATCTAAAAGATAAAGTCGGTAAAGGCATTTCTGTAAGTGAGGGGCTCTCTTTTGGCGCCTCTGTAAGTAGTCGCGCAGAAGCCGTAAGCGCTCTAGAAATTTTAGGTTTTAGCCGGATGCAAGTTGAAAAAGTAGTTAATGCAATCTTAGCAGAAACCCCAGACCATACCGTTGAACAAATAGTTAAAGGAGCACTAAAGCGCCTCTAAGTAATTTTGAAGAAAGGTTTTACATACCTCCTCCCGCTGCTTTTTATTGCACCGTTTTTTTGGGGTTTTACGCCCATGCAAACGGGTGCCGCAAATGCTATTGCCACAACACCATTAGATACTAATGAGCCAGACTCGCTACCTTACCCTATGAATCAAGGTAGTAATGGCGGACTGTACCTCAACAACCCTTCAAACTTTACTACAGAGGTTGTATATGATCCTGTAACAGGGCAATACATTATTTATGAACGTATTGGCGATCTCATAGCCAAGCCGCCCATGTTTATGACGCCAGAAGAGTACCGTGAGTACATCTATCAAAAGCAGGTAAATGACTATTGGAGTAGCAAAGTAGAAAGTACCAGTAAGGCTAACGAAGACCCGAATAGAAGTAGTGCTGGATTGGTGCCCCAAATTCAAGTAAATAGTGAAGCCTTTGGGAAGGTCTTTGGTAGTGACATCATAGAAATTCGTCCGCAAGGGGCGGCAGAAATAAGGTTTGGTGGCCGCTATCAAAAGATAGAAAACCCCGCCCTACCGGTAAGAAATCAAAAAACCTTCAACTTTGATTTTGACCAGCGCATACAGATGAACGTGACTGGTAAAATTGGTGACCGGCTGCAACTGGGTATCAATTATGACACAGAGGCAACCTTTGCTTTTGAAAACAAAATGAAGCTTGAATATGAAGGTGACGAAGACGAAATAATTAAACGCTTAGAAATGGGGAATGTTAACCTGCCGGTTAATTCTTCATTAATAACAGGGGCACAGAGCTTGTTTGGTGTAAAGGGTCAATTTCAATTCGGAAAAACAACCGTTACTGCCGTATTTTCTGAGCAGCGCAGCCAAAGTCAAAGCATTAATGTGCAAGGCGGTGGTACTTTAAATGAATATGAAATTTGGGCAGATCAATATGAAGCCAATCGGCACTTCTTTTTGGCACAATACTTTAGAGATCAATACGAGAAGAGTTTAAGAACCATGCCTGTAATTAATAGCACGGTTCAAATTACCAGAATGGAGGTTTGGGTTACAAATGAGCGTAGCAGCACACAAGATTTACGCAATATTGTTGCTTTTATGGACTTGGGCGAATCTGAATCTGATGCCTATCGCAACAACGCTTCAAACTTGCCGGGCTATGCGTTATATCCGGCACCTGTACCAAATCAATTCGGTTATCCAAACAACCAAAATAACCGCCTAAACCCATCTACGCTGGCTGCAAGCATACCCGGCGTTAGAGATATTGCTAGTGTAAATGGTGACCTTGTTGCAAATGGTTTTGAAGAAGCCACAGAGTTCATTGAAATTGCAAACGCAAGAAAGTTAGAGCCTAACCAATATTCCTTTCACCCACAACTCGGGTATATCACCCTAAATCAAGCGCTTAATCAAGACGAGGTGCTTGCAGTAGCCTATCAATACACTGCAAATGGACGCACCTTTCAGGTTGGTGAATTTTCTAATGACGGAGTGAACCCGCCTAATTCACTCATTTTAAAAATGTTGAAGAGTACCATTTTAAATGTCAAAATACCACTTTGGGATTTGATGATGAAAAACGTGTACTCGCTTGGTGCTTTTCAAGTAGACCGCGAAGACTTCTACCTAGAAATTGCGTATTGGAATGATGAGACCGGTGTGCCCATTCCTTTTTTACCATCTGGTAATTTAAAAAACGAGCTCCTTTTAAGAGTGATGGAGATGGATAGGCTAAACAATAATAATGATCCACAACCTGATGGCATCTTTGATTTTGTAGAAGGCATAACCATTAACCCCCGCAACGGGCGTATTATGTTTCCGGTACTCGAGCCCTTTGGTAGCAACCTGGCAGATAAATTAGATGATCCTGAAGACCGTGATAAATACGTTTTTCAACAGCTTTATGACAGCACCCGGTTTAGGGCACAAGATCAAACACAATTAAACAAATACATCATTCGTGGTAAGTATAAATCTGCTTCCGGCTCAGAAATTTCGCTTAATGCTTTTAATATCCCCAGAGGTTCTGTAAGTGTTACCGCTGGAGGAACAAAGCTGGTAGAAAACCAAGATTATACTGTAGACTATACCCTTGGTAGAATTAAAATTTTGAATGAAGGGATCTTAAATTCTGGTGTACCCATACAGGTTAATTTTGAGAATAACACCCTCTTCAATGTGCAGACTAAAACCTTCATGGGGGCAACATTTGACCATCGCATTAATAAGGATTTTAATATTGGAGGGTCTATTTTACACCTTACAGAACGACCGCTTACCCAAAAAACGAATATTGGCGATGAACCTATTAGTAACACCATTTGGGGTATAAACGGTAATTATCAAACTGAGGCGCCCATCTTAACGCGCATTGTAGACGCTATACCATTTATAGATACCAAGGTAGAAAGCCGCATTACCGCACAAGGTGAAGTGGCACATTTAATACCAGGATCTCCAAAGGGGATTAAGATTGCGGGTAGTGAAACAACCTATATTGATGATTTTGAAAGTGCCCAAACAACCATAGACCTCCGCGGATTAACACAGTGGCAAATGGCCAGTGTGCCTGGTGGTCAGCCCGACCTTTTTCCAGAAGCAAGTGTAAATAATGCGTTAACCTATGGCTATAATAGAGCCAAACTGTCTTGGTATATTATAGATCCTGTGTTTTTTGCCAATAACGCGCAAACGCCAGAAAATATTCGGGCAGATAAAAACATCATCTCAGACCACCGTCAGCGCGAGGTTTTAATACAAGAAGTTTTTCCTAACTATTCATTAAACAATGGTCAGCCCAGAAATATAGCCATGTTTGATATGGCCTATTATCCTAATGAACGCGGGCCATACAACTTTGATGTAGAAGGTGAGCCAGGCATTTCTTCGGGTATGGATAATAATGGCGAATTATTAGATCCAGAAACACGATGGGCTGGTATTATGCGCCCATTAACCATCAATAACTTTGAAGAGCAAAACATAGAGTTTATTCAATTTTGGATGCTCGACCCATTTTTAGAAGATCCAAACAATCCGGGTGGCGATTTATACTTTAACTTAGGTAGTGTATCTGAAGACATATTAAAAGATGGCCGCCAAGCTTTTGAAAATGGTATAGACCCCGTAACGGGTGTTACTTCGCTAGATAGCACGGCTTGGGGATATGTGCCAAAAGTGCAACCAATCACAGAGTTTTTTGATAATGATCCAGGATCTCGTCCTATTCAAGATGTGGGTATGGATTTACTAGACGATGATGCAGAACGCAATTGGTCGTTTAGTGGTAGCCAAACCTATTTAGAAAGGGTAGAAACAGCATTTGGCCAAGGCTCTACGGCCTATCAAAAGGCTTTTGAAGATCCAGCAGAAGATAATTTCGGCTTTTATAAAGGGCCAGATTTAGATGCAAATGGGGCAAATGTTCTAGAGCGATACAAAGATTTTAACGGCATGCAGGGCAATAGCGGTACCCAAACGGTTGATGGCGTGCCGGCATCATTTACAAACGTACCTGATAAAGAAGACGTTAATCGCGATCAAACACTTACTAAAACAGAAAGCTACTATCAATACAAAGTATCAATCCGCAAAGGAGATCTTACCCTAGACAACAAATACATAACAGATGTTTTTGAAACAGTGGTAGATGTACCTAATGGTACCCAAAAAACAGCGCGGTGGATACAATTTAAAATACCAATTTTTACCCCAGACAAGCGGGTTGGGGCAATAAGTGATTTCAGGTCTATTCGTTTTATGCGGATGTTCATGAAGAACTTTAATACGCCCATTGTTATGCGTTTTGCCCGCCTAGATCTGGTGCGGGGTGAATGGAGACGGTACAGATTTTCTTTAGATGAAATACGTGAAGATGTACCCAATGATCCAACAGACCAAACGGCCTTTGCTGTAAATGCCGTGAACTTAGAAGAAAACGGTAACCGAGACCCCGTGCCTTATGTGCTTCCACCAAATATTGATCGACAAGTGATTTTTGGAGCGAGTAATTTGGTACAGCAAAATGAACAGAGTCTTTCTCTTTATACGTGTGATTTGCGCGATGGTGATGCAAGGGCGGTTTTTCGAAATCTAAATTTTGATATGCGCATGTATGGGCGCATGAAAATGTTTATTCATGGCGAAAGTGCCGGAGAGTTAGATGATTTAGATGATGACGATTTGAACATCTTTGTGCGTATTGGCAGTGATTACAACCAAAATTTTTACGAATACGAAGTGCCCCTTAAAGTTACCCGCTGGGGCAGTACAGAGCCTTATGATATTTGGCCTGTAGATAATGAGGTTGATATAGATTTTAATGTGCTCAAACAGCTAAAGCTAGAGCGCGATCGCCTTATTCAAAACAATCCTGATTTATCCCGGCAAATACGCTACCGCAAAGTGATTAATGGGCGTGAAGTGAGTGTTGTGGGTTCGCCAAATCTTGGTAACGTGCGAACCATTATGATTGGCATCAGAAACCCCAAAAAAACAAGCCCACAAGACCCTGATGATGGTTTGCCCAAATGTGCCGAAGTTTGGGTTAATGAATTGCGCCTAACAGATTTTGATCAACGTGGGGGCTGGGCCGCCAATGGTAGGGTTACAGCAAAGTTGGCAGACTTTGCAGATATTTCACTTAGTGGAAATACGAGTTCTATAGGTTTTGGTTCTCTAGACCAAAGTGTGCAAGAACGCAACCAGTTTCAAGCACTAGCCTATGATTTGCAGTCAAGTTTTGAATTAGGAAAATTTTTCTCCCAAGAATCTGGGGTGCGCATACCGCTGTTTTTTAACTACAGTGAAGAGTGGAAAAATCCAATGTTTAATCCGCTAGATCCAGATATTGAATTTAAAGATGCCGTAGAGAATTTACAGAAAGAAGGTCAGCGAGATTCATTAAGGCAGGCTTCTCAAGACTATGTGCTGCGCAAAAACATAAACTTCACCAATGTGCGTAAAGAAAGGCGGGGTACACGTTCTAAAATGCCAATGCCTTGGAACATTGAGAATTTTAGCGTTTCGTATGCATATAGTGAAACATTTAGGCGTAGCATTAATACGGTGTTTGACATTAAAAAAGACCACAGGGCAGGCTTGATTTATACCTATCAAACAAGGCCACAAAATGTGCAGCCCTTCAAAAAGGTTAAATCAAAATACCTGACCTTAATCAGAGATTTTAACTTTTACTATTTGCCATCAAGGTTTACGTTTAGAACAGAGTTCTTACGTACCAATGCCGAAGCGCAGCAACGAAACACGGATAATCCGCTAATACAATTACCCACCACTTATTTTAAAAGCTTTACCGCCAACCGGCAATATGATTTGGCATTTGATTTAACCAAATCATTAAAGTTAGATTACAATGCCCGTATGGATGCCCGTATTGATGAGCTTTCGGGGCCGGCAAGAACAGACTCAAACATCGCCTTCATAAGAGATAATTTGAGAAGTCTAGGGCGCCCAACGCGCTACCATCAAACGGTAAATATCAATTGGCAAGTGCCCATAAATAAATTACCCTACCTAGACTTCGTAAATCTGAGTGCCAGATATAGTGGCGATTACGATTGGATTACAAATAGTACACGCGCCATTAACCCCAATGATTCTGATTTATATTTTGGTAACACCCTTCAAAACGGTAACACCATTCAAATCAATAGCACCTTAAACATGCTAACGTTGTATAATAACATTCCTTATTTGCAACGTATAAACAGTGGTCAAAGTGGTAAGCGCCAAGAGCAACGCCAAAGACAACCGGCCCGTAGACAAACACGGTTAGAAGAAGAAAGTACAGAAGAAGGGAAAAGTAATGAAGATGGTGCTGATGGTGAACCAGACAAAGACAAGGATAAAAAACCGGGTATTGGGCAAAAGATTTTAGCCAGCACCTTCCGCTTTATGATGATGGTTCGCAACGTCTCATTAAGTTATTCTCAAAATAATGGCATGAGTTTGCCTGGTTATACATTGCAACCGCAGTATTTTGGTATGTCACCTTCATCTAATTGGGCGCCAGGGCCGGCATTTGGATTTGGTTTCTCACAAAACGAATCACTAGCAAGGTCTCTTTCAGAAAATGGCTTTATCACCCGAAATACCAATCAACCTAACAGATTTGAAAAAACCTTTACAGAAAACCTAAACTTTAGAGCCACTGTAGAGCCCATACCAGATATGCGTATTGAAATAACAGCCACTAAAGTGAATGCTATTAATAATTCAAGCATATATAGATATCACAACGCAAACATAGATACCACTTTAGGCAGAGCTACCGGATATTACTTTTTTAACCCAATGCAAACGGGTAATTACAGCATATCTTTTTTACCAATCTCTAGTAGCTTTGAGCGAAGTTCATTGGCTAATGGTTATAGCTCTGATGTGTTTAATCAATTTCTCGCGTACCGCGAAATCTTATCAGAACGATTAGCAAAAGAGCGCGCAGCTTTAAATCCTAATTATGTTGATAGCTTAATCACTTTGCCAAATGATACAACAGGTGGTCAACGGGTTGGCTATGATGGCTACAGCTATTTGAGCCAAGATGTTATGTTGCCTGCGTTTTTAGCTGCTTACGGAGGCTATGACCCCAACACAATTGGTAAAAATGCGCGGCCCAGCTTGCCCATGCCCAATTGGCAATTAAACTATTCGGGGCTTATGAAGATGGAATTCTTCAAAAAGCATTTTCAAACCTTTACAGTAAGCCATGGGTATCGGTCATTATATACCATGAGCAGTTTTATTACCAATTTGCAACGTCAACAGCGTGAAGACTTAAATCAGCCAGGAGATGACTTTAGAAATGAAAATGGCGATTTTATGCCCGAGTTGCAAGTCGCCTCCGTTACCATTTCAGAGAATTTCAGTCCACTTATAGGCGTAAACGTGCGGATGAAAAATAATACATCATTAAAGGTAGAAGTAAAACGAGACCGCATGTTAAATCTAAGCATAACCAATAATCAGCTTACCGAAATGAAAGGTACAGAAGTGGTGATTGGTGCTGGTTATATTGTAAAAGATTTAAAGTTGCGGTTTATTCGCGTTGGTGCAAATCGCAAACCAGTTCAAAGTAATTTAGAGCTTAAACTCGATTTTTCATTGCGTGATAATCAAACCGTAATTAGACGAATATTTGAGGATTTAACTCAAGTTACGGCAGGTCAAAATGTTTATTCTATTAAACTGTCTGCAGATTATCAAATCAACTCGCGTATCACAGCAAGACTGTATTACGATCAAATTTTATCAAAGTTTAAAACCTCAAATGCCTTCCCCACAAACAACCTCAATACTGGTATTAGCATTCGATTTAATCTTGGGCAGTAATGGTACTTGTTAAGCTAACTTTTAAAACTATTTTTGCGCGGTAATTAAACAGTTAAACATGAATATTCCTGCCGATTTAAAGTACACTAAAGACCATGAATGGATACGTATTGATGGTGATGTAGCATATATAGGTATTACAGATTTCGCACAAGGAGAATTGGGCGATATCGTTTTTGTTGATATAAATACCGTTGGTGAAAGCCTTGGTAAAGAAGAAGTTTTTGGGAGTATTGAGGCTGTTAAAACCGTAAGTGATTTGTACATTCCCGTTGGTGGAGAGGTGCTAGAGTTTAATGAAGCCCTAGAAGATAAACCAGAGTTAGTTAATGAAGACCCTTATGGTAAAGGTTGGATTGTGAAGATTAAAATGGATGACGCTAATGAGGTAAGTGAGCTTCTCGATGCAGAGGGATATGAGCAGCTTATTAATGGATAATCCAAAAAAGCATACCATTCTGTATTATACCCCGGCCATTGGTTGGGGTATTTTAATTTGTTACTTCAGCTTGATGCCCGGAAATGAACTGCCGGGGCTACTACGTCAGGCCACAGACATTCTTTTACATTTCGGTATTTATTTGGTGCTCACATTGTTGTTTGTTTTCGGGAAATCTCGTTATAAGATGAAATCAGTTCCTAACAAATGGTTATTATGGTTGTGCTTAGGAATTTCGTTAATGGGTATATCAATAGAGTTTATCCAAGAGCAATACATACAAGGAAGGCATTTTGAGTGGTCTGATATACTTTTTAATACCCTTGGTTCTGTGGCTGCAGCGGCTTTAAACCGCTTTCTCAAGTAAATTTTTATGAGGGGGATGTGTTAATTAACACATTAAAATTACAATTGGCCTAATTGTTGAAATGCAGTGCACCATGTGCAATTCAAAATTCAACAGTTATGAAATGGAACAACAAAAAACAATCAACCTTAGAAGATAAGCGAACCACGTTTTTCTTATTTGGACTAATCTTAGTTTTACTTGGCATTTATGGTCTGTTCAATCTAAAACAATATGAGAAAGAAAAATTAGACTGTGCTTTAAAAGAGGTTTCTATGATGGATGAAAACCAGATGCCCATTACCCGTAGAACGCCACCAGAGCCACCACAAGAAAAAGTTAAAGAGGTTAAAAAAGAAACGCGCAATGTGCTAAGCAGCATCTTTATTGAAATCCCAAATGCTGCACCAGATCCTAATGATGATTTTAATGAGCCTTTAGATGAGATACCAACCTTTTCTGAAGAAGTGATTATTGAGGTAATCATGGAGGCACTTGATAAAAAACCAGTTTTCCCGGGCTGCGAAAACATCCTCACAGAAAAAGAACGTTACGCTTGTTTTGTAGAAAACATCCGTGGTTATGTTGCGCGTAAACTAAAACCATGCTCAGGGCCTTGGGGTGTTATTCAAGAAAACTTAATCGTTTCATTTGTAATTACACAGCGCGGAGAAATAGCCGATATTGAAGTGCTTAGGGGCGAAGATCAATGCACCATTGATAGAACCGTAAACGTGATAAAAAGTCTACCACCAATGCAGCCAGGTCAGTACAGGGGTAAGGCGGTAAAAACGCGATTTACATTGCCTGTTAATATTAGGCAGAATTAACCTCCGCATGCGCATTGTAATAGGTAGATATAATTATATTTAACCCCGAAAATTTGCTATTATGAAAAACAGAAAAGCAGATTCCCTTAATCTGGAAAACAAAAAAGTCACCTTCTTTTTAGCGGGCTTGGTATTTACATTATCAGTTGTGTTTATTGCCTTTGAGTGGCGCTTTTATGAGCGTTCATTGATGGATTTAGGGCAGCTGAATATTGATGCTGACGATGAGATTATTCCAATCACCCAACGTCAACAACAGCCACCACCCCCACCACCTCCTGCACCGCCAGAGGTTATTCAAATTGTAGAAAACGATTTGGAAATTGAAGAAGTTGAATTTGAAACAACAGAATTTGATGAGTCTGACGAAATCGAATTTATTGAAGATGTAGATGAAGACACTGATGAGATTTTCAATTTTGCCGTTGTAGAAAACAAACCTGTCTTTCCGGGTTGCGAAAAGTTTGCTACAGAAGAAGAGCGTTTTAATTGCTTCAACCAAAGTATTATGACGCACATTGGCAAAAATTTCAAGTTTCCTGAAATGGCCCGTCAAATGGGTATTCAAGGCAGGGTGTTTGTAAACTTCGTTATTGAAAAAGACGGAAGCATTAGTAATGTAACCGTTGCGCGAGGTGTAGACCCGCTATTAGATGACGAGGCTATGCGCGTTGTTAAAGGGTTGCCGCGTTTTCAACCAGCAAAGCAACGGGGTAAGCCTGTAAGGATGCAGTACACCGTACCTATTAATGCTAAACTTCAATAGAAAATATAGCCCCCGTAAGGGGGTTTTTTATTTACATAAAATATATGAAAGACTTAAAAAGCAATTTGTTTACGGCTGTGCAGGCCGCCTTGGCTGGTGGGGCAGCAATAATGCATGTATATAACAACGAAGAAACAAAGGTGGTCTTAAAGGATGATAAATCTCCGCTTACGCAAGCTGATCAAGCTAGCAATGCGGCAATCATGCGTTTTTTGGAGCAAACAGATGTTCCTGTATTAAGCGAAGAAGGAAAAGCCATTACTTACGAAGAACGTAAGCATTGGTCAGAGCTGTGGATTGTGGATCCCCTAGATGGCACAAAAGAATTTATAAAGCGCAATGGAGAGTTTACGGTTAATGTGGCACTTGTACATAACGGAGCGCCAGTTTTAGGCGTGATTTATGTGCCAGTTACTGGCGAGATGTATTTGGCAGCAGAAGGGATAGGGGCATATAAAACAAATTGTGCATGGACTTCTAATCTATCAGTATCATTGGATGAACTGCTGGCCAAGGCAAATAAATTGCCTGAGTCTAAAACAAGCAGCTATACCATTGTAGGTTCTAGATCGCATATGACTCCAGAAACCGAAGCCTATATTCAGCAAGTAGAAAATGAGCATGGCGAAGTTCAAATAATTAGTAAGGGCAGCAGCCTTAAAATATGCATGGTGGCAGAAGGCAGGGCAGATGTTTATCCAAGATTTGCCCCAACAATGGAGTGGGATACAGCTGCTGGTCATGCCATCGCAAAGTATGCCGGTTTTGAGATGAAACATCATAATAGTGATGTGCCTTTAAGCTATAACAAAGAAGACTTATTAAACCCTTGGTTTATTGTGAAATAAGAAAGGTTTTTGGTTTCTGTATATGGGTTTCATAACCTATTTTTGCACCCTTTAAAACCACAAGAACGTTGCCTTCAGAAAAAGCCGTGGCCTCATCTGGCCCCCTCACACATGCACGCTTTAGTGACTATGTGCAATTGATGAAATTGCGCCTTTCCTTTAGTGTTGTTTTCTCGGCATCTGCTGGCTATTTATTAGCGGTTTCTACATTCTCTTTACCAATATTTATGGCGTTGGTAATTGGCGGTTTTTTGGTCGTGGGCGCCTCTAATGGTTTTAACCAAGTTATAGAACGTAATAGAGACGCCTTGATGGAACGCACCCGTAATCGACCATTACCAGCAGGTCGGATGCGCGTTATAGAAGCAATGGTAGCCTCCACAGTTCAGATGCTTTTGGGCTTAGGATTGTTATATGCAATAAATCCATTAACGGCTGCTTTTGGGGCGTTGAGCATCTTTATCTATGTAGCTTTGTATACCCCATTAAAAGCAATAACCCCATTGGCCGTTTTTGTAGGCGCTATACCTGGTGCAATTCCATTTTTATTAGGCTGGGTGGCTGCAACAAGTGACTTTGACATTGAGCCCGGAACCTTATTTGCCATTCAATTTTTATGGCAGTTTCCGCATTTTTGGGCCATTGCATGGCTTGCCTTCGATGATTATGCAAAAGCGGGCTACTTTTTATTGCCCAATAGAAAAAGAGATAATAATTCGGCATTACAGATAATTATTTATACGCTTTGGTTAATTTTCGTTTCTGTTCTGCCAGTATTTGGTTTTACAGGTAGTTTAGCATTAAGATGGCCAGCCGCACTATTAGTTTTGTTTTTAGGGCTCTATTTATTGGTGAAGGCTATTAAACTATACCAGAAAAAAGACGTTGTTTCCGCACGTGCATTAATGCTTGCAAGTATTATTTATCTGCCATTGGTGCAAATAATTTATGTAATAAATAAATGGGTTTAAAAAACGATATGGCTATGCAAAAAGATAGTGTAACACTATTAAAAGAACAACGTCAAGGCGCAGCAAAACCTTTACTTTGGATTGGTATGGCCAGTATGTTTATGGCTTTTGCAGGCTTGGCAAGTGGGTATATTGTAAGTCGATCATCATTACTAGAACGTGAAAACTGGCTCGAGTTTGCCCTGCCGAACTACTTTTATTATAGTACCGCGGTTATTTTATTAAGTAGTTTATCAATGGTTTTTGCCTTACAAGCAGCACGCAAAAATGATTCAAATAAGCTCACTACAGCACTAACCATTACCCTTGTACTAGGGCTTACTTTTGGTGTTTTACAAGTATTGGGCTGGCAGAGCCTATATGCTGGAGGTATATTTTTTACCGGAGAAGGCAGTAACCCTGCCGGGAGCTGGGTCTATGCAATAACATCTTTCCACCTTGCCCACATGATTGGGGGGATAGTTACACTTTTGGTAACATTGATAAAAGCATCAATGGGCAAATATGCTAATGGCGCTATTTTAGGCGTTGAATTGGCAGCTATTTTTTGGCATTTTTTAGATTTAGTCTGGATTTGTCTTTTCCTGTTTTTGCTATTTATTCGTTAACATTGCACCAATTTTATAATCCACTATAACACATGGCAACATCTACTTTAGAAATGGATCAAGACGGAAAAGTTTGGGGGGGAGGCAACCGACCATTTGGTGCGCCCTATGGCAAACTTATGATGTGGTTTTTTCTTATTTCTGATGCGCTGACTTTCTCTGGTTTTCTTACCGCTTATGGTATGATACGTTTCAAAAATGAAATGACTTGGCCGGTGGCTGAAGACGTTTTTACGCATTTTCCATTTTTAGAAGGCGATCATCCGTTGTTATACGTGGCTTTAATGACGTTTATTCTTATCATGTCTTCTGTTACAATGGTACTTGCAGTGCATGCCGGAGATCATATGAACAAGAAAGGCGTAATTCTTTGGATGTTTCTCACCATAATAGGCGGTGCTATATTCCTAGGTTCTCAAGCTTGGGAGTGGTACCATTTTATCATTGGTGATAAAGGTGCCATTGAACTAAAAGATCAAAACATAGTGCATGTAGTTGGCGCTGATGGTGAGACCATATCTTTTTCTCAACTTATTCATGGTTTAGAAGAAGGACATGCCAGCAATCATGGTGAAGAATTTGCACAAGAGGAAGTTTTTGCTGCTTTTAGAGCAAATGAGAGCTATACATTAAAAGAGCCTGGCAAGGCTGGTAAAACTTTTAGTCGATCAGAAGCACTAGATGCTCTGAATAGTGCCTCTGCGGTACAAGGCGCTAACATGCGTCACAATGAATATGGTAAACAACAGTTTGCCAATTTCTTCTTTTTCATTACTGGTTTCCACGGTTTCCACGTATTTTCTGGGGTAGTGCTTAATTTCATCATATTCTATAATGTCCTCTTAGGAACCTATGAGCGAAGAGGGCACTATAAGATGGTTGAAAAAGTTGGTCTTTATTGGCACTTTGTAGACCTCGTTTGGGTATTCGTATTTACATTCTTTTATCTCGTTTAATAGTATAATCATGGCAGATAATCATCCTCAAGGAACGGGTTGGATTTGGAAAACATTCTGGATTCTTCTCATCATAACGGCTGTAGAAGTGGCATTGGGTATCATAAAGCCTGGCTTTTTGCTCGGTAACCTTTTCGGCACAAGTATTCTTAACTACATTTTTATCATACTAACGCTGGTAAAGGCATATTTCATTGTGGCATTTTTTATGCATTTGAAGTATGAAAAAACAAGTTTTAATTGGACTATATATCTGCCAGCACTTATCTTGATTCCTTATTTAACGTTTATCGTTCTTACTGAGGGTTCATACATGTTCGGGTAATAACTAATTATTCATATAATGGGCAAAACAGCTCGGGTAGTATTAATTTCTATGTTAGTACTGCCCGTTTTTGTGTATTTAGTATTTGTTTACGGTTTAAAAGACGTTTTTTTTGAAACGCTACCGTATGTAGAAATGCCGGAGTTACAGGAGGGAATGCCCACAGGTGATACTGTTGCATACCATATCCCGGATTTTGCATTTACAGACCAAGATGGCAATTTATTAACGCGAGACAGTTTGCGCGGAAAAGTATTTTTAGCAAGTTTCTTTTTCGCTAATTGCCCAACCATCTGCCCCGCAATGAACTTTAATCTTTTACAGGTGCAAAAGCGGTTTGGTGGTTTTGAAGATTTTATGCTTCTATCTCATACGGTAGATCCTTTACGAGACTCTGTTGAAGCACTTCATAAATACGCCAAACAGTTGGGCGCAGATACCCGAAAGTGGAAATTTGTAACAGGTACCCAAGAAGAACTTTATACTGCAGCCGAAGCCTATTTTTTAAGCGCATTTGAAGATCAATTGGCACCAGGTGGTTTTTTACACTCTCAAAATGTTGTTCTTGTAGATTGGGAAGGTAGAATTAGATCAAGAAAAGATGACCAAGGAAACATGATTGGTGCTTATGATGTTTTACAAGCTACACAGGTAAATGAACTAGAAGAAGACATCAAAGTTTTAATTGCAGAATATGAGCGATACAAACACAACCTTGAAAAAAAATAGCGATAAAACGGTAGTTCCAATTATCGTTGTACTTTCTGTAATAGTACCTATTGCTGTTGCTGGATTATTTGCATTGCCAGATGATATGAAACTTCAAATAGGTGCATTTGATACACGCTCATTACCTTTTTTTCATGCCATATTAAATGGTAGCACGGCAGTCTTGCTGATAGCAGGGGTACTTTTTATTCGTAAAAAGAAAATTATGCAGCATAGAGCGGCTATGGTAACTGCGTTTATTTTGAGTGCGGTGTTTTTAGTAAGTTATGTGGTAGCTCATATAAGTACCCCAGACGCTAAATTTGGTGGCGAAGGTCTGATTAGATACATCTATTTCCCAATTCTTATTTCTCACATCGCATTGAGCATACCTGTGTTGCCATTGGCCATGTTCGCCATTTATAGAGGTTGGAATGGCGAAATCACAAAACACAAAAAAGTGGTTCGATACACATTTCCCATATGGTTATATGTAGCTGTAACGGGCGTGTTAGTTTATTTATTTATGGCCCCATATTATTAAACCGATGAGAGTAGTTTTATTGCTTCTTACCCTATTTACATCTATTTATAGCGCATCAGCACAATGTGCCATGTGCAAGGCCGTTGTAGAAAGTAACATGAATGGGGGCGATAGCATGGCCTCTGGCCTTAATAATGGCATTATGTTTTTGATGGCCTTTCCGTACATATTGATAGGTACAGTTGCATATTTCATCTATCGCCACAAAAAAAGCCTTTCTAAGCAGACAAAGGGGGCTTAACATTTCTTTACCACAACCCGGCAGGCTGATTGTTATATTTGTGGATTGTAAACAACATCACCGCCTTTAGTCGCCACAACAATGAAATATATCTTCGTTATTGGTATCGTCTGTGTAAGTTTCTCAACCAATGCACAGCAAAAAGTTTGGTCTTTACAAGAGTGTATAGATTATGCCTTTGAAAACAACTTAACAATACAGCAGAACGAACTGAGTTTGCGCAGTGCAGAGATTAGTAAAGATGTAGCGGTAGCGAACCTCTTTCCGAATTTGAACTTTTCAGGAGGCTATTTCTGGCAATTTGGTTTTAATATTGATCCTATTACGAACCAGCGTTTACGCGGTGATCGGCAAACATCTTCTGTAACGCTTAGTAGTCAATGGGTCATATTTGATGGTCTTCAGAATTACAAGCAAATTAGTAAGGCGAGGTTAGATTATATGGCTAGCTTGTATAATCTCGAGTCTATTAAAAATGATATCGGATTAAATATCGTTTCTTCTTTTCTGCAAATTCTACTCAATAAGCAGGTTGTTGCTGTAGCTCAAAATCAGCTTGCCATAAGTGATAAAATTATGCAGCGCAATCAAAAGCTTTATGAAGCAGGTGCTATTCCAAAGGGTGATTTTCTGCAATTTGAAGCCCAATATGCGTCAGATGAGCAAAGCTTAATTGCAGCCCAAAATAATCTAGATTTAAGCAAGCTTCAGTTGGCGCAGTTGTTACAGCTAGAAGATGTTTCGGATTTTGATATCGTTACACCGCAAATTGAATCTGCAGATAACACGTTACTTAATTACACGCCTCAAGAAATCTATGAGGTATCAAAAGTTAATCAGCCTACCATAAAAAATGCAGAGGTAAACGTACAGGCTGCCCAAATGCAAGTGGGCATAGCCAAAGCAGGTTTTGCACCTGTAGTTTCTCTGTCTGGTCAGATAAATAGCAATGCAGCTGGCGACTTCCTCCGTGTTACCAATACGGCAACTGACTATGGAATTATTGGCTCAACACAACCTGGTGGCGGAGATTTTATTTATACGCTACAACCAGTTGATTTTCCGCTCGCTTTTGAGACTTATCCATTTTTTGATCAATTTAGAAATAATATCAACCAATTTGTTGGTATTAATGTGCAAGTGCCAATCTTTAATAGGCTTTCAACTAGAAGTAATGTACAATCTGCTGAATTACAGCTAGAACAAAACATGCTACAATTAGAGCAGCAAAAAAATGCGTTGCGCCAAACCATACAACGCGCATATACAGATGCGCTGGCAAGCTTAAAAAATTATAAGGCAGCAGAAAAAAGTCTTGAGGCTAACCAAGAGTCTTGGGATTATGCACAAAAAAGATTAGAAGAGGGCGCACTCAATATTTTTGAATTTGAAAATACGCGCAGTAGATATCTAAACGCTACCGCTCAAGTGCTTCAAAGCAAGTATGACTATATCTTCAAAATAAAAGTATTAGAATTTTATCTTACTAATGCACTAACACTATAACCGGTTATGAATAAAAAATTACGGATTGTATTAATTATAGTGGCGGTATTATTGGTCTTTTTGGTGGTAGCTAAAAAGGCTGGCTGGATTGGGAAAAGTGCAAATGAGTTTTCTGTTGACCAAGAAGTGGTGCAATTAAGAACCATTGTTGAAACAGTAACGGCAAGCGGAAAGATACAGCCCGAAACAGAAGTGAAAATTACTTCTGAAGTAAGTGGCGAAATAATCTCACTACCAATAAAAGAGGGGCAATTTGTAAATGATGGAGACTTGCTCGTACGCATTAATCCTGATCTTTACGAGAGTGCTGTAACCCGTAGCATAGCAGCAGTTAATTCCGCAAAAGCAGGAAGATCACAAGCCAAAGCACAACTTATTGAAGCCGAGAATGTCTACAATAGACAATCTAAACTGTATGCACAAAAAGTGATTTCTCAGGCAGAATATGATGCCGCTGTGCGGGCGCATGCGGTTGCAGAGGCGAGTTTCGAAGCGTCTGAATTTCAGCTTAAAAGTGCTGAAGCAAATCTGGATGAAGCACGTAAGAATCTGAAGCGTACCATTATTATAGCTCCAGCTAGCGGTACCATTTCTAAGCTTAACGTAGAGCTTGGAGAACGCGTTGTTGGAACAGCCCAAATGGCAGGAACAGAAATGCTACGTGTGGCTAACCTTGAAAGTATGGAAGTGCTGGTAGAGGTAAATGAAAATGATATTGTGCGCGTGCACATGGGTGATACCGCACTTATTGAGGTAGATGCCTATCTGGGTGAAGAGTTTAAGGGTGTAGTTACTGAAATTGCCAACTCAGCCAACTCAATTGGTTCTTCTGCCGATCAAGTAACCAATTTTGATGTGAAAGTGCGGATTTTGAAATCATCATACGTTCAATTGATGAGCAATGGGCAAAATCCGTTCAGACCGGGTATGACGGCCACCGTTGATATCCGTACCAATGTGGTTAAAAACGTGCCTGCCGTACCAATAAGTGCCGTAACCACCAGAAGCGATACCTCTACCGCATCACGCAGTTATCGTAGCAAGAACACAGCAAGTGAAAGTCCTGATGATGAAGATGAGATGTACGAAGTTGTTTTTGTTTGGAATGAAGGCAAGGCAGCATTACAGGTGGTAGAAACGGGTGTTCAAGATGATAGATATATTCAAATATTGAACGGTTTAGCTGCAGAAACTAAGATTATTTCAGGCCCATACGATGTTGTAAGTAAGCGACTTAAAAACGGATCATCTGTTGCATTGCGCAATAAAAAGCGAGAAGATGAGACGCAAGCAACTGAAGAAAGCGCAGACCAGTAAGCGGGTGTATGGCGCTAATTCTAAATCTAGAAACAGCAACACATAATTGCGCTGTGTCCATTGGTAAAGATGGCGCGGTATTGGCTCATGTGCATCAGTCTGATGACAAGTACATTCATGCAGAAAAGCTTCATGCATTTATTGCAGAGGCCTGCCAAAAAGCTCACATAAGTCTTAATAGTCTTGATGCTGTGGCTGTTTCAAATGGGCCAGGCTCCTACACAGGTTTGCGCATAGGTGTTTCAGCAGCCAAAGGGTTGTGTTATGCGCTTCAATTACCACTTATTGCGGTTGATACTACACGGGTTTTCGCCCAGGCAGCACATGCGCATAATGGTGCAATTCTTAGTGTTATAGATGCCCGCAGAAACGAGGTTTATGCGCAGCTTTTTGCAGACAAGAATACCGCCCAGTCTCAAATTTCTGCCGTAGAGGTAACTCCACAAAGTTGGCCTGATTTACCAGAAAACACGCTTATTGTAGGTGATGCTGCCGATAAAACTGTTCAGCTATTAGGCAGAAATATTAAAGTGATGCAATGTCTGCCACAGGCGGCAGATATGGTAGCGGTTAGCGAAGCTTATTATCTAGAAAAAAGGTTCACAGATGTAGCCTACCATGAACCTTTTTACTTAAAAGATTTTATTGCGGGTAAACCCAGGAAGATGCTTTAGTTTGAGGTAGACATAAAAAATCTGAATGATTTGTTTTGCATTCGTTTTTTTTTTTTGCTCAAATTCTAGCTCCATAAGAAAATCTTTAATACTCGCAGCATTACCATTGTTGTTGTTCTTAACCATGTGCTTGAAATGCACACCAAATTTAAATCCAACACCACCCGCACCTATGCCAAATCTAATAGAAAAAGACGAGTTGTTTTAAGACAAAAATGGTTTTAAATGCTCAATAATACAATTTGTTGCGCCAACGTTTCCGCACACAAATGCCGTTGTTTTTTCCTGAAGTGTTTTGCGCAGTTGCGTGTTAGTTAGCAAATCTTTTAGGGTCTTGCCAGCCGCATCTGTATTATTGATTTCGAATCCAACGCCAACAGCAATCATAGCATTTGCCTCTGGAAACTTATGATGCTTAGGACCGAAAAATACGGGCAGTCCAAACGCTGCCGGTTCTAATGTATTATGGATGCCGCCCCTAAATCCTCCGCCTACAACAGCGATGTCTCCGTACCTGTAGGCCGCCGCCAACTTACCAATGGTGTTAATAATAAGAAAGCGTTCTCCGTTATACTTCGCAAAATCTGTAAATCTAATGGCCTTTTCGGGCAGCATCTTTTCTAACTGCGAAACGTAGGTGTTGTCAACAAAATGTGGTGCAAGTACCACTTTCCATTCTGGGAAATCGCGTATGATATTCAGCGCAAAATGTACTTCTTGCTCATAACAGCTTCCTAAGATTAGCAAGGGCGAATCGCCACAAAACAAGGCCAACTCAGGAATTTCTTGGGCTGAAGTTACGGTTTGTTGTACGCGGTCAAAACGGCTATCACCACAAACGGAAATCTTTTTTTCGTCAAAACCATGACCCAGCAAAAGATCTTTAGCATTAGGGTATTGCACAGTAATTAAGTCAAGTCGGGCAATGCGCTTTTTTATAAATGCACCTATTGGTGAAAATAAAAACTGATTTGGCCTAAACTGAGCTGCAATGACCGCTGTAGGTATGCTTGCATGATGAAGCGTATCCAAATAATTAGCCCAGAATTCATATTTAATAAATATGGCCAACTTTGGTTTTAATGTGCTGATGAATCTTTTGGCATTAATGGGTGTGTCTAGTGGTAAATACAAGACAAAAGCATGTTCATAATCTTTTCTAACGCTATAGCCAGAAGGTGAGAAAAAAGTAACTACCAGATTAATTTCGGGGTGCGCTTGTTTTAAGGCTTCCATAACTGGTTTTCCTTGCTCAAATTCACCCAAACTAGCAGCATGAAACCAAACAACATGATCTTTTGGCGCTTTTTCTAGGTGTTTCCAAACGGTTTTTCGCCCATTAATAAAAGCGCGGGCTTTTTTATTAATAGGTGCGGCAATCATAATGAGTCCGCCATAAATCCGTATCAACAAGTTGTATAACGTCAACATTAGTAATAGAAGAACTTCTGTTCGTTTTTGTTATATACGGGTAAAAACCATGAAAGTTTTAGGCCAAAGTACAGGTCGGTTTTTTGTTGGTTATCTACTGCACGTGTATCCCAATTATATACCCTTCTATTTTGGGTAAAGCCTTGGATGCACTCCAAGCTTATTGCATAATTAATCGTTCGCCTATTGCCACTATGCAGATAGCCAATTTGCTGGTTTAATGCAAAACCACTGTGCAAACGGTCATAACCCTTGCCGTATTCGCCAAGAAATTGGGGATACGTTTCACCTGGATTACGCGTGTAAATTTGATTTTGTACAAAACCACCGCCAATCTTTACAAATAAGCCCGAACTCTGGTTATGGTTGAGCACTGGAAAAATTTTACCAATAAAACCACCAGTGTAAAATCCGCGTGCTAAGAATTCTATTGTGGCATACTCGCCATTGCGCCCAATAAAAAAACCTTGATTGGTGAGTTGGCTGCCGTAAATGCCAATGGTGTTTTTTACGCTGTTGCCAAAGAAAAAAGTTCCTTCAGCGCCAAATAGCCAATTAGCTTTAGTCTTTTTCTGGATAGACATCCCTATGCCAAAAATGGCCCCATAGCGTTCTGCAAGATCTGCTCCCGGAACATAAGTACTCATGTCGATTTTAAAATGCCAAGCAGATGTTGCACTATCTCTAACATTAACCTGAGCGTTAATGGTGTTGGCGCTTATCGCAATTACTGAAACCAGAAATAGTATGTTTTTCATGGTGCACGAAGATAATCGTTACAGATATGCGTTCAGAATTTCGCTTTCGGCAAAACTCAAACTTATAATGTCTCGTGTTGCCGTTTCAATATGTACTTTTGCCAACCTAAAATTTGTTCTATGCAGCCCATTCGCATGGTAGATCTTATCACGCAGTATCAAAAGATTAAACCCGAAGTTGATACAGCTATTGCAGAAGTGATGAACCAAGCAGCTTTTATTAATGGCCCAGAGGTAAAAGCATTTCAAACTGAACTTGAAGATTATTTGCAGGCAAAGCATGTAATCCCGTGCGCAAATGGAACAGACGCTTTACAAGTAGCCATGATGGCCCTTGACTTACAACCTGGCGATGAAGTTATTACCGCCACGTTTACTTATGTTGCTACGGCTGAGGTGATTGCCCTATTAAAGCTTACGCCGGTATTAGTTGATGTTGAACCAGAAACTTTTTTAATAGATCCTGCCGCCATTGAAGCGGCTATTACGCCAAAAACAAAGGCCATTGTTCCTGTTCATTTGTTTGGACAATGCGCCAATATGGATGAAATTATGCGTATTGCGAAGGCGCATAATTTGTTTGTTATCGAAGATACCGCTCAAGCTATTGGTGCAACCTATACGTTCGCAGATGGTAACACAGCAAAAGCAGGAACCATCGGAACCATAGGCGCAACCAGCTTTTTCCCCAGTAAAAACTTAGGCTGTTTTGGTGATGGCGGAGCTATTTTCACGCAAAATGATGATTTAGCCGCAAAAATGCGGATGATTGTAAATCATGGCCAAAGCAAGCAGTATTATCATGATAGTATTGGTGTGAATTCTCGTCTTGATAGTATTCAGGCTGCCATTCTTCGTATTAAGTTAAGACAGCTAGACAATTACAATGTGTCTCGGCAAAGTGCTGCTGCGGCATATGACAAAGCATTTGGTGAGCATCCGAAATTACGTATTCCAGCGCGTGCTGCTAATTCTACGCATGTGTTTCATCAATACACCCTAAAAGTTAAGGACGCAGACAGAGATGGCTTGCGTGGGTATTTGGCTGATCGAGATATTCCCAGCATGATTTATTACCCCGTAGCACTGCACATGCAAAGTGCATACGCATCAGACCGGTATGGCAAAGGGGCATTTCCTTTTACAGAAAATTTAGTAGAAGAAGTGATTTCTCTGCCCATGCACACAGAGTTAACACCAGATCAAATAGAATATATTACTAATAGTGTTTTAGAATTTGTAAATCAATAACATGAAAATTGCTGTAGTTGGTACAGGCTATGTTGGCCTAGTTACCGGAGCCTGCCTAAGCGATGTAGGCATCCAAGTTACTTGTATAGATATTGACGAGAAGAAAATTTCAAATCTTCATAAAGGTATTTTACCCATTTATGAGCCAGGCTTGGAAGATATAGTTTCGCGTAACACGCAAAAAAATCGATTACACTTTTCAACCAATTTGGGAGAAAGCATTCAAGGTGCCGAAGTGGCATTTATTGCCGTAGGAACCCCTCCAGGTGAAGATGGCAGTGCCGACCTAAAATATGTGCTTGCTGTGGCAAGGTCAATTGGTGAAACCATGCAGGAGTATTTGGTTGTTGTAACAAAGAGTACGGTTCCTGTTGGTACCGCAGAAAAGGTACGCGCAGAAATTAAAGCGGCGCTTGAAAAGCGTGGTGCTGATATTCCTTTTGATGTGGCCAGCAACCCCGAATTCTTGAAAGAAGGTGCTGCCATAGAAGATTTCATGAAACCAGATCGCATAGTTGTTGGGGTTGAAAGTGACCGTAGCCGTGACGTAATGGATCGCTTATACCGTCCGTTTACCTTAAATGGTCACCCTGTAATTTTTATGGATATTCCTTCTGCGGAAATGACCAAGTATGCCGCAAATAGCATGCTAGCCACCAAGATTAGCTTTATGAATGATGTGGCCAACCTATGCGAAATCATGGGTGCGGATGTAAATATGGTACGCAAGGGCATAGGCTCTGATCCCCGTATTGGTAACCGTTTTATTTATCCAGGTATAGGTTATGGCGGAAGCTGTTTCCCCAAAGATGTAAAAGCTTTGATAAAAACAGCTAAAGAACATGGCTACGACATGCGCATTCTGCAAGCCGTTGAAGATGTGAATGATGACCAGAAAAGTGTATTGTTTGATAAAATAATGAACCACTTTGGTGGTGATTTAAAAGGCAAGCACTTTAGCATCTGGGGGCTTTCATTTAAACCCAATACGGATGATATGCGCGAAGCGCCTAGTGTTGTACTCATCAACAAATTATTAGCGCAAGGCGCTACAGTAAGCGCGTATGACCCTGTGGCTATGCACGAGGCAACTCGCGATCTAGGCGACACCATTACCTATGCAAAGAATGAATATGAAGCGGCCAATGGCGCAGACGCCTTATTATTGGTAACAGAATGGGCAGAATTCCGTGTGCCAGAATGGGATAAGTTAAGTACGTTGTTAAAAACTCCGGTGGTGTTTGATGGCCGAAACTTATATGATGCAGCGGCTATGCGCGGTCGTGGCTTTACCTATTATGGTATCGGCGTAAAGTAAAAGTTTTGAGTCTTTAGTAGAACTACCGTCTAAAAGCTAAGGACTAATAACTAATGACTGAAAAATTATGAAAAGAGTATTGATTACCGGTGCAGCTGGATTTTTGGGATCTCACCTTTGCGACCGCTTTATTAAGGAGGGCTACCACGTTATTGGTATGGATAACCTCATAACTGGTGATTTGAAAAATATAGAGCACCTGTTTAAGCTTGAACATTTTGAATTTTACAATCATGATGTAAGCAAGTTTATTCATGTACCCGGTAAACTCGATTATATCTTGCATTTTGCCTCTCCGGCCAGCCCGATAGACTATTTGAAGATACCCATCCAAACACTAAAAGTGGGTAGTCTGGGAACGCACAACTGCCTTGGTTTGGCTATGGCAAAAGGAGCGCGTATGCTCATCGCTTCAACATCTGAGGTTTACGGTGATCCTACGGTACACCCACAAACCGAAGAGTATTGGGGCAATGTAAATCCTGTGGGGCCGCGTGGCGTTTATGACGAAGCCAAGCGCTTTCAGGAAGCGATTACCATGGCCTATCACACCTATCATGGTTTAGAAACCCGCATTGTGCGCATTTTCAATACTTATGGGCCACGTATGCGCTTGAATGATGGCCGCGTTTTACCTGCATTTATTGGCCAGGCACTACGGGGCGAAGATTTAACCGTTTTTGGTGATGGCAGCCAGACCCGTTCGTTCTGTTATGTAGACGATTTAATTGAAGGTATTTACCGTTTACTGTTGAGCGATTATGCCGGTCCGGTGAATATTGGCAATCCTGATGAAATCACCATTAAACAGTTTGCAGACGAAATTATAAAGCTTACGGGAACCACGCAGAAGGTGATTTATAAAGATCTACCCAAAGATGATCCTACGCAGCGCCAGCCAAATATTGATAAGGCGCGCGCTATCTTGGGCTGGGAGCCGAAAGTTAGTCGCGCAGAAGGACTAAAAATCACGTACGAATACTTTAAAAATCTGCCCGAGGAAGAGCTTTATAAAAAAGAGCACAAAGACTTTGAGGCGTATTCACGCAAACCAAACACATAGAAGAGATACACGCCTCCCCTCTCCTTTGAGGAGAGGGGTCGGGGGTGAGGTAGTATGAAATCAACAAACGCAATAACAAAACCCCAAATCCTCCTAACTGGTGGCCTCGGCTACATTGGCTCGCACACAGCCGTTGAGCTAATAGCTGCAGGCTACGAAGTGGTAATTGCAGATAACCTGTGCAACACCCGCATTGAAGTGCTAGACGGCATTGAAGAAATAGCCGGTGTGCGGCCGGTGTTTGAGCAAGTTGACTTAAGCGATAAGGCCGCTACACACGCCCTTTGCGAGAAATATACGTTTAACGGCTGCATCCATTTTGCAGCATTTAAGGCCGTAGGCGAGAGTGTAGCCAAGCCACTAGCTTACTACGAAAACAACCTCGCCAGTCTGATCTATCTCCTGCAGGAGTTTACCCAGCGCGGCTGGAGCAACTTTATTTTTAGCAGCAGCTGTACCGTTTACGGGCAAGCCGAAAAAATGCCGATCACGGAAGATGCACCTGTGGTGCCAGCTGAGAGTCCGTACGGCAATACCAAGCAGATAGGCGAAGAGATCATTCGCGAGACGATAACAGCCCACCCGGAGTTTTCGGCTATCGCTTTGCGCTATTTTAACCCGATTGGCGCCCACTCCACAGCTATTCTTGGCGAATTACCGTTGGGCGTGCCTCAAAACCTCGTGCCTTACATCACGCAAACTGCTATTGGCAAGCGTGAGGTGTTGAGTGTTTTTGGCAATGATTACCCAACGCCAGATGGTACCGCCATCCGCGATTACATTCATGTGGTTGATTTGGCCAAAGCCCATGTGGTGGCGCTAAGCCGGTTGATTGCAGCAAAGAATGAAACTGCTTTTGAGGTCTTTAACCTCGGCACCGGCAAAGGTTCTTCTGTGTTGGAAGCTATTGCTGCTTTTGAAAAGGCCAGCGGTAAAAAACTGAACTGGAAATTCGCGCCCCGCAGACCTGGCGATGTGGTGCAGGCCTATGCAGATACCACCAAAGCCAATACCGTTTTAGGCTGGAAAACCCAATTAACCATAGAAGATGCCATGCGCGATGCCTGGCGGTGGGAAGAGAAATTGGTAAATCCTTAAAACCGATACCCCACGCTAAATCCCATACCGGGAATGACATCGCCCTCCCTCTCTAAGTTGGTTTCATAAGTTTGGTAATTGTTGTAATACGAATGGGAAAAATCGACCTTTAAGTTGCTATTCCGTATTGCTAACGTTGCACAGGCGTGAGATAACGCGTTTCTTTGTCGGGCTATTACTTTTAAGCATATGAACTTTAACAAGACCATCATCATAACCGGAGGAGCCGGTTTTATCGGCAGCCATGTGGTGCGCCTGTTTGTGAACAAGTACCCCAATTACCGCATCATAAATCTTGACTTGCTTACCTATGCCGGCAACTTGGAGAATTTGAAGGATATTGAGAATGCGCCTAATTACACCTTTATTAAGGCGGATATTGTTGATGCTGATGCTATCAACCGCATTTTTAACGAGTACAAACCAGATGGTGTGTTGCACCTGGCAGCAGAAAGTCACGTAGACCGCAGCATTACAGACCCGCTGGCCTTTGTGCGCACCAACGTAATTGGCACGGTAAACCTGCTCAATGCAGCCCGCGATCTATGGAAAGACAACATGGCTAACAAGCGGTTCTACCACATCAGCACCGATGAGGTGTATGGCACACTGGGCGAAACAGGTCTGTTTACAGAAACCACGCCTTACGATCCAAACTCGCCTTACTCAGCCTCTAAAGCCAGCAGCGATCATTTTGTGCGTGCCTATGGCGAAACATATGGCTTGCCCTATGTGCTTACCAATTGCAGTAATAACTACGGCCCCAATCATTTTCCGGAGAAGTTGATTCCGTTGTTCATCAATAATATCATCAACAAAAAATCATTGCCTGTATATGGCGATGGCAAATACACCCGCGATTGGCTCTATGTTATTGACCATGCCCGTGCCATAGATCTGGTTTTTCATGAAGGAAAAAACCACGAAACCTACAACATTGGCGGTTTTAACGAGTGGCAGAACATAGACCTGATAAAGGTGCTTTGCAGCATTATGGATAGAAAACTAGAGCGCAGCCAAGGCGAAAGTGAACAGCTTATCACCTATGTTAAAGACCGCCCCGGACATGACTTGCGTTACGCCATAGACGCCAGTAAGATCAACAAGGAGTTGGGCTGGAGTCCATCTGTAACCTTTGAGGAAGGATTAGAAAAAACCATAGACTGGTACCTTGAAAACACCGAGTGGCTAGAGCATGTTACCTCAGGCGCCTATAAGGATTATTATCAGGAAATGTACGAAGCGCGCTA
>CAYQDW010000012.1:0-2668 GCA_964416385.1 uncultured Cryomorphaceae bacterium | reverse complement strand
TAATGAATGGTACCGTTCTCAAATCAACCGGAAGCTGGTATAGCGTAATGCTAGAGAATGGCACTGTTTTGCAATGCCGACTTAAGGGAAAATTTAGAACTCATGGTATCAAGAGTACCAATCCCATAGCCGTTGGTGATCACGTTATTGTTGAAGATGAAGGTGCTGAAGGGCAAGGCGTAATCACCGTACTGGTTGATCGTAAAAATTATATTATCCGTAAAAGTGTTAATTTAAGTAAGCGTACCCACATCATTGCTGCAAATATGGATCAAGCAGTATTGATTGTATCACTTGCTTCACCCAAAACATTACCAGGCTTTATAGACCGGTTTTTGGTAACTGCAGAAGCATACAGCATACCAGCTGTAATCGTTTTTAATAAGGTAGACTTGTACGGTGAAGATGCCTTGGCAGATTTGGAGTACTTCGAGTTGGTGTATCAACAAGCTGGTTATAAAACGTTGGTAACTTCGGCCACAAAAAGGGAAAACACAGATGCGTTTAAGGAATTGTTACGCGGTAAAGTTAGCCTGCTTTCGGGTAATAGTGGCGTAGGTAAAAGTACCTTGGTTAATGCAGTAGAACCTTCTTTAAACCTAAAAACACAAGAAATTAGCGATACACACCAACAGGGCATGCATACTACCACTTTCGCAGAAATGTTTCCGTTGCATTTTGGCGGGTTTGTAATAGACTCACCCGGCATACGTGGTTTCGGCTTGGTAGACATGGAAAAGGCTGAGATTGGTGATTATTTTCCAGAAATTTTACGCCTAAAATCAGCTTGTCGATTTCACAATTGTCTGCATGTTAATGAACCTGGTTGCGCGGTTTTGAAGGCGCTAGAAAATCACGAAATTGCCCCCACCAGATATAGAAGTTATTTAAATAGTATAAACGGAACAGAAGATGATGATACGTATCGTAAAGACATTTACGCTTAGTCTAGCCACAGGCTTAGCAATATTGGCATGTACCGCCACAAAGCAAGCCCCACAAGCCCAAAAGACCGTTGATGAAAACACGCTGCTTAGCCAGCAAAATGTTGATGCTGTAATTTGGTATAATACCTCTGCAGAGAATTACTATCTCTATGAGCAAACGTATGCGTATGCCACGTTAATGCTCAGTCAAAAGCTAACACAACTAAAACCTGGTATGCCGCCAGCAGTGGTTTTAGATATAGATGAAACAGTGCTAGACAATAGCCCTTATCAAATCTCATTGATACAAAAAGGAGAAACCTACTCAGAAGACAGCTGGCGCGTTTGGGTAGAAAAAGCAAATGCTAATCTTTTACCCGGTGTTGGTGCGTTTTTGCGTTTTTGCGAAGAAAATGGCGTTACCGTATTTTATATTTCTAATCGTTCTGAAAAGTATTTAGAACCAACAATGCTAAACTTGAATAGATACCAATTACCCAATGCAGACCCAGACCATGTGCTGTTAATGGGTGATTTAAGCGATAAATCAGAGCGCAGAGCACAAGTAACGCAAAACCACCAGGTGCTTCAATATATTGGAGATAACCTTCGCGATTTCAATGAGGTTTTTAAAGCGCGTAGTAATGCCTATGGCAAAGAATTAGTGAAGGAGCGCTTGGCAGAAATGCTGCCGCAATACATTATTCTGCCAAACCCAATGTATGGTGAATGGCAACGGGTTTTTACATTTCCAGCGGATGCCTCAGCAGCTGATAAGGCAAAGGCGAAAATCAAGCAAACGCAACCCATAGACTACTAATGCGGGTTGTTTTACAGCGGGTTAGCGAAGCCCGGGTTGATATTGACGGTAGGCTGCACAGCAATATTGGCAACGGTATGCTAATATTTCTAGGTATTGAACCAACGGATACTTCTGAAGACGCTGACTGGTTGGCCGGAAAGGTTGCACGTATGCGCATTTACCCAGATGTTGATGGCGTAATGAACAGAAACATTCAGGAAGCTGGTGGAGCGTTTTTGGTGATAAGTCAGTTTACGCTGCATGCCAGCACTAAAAAAGGCAACAGACCAAGTTATATTAAAGCTGCAAAGCCAGACATCGCGGTGCCGCTGTATGAATACTTTCTTGAAAAGTTGTGGATGGAAAGCAATCGCCCTGTGAAAGCTGGTGTATTTGGTGCGGATATGAAAGTAAGCCTGATCAATGACGGCCCGGTAACCATAACCATGGATAGTAAAAGGAAAGAATAATAATTAGTCTTGAGTGTTTAGTTTTTAGTCTTGGGTCAACCTGCTTCACTAAAAATTATTACTCACGACTAAACACTCACGACTAAAGACTAAAAAGATGAAGCCAATAGAATCTTTACAAGCAGAAGTAGACCACTGGATTAAAAACCATGGCGTGCGCTATTTTAATGAGCTTACAAATATGGCGCAGCTTACAGAAGAGGTGGGCGAGGTGGCGCGTATAATCGCCCGCAGGTATGGTGAACAAAGCGAGAAAGAAAGCGACAAGAACAAAGATTTGGGTGAAGAATTGGCCGATGTGCTTTTTGTTGTGCTCTGCCTGGCCAACCAAACAAATACAGATTTGCAGGCATCTTTTAGTAAGCGCATGGAGGCCAAGACCAAACGTGATCATGACCGCCATCATGGCAACGAAAAGCTTAAAACATCCCCAGGCATAGTAAAAAATAAGGATTAGGGATTAAGGATTA
>CAYQDW010000011.1:0-49210 GCA_964416385.1 uncultured Cryomorphaceae bacterium | reverse complement strand
TAAGGCGGAGAAGCATTTGACTTCTACAGACCTTTTTAGCTTAATAAGCAATCCTGAAATTTGATTGCAACTTTTGTTTCATATTGTTTAGTTGACTTTATTTGGTGTATTAATGTTGTTTTTTTATAAAAAAAGCAAATAATATGGTGTAAATCTGCAAAATGTAGATTGATTATCAGTTAAATGACTAGCGATTAATGCACTTTTTACTGCGAAGAAATTGGCTTGTTTTCATATTTAGTACGTTGTGTGTTACTATGCACGCGCAGCCGGTTTATGAAGAAGCCGCTACCGAAGATCTTGAGATTTTCTATCGTGTATGGACAGAGCATCACGGTTTGCCGAGTTGGGACATCTCAGGCTTTTTTCGCGATAGCCGTGGGCACTATTGGTTGCAGAGTTCAAAATTTATCATGCGCTTTGATGGGGAGCGGTTTACGTATGTTGATACGGTGCTTCCGGCCACCAACCGCGAGGTAGAATTTTCAGAAGATAAAACTGGCCACATTTGGTATATCAAACAGCCAGAAGACGGAAGTGCAGATATCATTCGCATCATTGATCCATTTACATTTAAGCGCTCTTCTTTTACTGATTATACTGGGGTAGAAGCGCCTTTTGGAAATAACGCCCTTACCATACGCCTATTTAGTATTAAAAATATGGTGTATGTTTTTTCTACCTCCCAACAAATTTTATGGGGTTATGATGGTGCATGGCGCATCCTTTTTAAAGACAGGATTCCCGCTGTTGGTGATCAGATCGATTACTTTGTGTTTCCAGGCCCTGATGGTAATTTGTTTTGGCGAATAGATAAAGGCAATTACATCAGTCTGGTACATCAAGATGGTTCTATACTACGGTCGTATAAAAACCAGTCAACAACTGGCGCGCAACTTTTTTTTACACAAGCGCAACTTTATGCCTATAACACAGACCCAAGTCATCCATATTTTCTAAAATCTCGATCTTTATTTACCGATAAAAGTTTGCAAAGTGCCTTGCAACCCAGCAGGTACTCAATGATAGATTTACCCGGCTGGGGAGGTATTTACAGCGATACATTGCACAACATCACCTTTTATGTAGATGATGCAAAGCGCTTGCTTGTGTATAAACATACCAATGGTACCATAACCGATGTTTTTGCGGCAATAAGCGATCAATCTGAAATCTTAAAGAATTACAATACAGGTTGGCGATCAGTTTTAAGGTATTTTTTGCTAGATCGCGATAAAACCTCTGGATCTTTCTTTTTGCCTCTTTATGGGCATGGATTGATGCAGGTACGGGTGGAGCAAAAGAATTTTACAACACTAGGTGAGGGGCGCAGCTATAGGCAGTTGCAAATTGACGGAGACGCCCACATTATTGCAACAAACGCCACCGTGGTGGATGCGGAATATTATCGCATACAGCGTAAAAACAAGACGATAGAAACTTTTAACCTACCCAATATACCATACGGATTAAACCACCATAATGGCTTTACATGGTTTGGTTTGCGCGATTCTGGTATAACAGTTCTGGATGCGAATAATCGTGTAAAAAAACAGTACTCAACAGAAAGCGATGTCTACTGCATCACACATATTAATGACACCATTGTTTGGTACGGTGGAAAAAATGGAGTTTGGGCATTAAACAAGTATTCTGGCGCTAAAAAACATATTCTAAAGCTAGAAAACGCTGCCCTTTGGATGCACAAAGATCGGCGGGGCGATTATTGGGTAGCTACCCAGAATGGGTTATACCACATGCCTACAAAGCAGGCCTATTTACAAGACGAAATTGATGGGCAACCACTAGAAATACAACATATATATGAAAGCACAGACGGTACATTTTGGCTCTCTACTTTGCAAGGACTCGTTAAATGGCGGCCATACAGTTCATCATTAAACTTATTTAATCGCAAAGTAGGGATGCGCAGTGCTGAATTGCACGCTGCTTATCCTGACCGTTTTGGCCGACTGTGGTTAAGTAGTAATGATGGTATAATGGTGTTTGATACCACAACAAGGGCGGTTCTCAATTTTACCGTAGCCGATGGTATAGCAACCAATGAACTAAATTATTTGGCGCATTGCCAAACTCAAGATGGCGTACTCTATTTTGGTGGTATTAATGGCATTACGGCCTTTGACCCCAATGCAATTCTCAACCCGGCCATTCAGGGTTGGTATGATTTGCGGATTACAGAAATTGCCCAGTATAGCCCCTCTGGAGATTTGGTTACAGCGCAGCAATTTGGCATACAAGATAGCGGTATGATTACCTTAAATCGAAAAGGTATGCATGGCACCTTGTATTTTACGTTTCCATATTATAGTGCGATAAAACCCGGTTTACAGTGGCGCATTAAAGGCCTTAATCCAAATTGGACTGCCTTGGATGTAACACAGCCCTTAATTATATACGGCATACCACATGGCAATACAACCCTTGAAGTACGGGCAGAAGATCCTACTTATGCAGGGGTTTATACCACTTGGCAATTTCCATTGTATAAACCATTTTTTTGGTATCAGTTACTATGGGTGCGCGTGCTCTTTGTTTTAACTGGCTTACTCATCCTTATTTATGGTATTAGATGGTGGCTCTTTAGGCAACGAAATAAAGAACGCAATCTTGAAAAGCTAGTGCAGGAACGCACAGAAACCATCAGGGCCCAAAAGAAGACCTTAGAGCAAATTGATACAGCAAAAACCCAGCTTTTTAATAATATCAGTCATGAGTTTAGAACACCGCTCAGCCTGATTAATGCAATGTCTAGTCAGATTAAAACGCGATTTAGTAATGAACCTGATGCGCTTGCTGCCACACAGCAAATAGACCATCAAGTAACACAGCTAACGGGCATGCTCAATGATGTTATGGATTTGTCAAAAATGCAGGTAGGCGCCCTACGTGTAAATCCTGTATATGTTGATTGGACATCGTTCTTAACACGTATTTACGCAAGTTTTGATGGGTTGGCGCAGAAGAAGAAAATACACTATCGACTGCATATTTTACCCATTGAGCCGCACTATATTACGCTTGATAGTAATCTGGCAGAGCGTATTATTACAAATTTGCTAAGCAATGCATTCAAGTTTACACCAGAAAAAGGAATTATTTCGCTGCAAAGTACATTTACACAAAACACGTTAACCGTACGCGTTATAGATTCTGGCCCGGGTGTAGGCCCTTATGAAGCCGAAACCATCTTTCAACGTTATGTACAAGGAAGTGCAGCTGATAATGCGCCACAGCCTGGTTACGGCATTGGTTTGGCTTTATGCAAAGAGTACACATCATTATTAGGTGGTAAAATATGGGTAGAACCAAATACAGGAAAAGGGGCAGTATTTGTATTGAAAATACCTTGTAATCAGATGGAAGTTGTTAGCGAGGAAAAACCGTCTCAGCAACTTAAAGTTGAAGAAACAATGCCTGAGCCAACGGCACCTGTTGGTAATCGCACACGTATTTTGGTTGTTGAGGATAATCCTGATTTTGCCCAGTATTTGCAAAAATTATTGGCCAAAGAATATGATGTGGTTGTAGCAGATAATGGCGAAAAGGCTTGGCATCAAATTCAAAAAGACCCACACATTGCATTGGTGCTCACAGATGTGATGATGCCTTTGTTAGATGGATTCACGCTTCTTCAAAAAATACGCTCAAATCCGCAAATTGGCTATTTGCCTGTGGTTTTTGTAACCGCCTTAACAGCAGATGATGAGCGGTTAAAAGCGCTGCGCTTGGGCGTTGACGCCTATTTGTCAAAACCCTTTCCTGAAGAAGAGCTCCTTACGCGCTTGGCACATTTGGTATTGCGGCAGCAAGATCGCAAGCGGTACGTTAAAGAACGTATTGCGCAGGTAGAAGAGGAAGAAGAAACGCTTAGCTATGATGAAGTTTGGATGAATGAATTTGAACGGGTGATTCGCGAAAACCTGCATAATGCCGATTTTAAAGTTTCTAAGCTGGCATACGCCATGCACATTACAGAACGTACGCTGCTCAATAAGTTAAAGCAATATACAGGGCAATCACCGTCTTCGTATCTGCGTAAAGTACGCCTTGAGCAAGCCTATCAATATCTCAAAACCAGAAAATACCAAACCATAAAGGAGGTGGCCCATGCCACAGGATTTAACAATCCGCAATACTTCAACATCTTGTTTAAAGAAGAATTTGGCATTACCGCAGCAGAAGCTAAGGCAAAATCGAAATCATCGCATTAAAATTGTTTGGTTGGCAATGCAGAAATCTCAAAGGGTTATTTTAGCTGCTTATGTGCATTTGATTGCACAAAAATTCTGAATTGGGGCATAAGCACATGATACAAGTATCAAATCTTAAATCAATTTTTGGCATAGCTGGTCCGGCGCTGTTTTTTGTATTGTTATGGCTGCCGCATCCAGAAATAGATGCGCCTAGTTGGCGGGTTCTGGCCCTTGCCATTTGGATGCTTTTGTGGTGGTTAACAGAAGTGGTACACTTGGCCGTTACCGCATTGTTGCCCTTGGTTGTGCTGCCTTTGGTAGGCGTAATGCCGTTAAAAGAGGTTAGCCCCAACTATGCCAATCCGTTGGTATATCTTTTTTTCGGGGGATTTATTCTCGCGCTGGCGATAGAAAAGTGGAATTTACATAGGCGTATCGCGCTGCACATCATCCGCCTAACCGGCACCAGCACCATGCGCATCTTTTTGGGCTTTATGATGGCTACGGCTTTCTTAAGCATGTGGATTAGCAACACTGCTACCACGGTGATGATGTTACCCATTGCGCTTTCAGTGGTAGATTTAATTGATGTCGCCAAAAAGACCAAACTCGCAGTTTTGATGCTCATTGGCTTGGCTTGGAGCGCGAATATTGGTGGCATGGCTACGCTCATCGGCACACCGCCCAACCTGGTGCTGGCGGGTTTTATGAAAGAAGAGTTGGGGCAAGAAATCTATTTTTCAGAGTGGATTGTTTTTGGTTTGCCGCTGGCCATTGTGTTGTTGGCAGCAGCCTATGGCATCTTGGGCATGCTGATGCCCCGCACCCAACGGCAACAGGCCACTAAAGAGGCTAGAGCAGCCATAGATGCCGAATTAAAGAAATTGGGTCCGTTGCAGGCTGGCGAAAAACGTGTGCTGCTCATCTTTTTAATAACGGCCTTGGCATGGATTTTTAGAAAGCAGCTGGTAGCCTTAACGGGTTTAGAAGAACTGAGCGATACCGTAATTGCCTTAATAGCAGGGATTGCACTTTTTGTAACGCCTGCCGGCTCTGGTAGCGGAAAACGTTTATTGGTATGGAAAGATACCAGACGCTTAGAATGGGGCATCTTGATTTTATTCGGTGGTGGATTGGCATTGGCTGCGGCCATTCAACAAAGCTCATGGGTAACGCGCATAGGCACGGCCATCCATACTTTAGATCTTGCTAATGGCATTATGTTAATAGCCATTATAGCTATAATTGGGGTTTACCTCACGGAGGTGATTAGCAACATGGCCTTGGTTACTGCGCTGTTGCCACTGGTTGCGGCCTTAGCAGCAGGAAGTAATATGGCCTTTTTTGATTTGGCATTGCCATTAACGTTGGGCAGCAGCTGCGCTTTTATGTTGCCTATGGCTACCCCGCCCAATGCTATTGTTTTTAGTAGCGGAAGAATAACAGTAGCAACAATGGCACGTGTAGGTTTTGTAATGAATCTGATTGCAGTGGCGCTTATCGTATTATTGAGCTATGTGCTAGCCGGATAGGTGTGGCGCACTAATGGTAGAATTAGTCGGTTCTCGATGGGTGCCAACATCTTTTTAATCCCACGCTAATGGTGCTTCATTCAAGTAATCCCACGCCAAACGGCCCTCATGCGCCAATAGGTCTAAAACAGATAAATCTGCTATAAAGCCGTGTTTATGCGCAAATTGTTGGTAATATGGTGCAGGATTAAGGAGAAGACTCTTTTGCTTGGGTGAGATGCGCTGCCTTAAATCTATGCTCTCAGTAGGGTTTGGTGCGGCTGATGTGAGTAGGTCAGCATCTTGCAACCAATCTAAAATACAATCTAAGATAAGTTGATTAAGCATAACTAGCGTTTCTGGCTTTTGGTCAAAAACACGCTTAATATCATCACTTAAAACGGCAAAAAACGGACTCTTGTTATAGGCAGATAATAGGGCACGCCAGTGGTTATCTATCCAATTTTCGGCATAACTAATTCGTATGGTGTTTAGCGGATTGCGCCAATCACTACGCACCAATGGCACCGTTAGGGCTTGTGCGCCATTGGGGCCATAAATCACACACCGGTTGCGGTAGCTTTGTTTCACAAAAGGCTCATCTACATCAATATAGCCATTGCGCTGTTGTACCAGTGCAGCCATGTAGCTAATCGGGGGGAAGTATGCTGTGCTAAGCAGCACCATTTATGCGGCCTGCTTTTTCTTTCTTCTGTAGCGATTAAATGCTGTGATAAGGAGCGATAATACCACAAAATACCAGAAGTAGCTTATACGGTTACCTGTGCCATGTACGGTGGTAAATACGCGGTCAAAACGCACTTTGTTAAGGCCTTCACCATATTTGTCATAGCTCATCCAGATAAATACAGGTTTGCCTACGATATGATCTTCGGGCACAAAACCCCAAAAACGAGAGTCTAACGAATTGTGGCGGTTATCACCCATCATCCAGTAGTAGTTCTGCTTAAAGGTGTAGGCGCTTGTTTTTTCACCATTAATGTAAAAGTCGTTGTTGATAATCTCTAGGGTATTGCCTTCGTATTTTTCGATAGCTGCACCGTAGCGCAGGAAGTTTTCTTCATTAAGCGCAATCTCATCGCCAGCCTTAGGAATGTATAGCGGGCCGTAATTGTCTATGCTGTATTTGAACACAAAACCGTGTACACTGGGGTTTGGAAATAACGGATTGCTAAAGTTTGCCGTGTCTTGTGCCATGAGGCGTTGCACCATTTCTGGCAATGTATCTGCGTCTGCAGGTATCTGGCCAGGGTTAGGTGTTATGATGGGGATGACAGCATTTACATTGGCCAGTGTTTTGAAATCGGCCAAAACGTTATCTGAAATAAAAATCAAGAATTCATTGCGTGAGAGTTGAATCACATCTTGACTGTTGTTGGGATTGCGGGTTTCTTTAGCGGTGAGGTAATTAATATCAAAACGTGTTTTTAGCTCCTCACGGTTAAAGTTGCGGCCGTTGGTACGCACGTAATATTTGTATTGTGGATTGGCCCGTTCTGGAAACTGAAACTTTTCACCATTGATATATAAATCGCGGTTTACGATCTGTATGCTATCACCAGGCGTGCCCACACAGCGCTTTACATAATTCTGTCTTTTATCCACGGGGCCAAGATCCACCGGCCAATTAAACACAACGGCATCTCCTGCTTTTATATCTTGAAATTTAGGCAGGCGGATATATGGGATTTGCGGATGCTCTAAATAGGAGCGGATGGTGGTAAAAGGCAGCATGTTGTGCACCAATGGGAAGCTAATGGGCGTCATGGGTACGCGCACGCCATAATGCAGTTTACTCACAAATAGAAAATCGCCCACCATGAGGCTTTTCTCCATAGAAGAGGTGGGGATGGTGTACGCTTCGAAAGTTGTAGCGCGAATGATGCTCGCTGCTACAACGGCAAAGATGATGCTGTTACCCCAATCGCCTAAGGCAGCTTTTATGGCTTTTACATCGCGACCAATGAAGGTTATTTTTTCGGTGTAGTTTAAAATCCCCAAATAAATACCTAGAGTGAGCATTACCGCAGCAGTTTGCCATGTTTTACGATAGCCAAACACATGTAAAAATTCATAAACCAACACAAGGGTCATTACAATACCCACCACCGGCATAAGCAACAAAATGAGCCACCACCACGGGCGGTTGGCAATTTGCAGCATCACGTACATATTGTAAAAGGGGATGAAGGCTTCCCATTGTTTTCGGCCTCCAGCAACAAAAAATTTCCAGCTCATGAGACCCCACCACATGCTTTGGGCCAGTAAAAAGATGATGTATTCCATTGTTACGTGTTGTATGTCTTTTATAGGTTCATTAAATCTGCCATAGAAAATATACCCTTTTTACCAATAAGCCATTCGGCCGCCAAAACGGCACCTTTAGCAAACCCCTCGCGACTATGGGCGGTATGGGTTAATTCAATATCGTCTATTGGGCTAGAATATTTTATATGGTGCGTTCCTGGCGTAGGATCTTTGCGTTCTGCTGTGATTTTTAACACATCCTTTGCAGATTGATCTAGCCCGTAGCTTGTGTATCTGCTGAGCTGAGCCACCGCATCTTGAGCCAGGGTAATAGCTGTGCCGCTCGGGGCGTCTTTTTTATGGGTATGGTGCACCTCGTGTATTTGCGCGGCATACTCCGGAAAAGCATCCATGATTTTTGCCAAATAACGATTTAAGGCAAAAAAGATGTTTACACCTACACTAAAATTACTGGCATAGAAAAATGCGCCATCTGTGGCGGCTACGTGCGCTTCTAATTCTGGCCAACGGTGTAGCCAACCTGTTGTGCCAGACACTACGGGTTTGCCAGCGGCCAAACATTTGGTGATATTTTCAAAGGCGCATGTTGGTGCAGAAAACTCAATACACAGATCTGCTTTGGTGAGATCTTGCTCTGTAAATCCGGCACTGCCCGCACAAAAAACAATGTTATGGTTGCGTGATTGCGCAATGGGTTCTATGGTTTTACCCATCTTTCCGTAACCAATCAATGCGATGTTCATGCGTTAAAAATTCAATGTTATGTGCAGCCCCAAACGATTTTGGCCAAACTGTGAAAATCCATTCATCATAGTGGGCTGTACTGAGAGCGATAGATCATCAGACACATCAAAGTTGTAAAGGTGGGCGTCAATGTTAGCGTCTAGAATATTTAGTGCATAAACCAACACAGAAATAAGCACCGATAAATCTCTGTTGTTGCGATAGAAGTTTTGCAGCGAAATCAAATTTGGCGTGCTGTATATGCCCGCATATTTGTCATCGCCACCAGCCTCACGGATATCAAAGGCTGTGCTGTACTCATTATATTGTTGGTTGTTCCAGATCACCCCATAAATAGAGGCGCCCAAGCCGGCATAAACAATGGGCATCTTCCAAAACTTGCGGTTATACGCTTGGCCAAGCCCGGGTAAAATCATGCTCATAATCGCGGCTTTTTTAGGACTATGAACGTTTGCCGCAGGTATGGCCTCTGGCGGTGAGGTTGTGTTGTTTTCTACCTGCTGTGCCTGTGTAGTAAAAGCAAAAAGCAGCATATAACATGCTGCAAGTGCTTTAATGGTATTTTTAATACAGTGGTACAACTTATTTGTTGATGATTTGAATGATGCGCTCTAAATCCTTTTCATTCTCAAATTTAATCACCAGCTTACCCTTGCCATTTGGGTCTCGAGAGAGATCAACATCCGCATTAAAATAGTCGCGAAGTTCTACGCGTAGCTTGCGGTAAGATTCTGGAAGTACAGGTTTTTTAGGTGTATCTTTTGGTGGTTTTTTGAGGTTGCGCACCGCTTCTTCTACACGCCTTACGCTTAAATCTTTGGCAATAATGTCTTTGTAGATGCCCAGTTGTACATCTTCATCTTCTACATTAATAAGGGCACGTGCATGGCCCATACTAATCATGCGGTCTCTGATGCCCGCTTGAATAATTGGTTGCAAGCGCAATAAACGCAGGTAATTGGTAACCGTGCTGCGTTGTTTACCCACGCGTTCGCCCAATTGTTCTTGGTTAAAATTACATTCTTCCATTAACCGCTTGTAGCTCAGGGCTACTTCAATGGCATCAAGCTCTTCACGTTGAATGTTTTCTATCAGCGCGAGCTCCAACATACTTTGGTCGTCTGCCAGGCGTATGTATGCTGGTATGGTTTTGAGTTCTGCCAGTTTGCTGGCGCGAAATCTACGCTCACCGCTTATGAGCTGGTATTGATTAAAACCAACTTTGCGCACGGTTATGGGCTGTATAATACCTACCTCGCGAATAGAAACTGCTAATTCTTCTAGAGCTTGTTTATCAAAATTACTTCGGGGCTGAAAGGGATTGGTTTCAATGCTATCGATTTCAATTTCGGCAATGTGCCCTACGAGCTCCTTAGCGCCTGTATCGGCAGCCGATTGGATATCTTTACTCGGGTCTTTTAAGATGGCAGAGAGACCTTTTCCCAGTGCTTTTTTTTGTGCAGTCATCAATTTTCAGTTACCGGTTCTTTCGGGTTGTTTTTTTCTAAAAATTCATGGGCTAAATTAAGATAATTGACTGCACCAGAACTCGCAGCATCGTACATGATAATTGTTTCACCAAAGCTTGGTGCCTCGCTAAGCCTAACATTTCGGCTAATGATGGTATCAAATACCAACTGTTGAAAATGAGTTTTAACATCGTCTACCACCTGATTACTCAAGCGCAAGCGGCTATCATGCATGGTTAAAAGAAGACCTTCTATCTGTAAATTGGTATTGTGTAGTTGGCGTACACTGTTAATCGTATTTAGCAATTTGCCCAGACCTTCTAGCGCAAAATACTCGCACTGAATGGGTACAATTACAGAATCTGCTGCCGTTAATGCATTAAGGGTAATTAACCCCAATGAAGGGGCACAATCAATGATGATATAGTCGTAGTCATCTTTAATAGGGCTTAATGCTTCGGCAAGCATATACTCCCGATCTTCTTTATCAATCAATTCAATTTCTGCGGCAACCAAATCTAGTGTACTTGGTATGATGTAAACATTTGGGGTATTGGTACCCTCAATGGCTTCTTTAGCGGGCACAGCGTGCTCAATAACCTGATAGGTACCATTTGTAACGGTATCACTATCAACACCCAATGCAGAAGTGGCGTTTGCCTGTGGATCAGCGTCTACCAAAAGAATTTTCTTTTCTAAAACACCAAGGCTGGCGGCTAAATTTACCGCAGATGTCGTTTTGCCAACACCCCCTTTTTGGTTTGCTATAGCAACAATTTTTCCCATTAAATACCCTCCAAAAATTTATTTATCTATTTGTTTAACAACGCCTTGCTCGATGCTTTAGTGCGCTATATCAAAACGGCTTAAAGGTATAATCTTTAACAAACTATTGGCAGCAGATTACAACTAATTTCGCACAATACTTTGCCAATGTGGTTATTTGAAAAGCAAAGACTATAGCATTTATCTAAATCAAATATAACATCAATGATTACAATAATAAACGCCACCAATAGACCAGAAAATAAAACACGTGTGGTGGTAGAGGCTTATGCCAAGTTGGTACATGAGGCTGGACTAGAAGCACAGATTTTTGACATGGCAGAGCTTCCAACCGATTTTATTTTTAATGCGAGTTACGGCAAGCGCTCACAAGCTATGGAGACCATTATACAAACGCGTCTAGATCCCGCGTCCGCTTTGGTGGTAATTGCACCAGAGTACAATGGCAGTTATCCGGGGGTGTTTAAAGCATTTATTGATGCCATACACCCAAAGCATTTTTATGGCAAGAAGGCTGCCCTTGTTGGTGTGGCCAGTGGGCGTGCAGGCAATTTACGCGGCATGGACCATCTCACAGATGTGTTGCATCATTTAGGGGTGGAGGTGCTGAGCTACAAAGTACCCATTAGCAGATTGGATACCTTGATGCAAGGTAAAGCGGAATTGACAGATGAAGACACGTTAAATGCTCTTAAGCGCCAGATTAGGAGATTGGCCTCTTTTTGATTTAATTGTACTTTTGACCCCTTATGCGGCAAGCTTTCGTTCTCTTTTTCTACACCTTTTTTACCTTCTCTATGGGGGCAAATCATGCTGTGCCTACGGGTAAACAAGCGCATGACTGCTGTTGCACCGTAGATGCTGGTTGTTGCACCACAGATGCTCCAATGGATTGTTGTGTAGATGATCGTGAAGATGAGCCTCCGTTTGTGCAAATCGTTGTGCCAACAACAACCATCAGTCTTCTGCCAAGCATGTTGCCGAAGGCTATGCAGTGGTTGCCCTTTGTGGCAGCTCAAGAAGGTTTTAGTTTAGGTGTTTATGCTGGGTTAGTTCATCGAGTCAGTTCGTATATACGGTTTCATCAGCTTATTTTTTATGCGTGATGCAGTAGGATGCTTTCCTGTTTTATTATTCATCACAAAAAAAAATAACAATGAAATATTTAAGTCTTTTCATATTCACACTTTTCTTTAGTGCCCAAGTAAAGGCACAAAATGATGTAGATACTACCACCATTCGCGTAGAAGGTGTGTGTGGTATGTGCAAAGAGCGCATTGAAAATGCCGCTTACATCAAAGGCGTTAAAAAAGCCACTTGGGATAAGGAATCCAAAATGCTTACAATTATCTACAATCCTAAAAAGGTTACGCTGCAAAAGATAGAAAAGAGCATTGCAGCCGCTGGTCATGACACTGCTAACATTAAGGCCACTGAAAGAGCATATCTTATGGTGCATAAATGTTGCAGGTATCGCGAATTAGAAACGCATTAGTCATGAAAAATCTATGGATTTTTTGCGGTTTGGCATTTGCCTTACCGCTTCTTGGCTATGCGCAAAAAAATGTATCAGGAACGGTATACAGTTTATTAGACGGTAAAACAGAGCCACTGCCAGGTGCTATTGTGTCTTGGCAAGGTGCTGCCAATCATGTTACTACAGCAAATGATGGTACCTTTTCTATTGCGTATAGAAATGAAGGTTTTTTAATTGCTGCCTTTGCCGGTTTTAAGCCTGATACACAATTTGTAGAAAGTGGTACCAGCCAAGTAAACTTTACACTTATACCTAAACATGTGAAGCTAGCAGAAGTGGTGGTACGCGATAAACAGCAAGCCTCAGCCTTAAAGCAACGCGATGTTGGGGTAACGCAATTAATAACCTCCAGAGAGTTAACAAAGGCGGCCTGCTGCAACCTCAGCGAGAGTTTTGAAACCAACCCTGCTATTGATGCCAACTTTACAGATGCCATAACAGGCACGCGTCAAATTCGGCTTTTGGGTTTAGACGGCCCGTATAGTTTATACACCCGCGGTAACATTCCTACCATGTGGGGCTTGGCCTCTGTGCTTGGCCTTCAGCTTATTCCGGGCAGTTGGATTCAAAGCATACAACTTACAAAGGGTAGTGGCAGCGTTATGAATAGCTATGAAAGTATTTCAGGGCAGGTTAATTATGAATTGCGTCAGCCAGATGCCCGAGAAAAACTGTATCTACAATTATATGCCAATGCGGGCGGAAGGTTAGAGCAAAGTGTGGTTTACCCCATTAAGCTTTCAGATACATGGTCTACAAACGTGATGCTTTACGGCCGGCAACAGGTATCGCGCCCAGATTTTAATGCTGATGGCTTTGTAGACATGCCACAAGGTGGTTTGTATATCTTTCAAAATACATGGAAGCATCAAGGCCTTTCAGGTTGGGAAACTCAATTTGGGGTTAAATATGTAAACCAAGATCAGCAGGGTGGGCAAGTGGCTGCCTTTTTAGCAGAGGCCAAAGACTCTTTATGGGTTGCAAAGATGCAGACCAAGCGCTTTGAATATTGGCATAAACTGGGTTATGTTTTTCCTAAGTCAAATATGCGAAGTATTGGTTTTCAGTGGGCTTTTAATTGGCATGATCAGCGCAATACTTTTGGATTAGCACAAGCCAATCCTACATTTACGGGCCAAGAAAATGACTTTTATTTCAATGTCATTTTTCAAGACATCATCAAAACTACAGATCATCAATATAAAATTGGAGCTACCTACAAGTTTCAAAACATGGATGAGCGTTTTGATCAGCAATACCGTAGAAGAGAACAGATACCAGGGATTTTTGGTGAATACACTTATTTGTTCTTAGACCAGCTGAGCGTAGTAACCGGGATGCGCGTAGATTTTCACAATCTGTATGGCACATTTTTTACGCCACGCCTACACGTGCGTTATGCTCCATTTAAACATCATACTTTTCGCTTTAATGTTGGAAAGGCTTACCGCACGCCAAATCTATTCGCAGACCATTTAGGGCTAATGGCCAGCAACCGTATGTGGGCGATGCAGCAAGATGACGCAGACTTGCCCTATGCTGGCATAAAACAAGAAGAAAGCATTAACGCAGGATTGAGTTATGCATATTCTTTTGAATGGGATTATCGGCCAGGCGCATTTCGGGCAGAGTACTTTTATACCACATTTCAAAATCAACTGGTAAAAGATTGGGATGCTTCTGTGCGTCAGATTAACTTTTACAATTTATCTGGCGAAAGTTTTGTGCATAACCTTCAATTTCAATTTGATTATGAAATTGTACAGCGCTTAAATGCCCGTGTTGCGTATCGCTACGTAGATGCCAGAACAACCTATAACAGCATAGGATTGGCGCAACAGCCATTTATTGCAACGCACAGAGCGTTTATCAATGCAGATTATCAAACCCGAAACGCTTGGAAGTTCGACATCACGGCCAATGCTTTTGGCAAACAACGCCTGCCTACAACACGCGAAAATCCAACTGCGTATCAGCGCGCGGAAGAATCACCAGCGTATGCCACCATGCATTTGCAAATTTCTAAGGTGTTTAGAGAGGTGCTAGACTTGCACATTGGGGTAGAGAATGTATTTGATTATCGGCAACCAAACCCCATTGTAGCCGCAGATGACCCGTTTGCACCGCAGTTTGATGCCAGTATGGTTTGGGGTCCTATCATGGGGCGCGTCATATATGTTGGTGCCCGCTTTTCAGTGTTATAAACGGATAAAAAAAAACGGCTCGCTATGTTGGCGAGCCGTTTTGGTTTAGAAAAATTTCCCCACGGAAATCTTAAAGTTAAAGATGGAGTTTACTGCTGCACGCAACTTCATATTCGACTTCACAATTTCAGGGTCGTATTCAAAATAAGATTCATTGCTTCCATACTGGTTAGATGCCGTTACCATCTTAAAGGTAGAAGGACTGAGGTTCATAGCAATGCTAAAATCAAGCAACCAACCGTGATCAAAAATCATGCGTCTGCCCCATTCTAAATTAAAGCTAATTAAGCTGGTGCTATTTGCAAGCATTTCAATTTCATCCACATTGGCATAATATGAACGTATGGTTACATCCCGTGTGGTTTTTAGAAAAGCGATGTTTAGTCCGTAGGCGATATAGCTTGACGCATACGCAATAGAACGGCCACGCAGACCATGTTTATTCTGGAATTGTAGAAAAACCGCATTCATCGGTTGGGTTACCACATCCTGATCAAATAGATTTTGCTGATAGCTATCATAAGGCACTTGTAAGCGCGCATAACCAAGACTTCCAACAACAGCAGCCTTGCGCTTATATTGGTATTCTGTAGCAATGAAAGTTCTAGGGGTATAGTTTCTATAAGTATCTGTACCCTCCCAAGCCCCAAAAGTTGTGAGGTTAACTTCATATTGTTGAAGTCCCGGAACGAGTTCCATGCTTATGGTGGTTAAAAACCGCTTGCCTAAATATCCGCCAATGGGCTGGGCTTTTGTTACTATAACAAAGCATACAGCTAGTAGTATTGTAAAATTGCGTTTCATCTATTCTTCTATAAATTTAGGCGCTGCTTGTAATTCAAGGAGCTGTTCATAAATCATGTTGTTTACCACGGCTTGCTGCCTGTAATGTCTTCCAGAATTGCTCTTGCTCATCACTTCTTTACCAGTTTTGAGGTCATAAGACAGTATAAATTGAAAACTCTCATAAGTAGGAATAAAAGCCGTAGTGATGATAATCGGTGAGAAAACCGGAAACAAGCCAACTGCAATTAGCGCCTCATAAAACTTTACATATCCAATGCTGGTCATGCCAGATTTATTTAAACTAAGCATACCAATAAACGTGAGGTTAGACGCATCATATTTTTCTAAAATAGGGCTTACGTGTACCAGTGAATAGTTTACAATGTAGATGTTGTCATGTTCTAGACGTTCATCCATCCAAAGCTGTAGTGCTTGTAAATCATTAAAGGCAGATGCATCTTTTTTATCCAAGTATTTATAGTCGAGCAACGTGTAGTTAATGCCGAGTAATTCTGCGTTATCAACAATGTTTGCAATAAATGCTTCTTCGCGCTTAACAGACTTTTTAAATTGAATACCCTTAGCGCCTGCGAGTGTGAAACTGAGTGGTGTAACAAATAAAGTGCTTTTAACACCCTGGCCGCCTGTATTTATCTTTTTCTCAGGATAGGTAAGGATGTAGCTGCCGCGCTTAAAATCTGGATCGCGCAGTTCTTTTAGATAAACAATTTCTTCGCGATCAGATTTGTATTTCTGCTTTCTGGGGAGTTTATCTTGGTATTCATCATAATCCTTTTCATAATAGCTAAAGGTCTCCTTAAAAATTGAATCCTCCAGGTAGGCCGAGAATGCGTAGATACGCTCAAACGCTTCGCCTGCAGAGGCCCCTTGTAAACGTTTAACCTTACTGCCTGTATTTAAGGTTATGCTGTCTTTGGGTTGTTCTGCAATGGGGGCGCCATCTGCATCTAGTGGTGCTTTCTGGTACATTTTTAAGGTTTTCTCGTGGAAGTGTGTCAACTCCCATACCGCATGATCAAACATCTTTTTTGCCAGCGGGTCTTCTGGGTGATTTCGATAAAACTCATACGTGGTGCTCACCGCTAAAACATTGAGGTCTTCTTGACTAATTTCTTTTAAAATATGTCTTACATGGCTGAGCTGGCCCTCAACATTTTTCATGTTAGAAATAGCCCCAGGATATTTGTAATGATTTCGGTAGATAGAGGTAGCATAGATGGCATACGCTCTGGCACGTTCTAAAAACGGGTTGTTGGGGTCGGTTTGCATAAGCAAATAGCACTGATAAAGGGCTCTATCGTACAACGCAGAACTTAAATATTGCTCAAGGTTTTCATATCGGCAATGCGTTCTAACATCTAGAAAACGCTCTTTAGAAACCAAGAAGTTTTCGCCTTCATTTTTAAGCGCCGCAAAGTCGCTAAGGGCCTCTCTTCTGCGCTTAATATTTGGGTGTGTACTTAATTTATCAGAAACATCATCGCGCGCACTAATGCTGGTGGCTTCAAAATCGCGCAGGCTATTAGCCGCGATACCATAGTTTGCAGTGGCTAAAAAATCAACAGAAAAAGGCACTTCATCAAACGGTAGGTAAGAATAGAGCATGATGTCCATGATCTCAAAAGGTGCCTGCCTGTTGTAATTTGTTTCAGAGAAGTAGGTTAGGTAACCCAATTCATCAGCTTCTAACTCTTGGTCTTTATCGTAGTCTGAAAACTGTCGCGCCAATTTATCAGCACTAAGTTTATACTCCCTTGAATTTGAAATGCTGTTTTTAAAATCATATCCACGCAATACGTGTTGTTCTGTGTAGTGTGCAATTTCATGGCAGATAATGTAAGCCAGTTGCGCCTCTGTTTCTAACTCGCTGATAAGCCCTAAATTGACTAAAATAATGCCGTCATTGGTTGTAAATGCATTAAAGCTGGCAGAACGTACCGCATAAATTCTAAGCTCATTGCGCAGTTTGGTGTTCTTTTCTAGAATCTTATCCAAAACATCATTGAGGTACAACGTAACCTCATCCCCATACAAAATGCTGCCAGAAGTTAGATAGAGATCTAAGGCAAATTCATTGTATTCATGAAAGTCAAGCTGCTTTTTGCGCTCTCTTTTAGAAAGGTCTTTAGAAACTTTATTTTGTTCGTTTCTAACCTTTTCAAGATACTCTTGGGTAAAATCGTTTGGTATCGTTCCAGAAGCACGTAATGGTTCATACGTGTAGGTTTGTGCATTGAGGTGTGCAGTAGAAACCACTAAAAACACCGCTAAGCACTTTAAATATTTGTTCTGCATGCGTTTAAGTTTGGGCGGCTAAAATCTTAAAAAATTGGACTTAATACTTAATATCACAGGTTAATATTCTGCTTTTTAATCAATGCGTGGGGAGGTTATCTTTGCCCAAATTTTTATAGATGAATTTTTTAGGCATTATACCCGCACGATACGCGAGTACAAGACTGGCTGGTAAACCGTTGGCCGACATTGCGGGAAAAACCATGATACAATGGGTTTATGAAGCTGCTTCAAAAGCATTAAACACGGTTTATGTGGCTACAGATGATCAGCGCATAGCTGACGTTGTGGCTGCTTTTGGCGGCAAATTTGTGATGACTAAGGCAGAACACGTTAATGGCACATCACGTTGCTTAGAAGCTTTTGACCATATCAAAGGCATAGAATCTTTGCGCTTTGATGCGGTAATTAATGTGCAGGGCGATGAGCCACTTTTGCACCCAGAAAGTTTAGAAATGCTTAAAAGCTGCTTTGCAGGTGGCGAAGTAGACTTTGCTACATTGGTAAAACCTATTACTTCTACAGAAGACCTTTTTAGTGACTCAGATGTTTTTGTTACGCTTAATAAATATAAAGAGGCCATGTATTTTAGTAGAAGCGTGATTCCTTTTGTACGTGGGCAACAAAAAGAAGATTGGCTTGCGCACGGTACGTTTTACAAGCATTTGGGTTTATATGCATACACTTATGAAGCGCTCTCTACATTTGCTGCACTACCTCCTTCGCCTTTAGAAATGTTAGAAAACCTAGAGCAATTACGGTGGTTGGAAAATGGCGGTAAAATACGCGCAGCTATTACTCCGCATGATAGTTACTCTGTTGATACGGAAACAGATCTTTTGCGGGTACGCGAAATTATGGCGCAACAGCAAGTGAAAAGCACCTCATCTAAATAGTACCTTTACACCGAAAAATATTGGATAAAATGGCAAAGAAAATAGTTCATGTTGGAGATATAAAAGCGGGTAGCGATGACCTTTTCCTCATATCAGGCCCTTGTGTAATTGAAGAGGAAATTACCATGATGAAGGCCGCAGAAAAGCTTAAGCAAGTTTCAGAACGGTTAAACATCCCGGTGATTTATAAGTCTTCATTCATGAAAGACAACCGTAGTTCAGCCAACTATTATATGGGGCCAGGCCTTGATGAAGGATTGCGGATTTTGCAAAAAGTAAAAGAACAGTTCGGATTTCCATTGCTCACAGATATTCACTACCCAGACCAAGCGGCACCTGCCGCAGAGGTGGTAGATGTGTTGCAAATACCGGCTTATCTGTGTATGCAAACCACGTTGGTTACAGAAGCTGCAAAAACAGGAGCCGTGATAAACCTAAAGCATGGTCAGTTTTTAGCACCTGAAAACATGGCGAAGCCTGCACAGAAAATTGAAAGTGTTGGCAATGAAAAAATTATTCTTACCGAACGGGGCTACACTTTTGGCTATAACGATATGGTGGTAGACCCACGCAGCTTCTATGAAATGGGCCGTACTGGATATCCAATCGTTTTTGATGTTACCCACAGCATTCGTAAATATGGCATACCAAGTGCCGATCCTAATGGTGGTGCGCGTCAATATTTGCCGGTATTAGGTAGAGCTGGTGTGGCTAGTGGCGTAGACGGTTTATTTATAGAAGTGCATCCTTGTCCTAGCGAAGCACTCTGTGATGCTGCCAGTCAATTAGATATGAATCAACTAGAAGAATTTTTAAAACCGCTCATTGAAATTCATGCGGTAGAAGTGCGCTACAGACGATGATTAACAAAGGCAAGCACATTAGCTTTATTCTTTTCATGGTGCTGCTAAATAGTGCGGCGATGGGGCAAATTGCCCATTTGGCATTAAAAAATCAGCTTTTAGATTTGCCTGCCCTAAGGTATTCTTTAGCAGATTTACGAGATTTACGCACAGATACAACGTTTTTGGGTACAGTAAAAACAGGACCATTTAATGTTGAAAAAGCCGCCAAACTAAAAGGTGGTAATCAGAAAAGTTTAGCAAACTTCTTGTCTTTTAATTTCGCCTATGTTGGGTCAGATTCGTTCCCAGTGTACTTGGCCATAAATCATCTCAGATTTATAGAGGGCACAACGGGCTATGGCGAGTATGGCAGTTGCGAATTAACGGTTAGTTTTTACCTAAATCAATCCTATTCTGGTGCGCCATATTATGTAACCAGCACCTTTGTTTCAGATACCGCTCAAGACGTTTTTCCAACACATATAAACCGTTTGCATCGGGTGTTAAAACTCGTTTTAGAAGATTTTAACAATACTTTTATGCAAGATGATGGTTATGTGCTATCCGCAAATAATCTACGTTTTGATGACGCTAAAGGCCCAACCGTACATACGGTTAATGAACGCGAAGTGGCACAAAGAAAACAACAGCGCGAAGAAGAAAAGATTGATTCCGCCCGTGCATATTTTAACGCTAAACGCGGTGGAAGAAACGTTGTGAGCTTAGGGTATCAAATTGGTGGGTGGACCTTGGTTGGTGTAAATTTTGAGTATAGACTTTCAGATTTATTAGGTGTGCATGCTGGTGGAGGAATAACTGGCGTAACTGCTGGTTTAAATTTCCACACATCACCCTCTAAAAACAGCCTTTACATTTCGCCAAATTTTAAAGATGGCGGTTTTGGATTGATAGGTAGCTTTTGCCTAGAGTTAGGAGGCCGCATACCATTCACAAAAAAAAGCTACGAGGGCTTTGGGCTACAGCTGCAAGGTGGCCTACAACAGGTGCTTTACATTGACCCAGCATTTCAAGAAATTCAACAAAAAACCTTAGGCAGTTCATTTAGTGTAGGCACCATTGCGTTTAGCATGGGTATTGGCTTTTCTTTTTAAACCCAACTAATGTAATAGATTGTTGTGATGAGTAGCAAAAACACAATAAATCACGATGTTAGATACGAAAAGCAAAACACTGCTATGGCTAGAGAATATTACTTAGGCAAGCGTTTGATTTGCATAGTTTTTAGTTCGAAATAAATTTTCTAAGGCATAATGCTGGTTAAAGCGGTAGCCCCCCGCGGCTTTATCTATATTTGCCGCCAAAATAATCCTAGCGCTTAATGGAATTATACTTAGACTCAGCCGACATTAAAGAAATCAAAGATGCATTTCAACTCGGCTTTCTTACGGGGTTAACAACAACCCCCACCTTCATGCATCGTGAAGGCATCACAGACATTGATGGAACCATTCTAGAATTGGCCCAAATTGTGCCCGTTTTGCAAATTGAAGCACTCGGCCGTACGGCAGAAGAAATCGTGGCAGAAGCAAAACGCCAAGATGCTTTGGGGCTAGATCGCGATAAAACGGTATATAAAATACCGGTTTCTTTAGAAGGTGTTAAGGCATGTAGAATGCTTGTTAACGAAGGTTTTAAGGTAAACATCCACCTGGTTTACACCTTGCAACAAGCTTATATGGCCATGCAGGCTGGTGCAACGTACGTTTGTCCACTAGTAGGTCGCTTGCAAGACCAAGGTACAGACGCTTTACAGCTCGTTTCAGACTGTGTAGAGGCAGTAAATTATTATGGATATGATACCAAAATAATGTTTAGCAGTGTACGTACCGTAGAACATGTACGCAATGCGCTTAACATTGGTGTACATACCATCACGGTGCCTTGGAAAATTATGAAGCAGCTTACAGAAAACCATTTTACGGCTTTGGGTACGCAACAGTTTTTTGAGCACACAGGCTTAATGACCTTGCGCGTTAAAGATGTTATTCAGGGTAAAAATCCGATAGCACATATCAATAGCTCTATTACAGACGCTTTGGTTGAAATGACCAAAGGTGGATATGGCGCTGTTACTATTGTTGATGATAAAAACCGACCCATTGGTATTTTTACTGATGGTGATTTAAGACGTTTAGTTGAGGCTGAAGGGGCAAATGCCATACAGAAAAAGTTGGTAGATATCACGATGAATACACCACAGAACATAGATGCAAATGAGCTTTTATATAATGCTCAGGCCATTTTTAATGAAAAACGCATTGACAGTATTGTGGTTACTGATGGCGATGTTGCCATTGGCATGCTTGATATTCAGGATTTGCAGAAGTTAAAATAATGTCTGTTGCAGATATAGCATCCGAATTTGAAAAAATGGGAGGGGTTTTTACAACCTCTCCCGTTTTACTTTCTAGCAGGTTGAAAGCCGTAAAAGCATTGGTTTTTGATTGGGATGGTGTTTGGCATGATGGCCGAAAAGACGGTACAGGTAAAAGTTCGTTTAGTGAGGTTGATAGCATGGGGCTCAACCTTTTGCGCTTTGGTTTTTATTTGCAGAATAAAGAAATCCCACGCACTTTTATTATCACCGGCGAAAACAACGTTACTGCGTTTGATTTTGCCGCCCGAGAACATCTTGACGGTGTTTTTTTTAAAGCGAAGAACAAGCTAGAGTTTTTTACTTACATCCTTAATCAATGGCAGCTTAAGCCCGAAGAAGTTCTTTTTGTATTTGATGATGTTTTAGATCTTGCTATGGCAGCGCAATGCGGTGTAAAATATTTTGTTTCGCGTACGGGCAGCCCTTTGTTAAATAGATTTGTTGAGGCGCAAAATCTTTCAGATTATCAAACAGCAAATGATGGTGGCAATCATGCCGTGCGAGAAATATGTGAACTCAGCCTGGGTTTATTAGGGCTATATGATGAAGTTGTAGACGGTAGGATGGCATTTTCCGAATCTTATACAGCCTATTGGGATACGCGAAATACAAAGCAAGTGCGCTATTTTACCAAGATTCAAGAAAACATTAGAGAAACCTCTGTTTGAGGTTACACTATTACTCAATGAGTAACTAAGGTTACTAACTCACTTGTAGTGGGTTGGTTAGTAGGTTTACATTTGCCCCAATAAATAGGCACATGAGAACTGTATTTGCTTTTATTGCGGCTTTGCTCATTTCATCAGCCGTATACGCACAGTGCATTGTATCGTTTCCATATTCTGAAAATTTTAATGGGGCAGGGTGGGTTATACCACCAAATACAACACAAACTGGTAGTTTAGCGTCATGCTGGACGCGAAATCCAACCACAAATGGTTTTGTTTGGGTACCAGGTCCATCAGCCACCATAAACGCATTTACAGGCCCTGTAAGTGATTTCTCAGGCAATGGTAAGTTTGTATACACCGAAACGGTATCATTTACCAATCCGCCTAACGCGGCAAATATTTTATCTCCACAAATAGATTTATCCACAGCCGTAGCGCCAGAACTTTCCTTTTACTATTACATGTATGGTGCACAAATCGGGGCACTTTCTATACAGGTAAATAATGGTTCTTCTAACTGGACAACGCTTTCTACCGTTTCTGGTCAGCAACAAACCACAAATACGGGTAGCTGGATTAAAGTTACCCAATCACTAGCCGCTTATGCTGGAGATACGATTCGCTTACGTTTTGTAGGCACGAAAGCTAATTTTAGCAATCAAAGCAGAATTGCCATAGATCAGATAAGTGTACAAGAAGCACCCACTTGTGCGCCAGTAACCAACGTTTATTTAACAAACACCACGGCCAGCGCTACACAAATTGGCTGGTTTGCAGGTTCTACATCAAGCACAAGTTGGGAAATTGAATATGGTCCTTTTGGATTTTCGCAAGGAAATGGCACCATAATAACAACATCAAATAATCCCGAAACAATTACAGGTTTGGCAGGCTCAACAACCTATGCATTTTATGTTAGAGAAGTATGTTCGCCAACAGATAAAAGCCCCTGGGAAGGGCCACATTACACCACAACATCTTGTTCTAGTCCGCTAAGTATTCCTTATACAGAAACTTTTGAGCACCCAGGATGGATTAATTGGATTAATACTCTTAATCCAGGCAGTTTAGCCCCCTGTTGGATACCAGCGCCAACATCAGGCTTTGGTTACCAATGGTTGGTAAACCCAAATAATTTCAATGCAGCCATCGCTAGTGGTCCTAATGGTGACCACACTACAGGAAACGGAAAATACGTAGCCGCACAGGTTTGGACGGGCTCGGCACTAACCTCTGTTTTGCGCTCTCCACAGATAGATTTGAGTACAGGCACAAATCCACAATTGTCTTTTTGGTACCATATGTACGGCTCGGGCATTGATAAATTAGATGTTGAAATAAAGCCTGCAGTAGGTGGTAGTTGGACTAATTTAACAACAATAACCGGTCAGCAACAAACACTCGCAACAGCACCGTGGCAGCAAGCCTCGGTTTCATTGGCTGCTTATGGCAATCAAACGGTATTTATCAGGTTTGTTGCCAAACGTCTTAACACAACTAACAATGCAGCAGAGATTGCCATTGATGATTTGAGCATTGTCTCTGGATCTGGTTGCCCGCAACCTTCTGGTTTGGTCGTTAATAATATAACCACCGGCTCTGCAGAAGTAGCCTTTACACCTGTTGGCACTACAGGTCAGTATGAAATTAACTTTGGTTTAACCGGATATAACATAAACACACAAGGCACAAGTGTATTGGTGTCAGGATCGCCACAAACCATAACTGCCCTTATACAAAATTCAACCTATGATGTTTATGTGCGGAAATTATGTAGCAATGATACCAGTATTTGGGTGGGGCCAGTAACGTTTACTACACCATGTATTTATTTTGCGCCATATACTGAGAATTTTGATGATTCAGATTGGACTACCGGTTCGCAGACTTTTCCGCAAACCATTGGTACAATTGATGACTGTTGGGACAGAACTACAAACACCACCTATTTCTGGATGGCAGGTCCCAAGCAGTTTCCATCTTTTAGTACGGGCCCACAGAATGATCATACCACGGGCAGTGGTAAATTTATGTTCGCGAATACCACCACCTATGGCGGTACCAGCCCATTAACGGCAGATTTTACTACGCCATTAATAAATTTAGCGCCATTAGACACGCCAGAATTATCATTTTGGTATCACATGTTTGGTGCTCAGATTGGTAGCTTAATTGTTCAGGTGAATAATGGGTCATCTTGGGTTACCATAAAAACCATCACAGGGCAGCAGCAAACTGGCAAAACATCTGCTTGGCTAGAAGAAATTATAAATCTTCAGGCTTATGCCAATGATACCATACGTCTACGTTTTAGAGCTACCAAAAACATCAATACGTTTAATACAGAAGTAGCCATAGATGATATTGACATTCATGAAATACCGGCTTGCCCGAAACCAGATGATTTATTAGCCACAAATCCAACGTTTAATGCAATTAATTTAAGTTGGGTTACCGGTGGGGCATCTAATTGGATACTAAAATATGGTGCTCCAGGATTTACACCTACAACCGCAAATTACGCAGCGGTAAACAGCAATCCTTTTACACTTTCTGGCCTTTCACAAAATTCTGATTATGAAATATGGATACGCGATAGTTGCGGTACTGGTAGTGTAAGCGATTGGTACGGCCCAGTATTTTTTAGAACTGCGTGTAGTCCTATTTCAGCACCTTATTTAGAAAATTTTGATGGCTCTTCATTTGCCACTTGGTCATTTACAGATCAAGATGGCACGATAGACCCTTGCTTTGTACGTTCAGATACCAATGAATATTATTGGGTAGTTGGTCCTGGTCAGTTTACATCTTTCCAAACAGGCCCCAGTGCAGATCATACCACAGGTAGCGGTAAATATTTCTATACCCGAACAAACGTTTTTGTGAACGGTGGCGTAAATACCATTTTGCAAACCCCATGGATAGATTTGAGCACGTTAAGTGCACCTGAGCTGCGTTTCTGGTACCACATGTATGGTTTAAATATTGACAAATTGCAAGTTCGTGTAAGGCGCTTTGATGGAACTCAGCAGGTGGTAAAAACCTTAACGGGTCAACAACAATTTTCGAGTACGGCCGCGTGGCAAGAAGAAATTATTCAGCTGGCTAATTTTATTGATGATACAGTACGCATCATTTTTACCGGATTCACAACGGGCTCTGGTATTCGTGCAGAAATTGCCATTGATGACATCAGCCTCAACAATCCGCAGAACTGCGCTGCACCTACCAATGTTGCCTTAGGCGCTATTACCAACAACAGCATACAAGTTACCTGGAATAGCAGCTCGTCTGCGGCAGGGTCAATCATCGAATATGGTCCTGCGGGCTTTTCTTTGGGTGCAGGTACCATAGTTTCTAATGTAACTAGTCCGCATACACTTAACGGCTTAACACAAAATACAGCGTATGACGTTTATGTTCGCGATAGCTGTACTTGGGGTAATTTAAGCACACGTGTTGGCCCAGTTACAGACACAACACTTCAATGCGTAGCTGTTACGGCCGCTTTTACAACATCTGCTACTGGCCTTGCGGTAGCCTTTAATGCCACAACAAGTGGCGGTAATCCAGACACTTACGCTTGGGACTTTGGCGATGGCACCAATGGTACAGGAGTAAATGCGTCTCATACATATACAACTGGTGGTACATATAATGTGCTTCTAATTGTTTCTAATAGTTGTGGAAATATTGATTCGCTTACCCAAACAATTGTTGTATGCGAACCGTTAAATCCCGCTTTTACCTTCGTTAAAACGGCATTAACCGTAAACTTTGATGCCACAACTACTACCGGTACAGGTGTGCAATACAGCTGGTTATATGGTGATGGCAATAGTGGCAGCGGACAAACATCCACACATACATATAGCAATGATGGCGTATATACCGTATCCTTAATTGTTTCTGATACTTGTGGCGCTGTGGATACGCTAAACCTTAACGTTTCGGCTTGTGATTCACTTAATCCACAAATAGCATTTACGCAAAATGGATTGGTTGTAGACTTTACCGTTTCTGGTGCTTCTAGTGCCGTCAATTATAATTGGAATTTTGGTGACGGAAATACCGGTACAGGGGCTACACCAACCCATACTTATGGCGTAACAGGCACATACAACGTTTCTGTTGTTGTTACCAACGTATGTGGCGAGCAGGCTACAGCAAATATTCTTGTTACGCTTTGTAATGTGCCAAAAGCCAGTTGGACATATTCTATCATTTCGTCTAATTCATCAGGTATGAAAGTTCAATTTGATGGTACATCAAGTATCGGTGCCTCAAGCTTTATCTGGGATTTCGGAGATGGTAATACCAACAATACTACGGCTATACCTGTACACACCTATGTGCCTGCTGGCTTATTTTGGGTGGTTAAACTCACAGTAGCCAATGATTGTGGCGATGAAGACTTTTTTCAGAGTTCTTTGGCAGCAATGGGTATTGATGATTTTGAACGTGTAGGCATGACTACACTTCCTAACCCTGCTGATGAAGCATTGATTTTATTGGTGCCTTCAATTTTAGAGGTCAAGAAAATTGAGATTTACGATAGTTCAGGAAAGGCTATAGGGGTTGAAAGTGAAATTACAGGAACATCTATAACCATCCCAACGCGTGTTTTATCAAGTGGCGGTTATATCCTTAAGGTGTATACAAATGCTGGCATGGCTACTTATAAAATTCTGGTGCAACATTAAGATTTGTAAAATTCACGTTTAAAAGCTGCACGAAAAAGCAACCGTAGTTTAGCGGAAAGGCCTAATTTCGTCTGCTAATTTTTAGACCATGCCAGAAATAAAGAAAATTTTGGTTGCCAATAGAGGCGAAATAGCCCTGCGTGTAATGCGCTCAGCCAAAGAAATGGGAATAAAAACCGTGGCTGTTTACTCAGAAGCAGATAGATTGGCACCACATGTGCGTTACGCAGATGAAGCCGTATTAGTAGGCCCACCACCTTCTAACCAGAGTTATTTATTAGGGGATAAAATTATTGCAGTAGCCAAAGAACTTGCGGTAGATGCCATTCACCCGGGCTACGGTTTTCTTTCTGAGAACGCAGGCTTTGCCCAAAAATGCGAAGAAAACGGCATTATCTTTATTGGTCCAACGCCAGAGGCCATACATGCTATGGGCGATAAGCTGGAAGCCAAACGTGCCGTAAAAGCCTTTAATGTGCCCATGATACCCGGTACAGAAGGTAGTGTAACCGATGTGCAAGAAGCGAAAAGACTGGCTGAAGAAATAGGACTGCCCGTATTAATTAAAGCCTCAGCAGGTGGCGGTGGTAAAGGCATGCGCATCGTAGAAAACATAAATGATTTTGAAGAGCAGATGAATCGTGCCGTTAGTGAGGCTACCTCTGCTTTTGGCGATGGAAGCGTTTTTGTTGAAAAATATGCCACCCAACCACGTCACATAGAAATTCAAATATTAGCAGATACACACGGCAATATTGTGTACCTCTTTGAGCGCGAATGCAGTGTTCAACGCAGACATCAAAAAGTTGTGGAAGAAGCCCCAAGTGCCGTTCTAACGCCAGAAAAGCGTAAAGCAATGGGCGAAGCAGCCGTGAATGTGGCACGCGCCTGTAACTACCGCGGGGCAGGTACTGTAGAGTTTATTTATGACAGTAATGGCGATTTCTACTTTCTAGAAATGAATACCCGTTTGCAGGTTGAGCATCCAGTAACCGAAATGATTACGGGTAAAGATTTGGTTAAAGAACAAATTTGGATTGCCGAAGGTAAACCGTTAAGCTTTAAACAAGAAGATTTAAAAATTAACGGCCATGCGATAGAATTACGCGTTTACGCAGAAAACAGCTTTGACAATTTTTTACCTGATACCGGAAAATTAGAAGTTTATAAGCGCCCTCAAGGTGCCGGGGTGAGGGTGGATGATGGTTTTGAACAAGGTATGGATATCCCTATTTTTTACGATCCGATGATTGCCAAATTAGCCACGTGGGGAAAAGATCGCCAAGAGGCCATAGAACGCATGATTAGGGCTATTGATGAATACGAGATTTATGGTGTGCAAACAACGTTGCCATTTGGCCGTTTTGTAATGGAGCATGACGCCTTTGTGAGTGGCAACTTTAATACCCATTTTGTTCAAAATTTTTATAAACCAGAATTGCTCAAGGTTGGTAAAGATGATGAAAGAAAAGTGGCTGCTCTTGCGGTTGCGCACCTTTTACAGCGTAAAAAATCAGAAATTGCACCCTTTGATATTGAAGGCGGAGTAAGTAAGTGGAAATTAAATCGCGGATAATAATTGCATTTATTGTAGGCCTGTTTTGGGGTACTACAGATACATTGCATGCGCAAGAAACGCAACCAGATTCGATTAAAATCATCAACCCTAAGCATATACGGCCGGTTACCGTAATTGAGGGTGATACCATCCCGTGGGATATTTTAGACGAGGTACTCATTATCAGTACACCAACATTTGATGATCAAGAGGCTAGAAGAAGGTACTACATATTGCGCAGAAAAGTGATGAAAGTGTACCCCTATGCAATTCTTGCGGGTAATAAACTAGATTCACTTAATCTCAAGCTAGATGGCATCACCAGTAACCGCAAGCGGAAGAAATACATCAAAAAATATCAAGAGTTTTTAGAAGAACGCTTTGAGCCTGATTTAAGACAACTAACACGCAGTGAAGGTCAAATTCTTAGTAAGCTTATTTACAGAGAAACAGGCATGAGTGTGCATGAACTGATAAAAGAATACCGCAGCGGATGGACGGCCTTTTGGTGGAATACCACGGCTTATTGGTATGATATTGATCTCAAAAAAGGCTATGACCCCTTTACAGATGATGAGGATAAACTAATTGAAAACATTCTGCAACGGGCTTTTACACAAGGACTTTTACATGAACGGGTACCATTCTATCCACCAAAAAAAGAAGATCAGATCAAGTAATGGTGCATAATGTTTATATGCAGCGCTGCTTAGATTTAGCCGTTAATGGTGCGTATACAACGTCACCAAATCCAATGGTTGGCTGTGTTATTGTTCATAATGGGGAAATAATAGGGGAGGGCTGGCACAAAAAGGCGGGTGAACCTCATGCAGAAGTAAACGCCATTGCAAGCGTTAAAGACCAGACATTACTCGAAAAGAGCACGTTATATGTGAGCTTAGAACCTTGTGCCCATTTTGGAAGAACGCCTCCTTGCGCATCTTTAATCATCCAAAAAAATATTCCTCGCGTTGTTGTGGCTTGTTTAGACCCCAACCCACAGGTAGCGGGTAATGGTGTGGCCATGTTACGTAACGCAGGAATTACTGTAGAGATAGGGGTTTTAGAAGCTCAGGCGATAGCCATAAACCGAAAGTTCATTACTTATCACCAACAGAAAAGACCATTTATTACACTTAAATGGGCGCAAACAGCAGATGGTTTTATTGATGTTATACGTAATAAAGGGCAAAAGGGGAGTTATGCCATTAGCGGAAATTTGGCAAAAACATGGGTGCACGCATTACGAGCAAAGCATGATGCCATCTTAATTGGTCCGCAAACTGCAAAAATTGACGATCCTTCGCTTACTGTGCGTGCATTTTCAGGAAAGAGTCCTTTGCGTTTAATTCTAGACCGCAATGCATCTTTACCAACAGATTTAAAGGTATTTACAGATGGTATGCCTACCATACACTTTGTACAGAAAAAAGATACCCAGCAAAACCGAAATAACGTTTTAATTGATGCGCCAGATTTTATCTCTGGTGTAATAGGCTACTGCTACAATCATAAAATACAGAGCATTCTTGTAGAAGGTGGAGCTCAAATTCTACAGGCATTTATAAATGCAAATCTTTGGGATGAAGCATTTGTTTTGGTGGCTGATAAAAAGTTGAATGTGGGATTATCGGCCCCTAAATTATCCGTTATTAAAGAAGTTTCAGAACAGCAATTGGGTGTAGACCTCATCAAATATTATATAAATAATGGCTTATCTGGCAATTAGTATTTTCAGTTCAACAGCCATTTTTATCATCTTTAAATGGTTTGATCATTTTAAGGTCAATAATCTATATGCCATTATCACCAATTATATTGTTGCGGGTAGCTTGGGCTATGCTTTAACAACAAATAAGTTAAGCCTAGCAGAAGTGGGTGAGGTATCGTGGCTTTTACCAACAATTGGCATAGGTTTTCTCTTTATTTCGCTATTTCAGGTTATGGCATACACAGCCCAGAAAATCGGTGTTTCTCGGGTGAGTATCGCTGTGAAAATGAGTGTTGTGTTACCCGTAATTGCAGGCGTATGGCTGTATAAAGAGCAACTATCCATCGTAGTGATTAGCGGCATAATCTTGGCACTTTTAGCCGTTTATCTCGGCACTAAAAAACCTGCCACAGCTGTAGGAAATAAAAAAAATAAGCTGTTGCTAGCCCTCCCAATCGTTTTGTTTTTTGGTAACGGAAGTATTGATGTGCTTCTAAAATATGCTCAACATTTTTGGTTAGATGCACAAGAGCTCGCAACATTTAGTGGTTTACTGTTCTTTTTTGCATTTTTATGGGGCATCGTTTTTGGCATTATTCAAATTCTTCGCAAGGGTATATTTCCCACTGCCAAAGACATCATTGCAGGTGTCGTTCTCGGGGTGCCAAATTTCGGTAGCATTTACTTTTTACTAAAAGCTTTAGACTCATCAACACTGCCCAGTGCAGCCATATATCCTATAAATAATGTGGCCATAGTTGGACTTAGCGCAATTGCAGGTGTTTTTATGTTTAAAGAACATTTATCTCGGATTAACCTTATTGGGCTTTTTTCGGCTATTATGAGCATTATTCTCATCGCTTATGGCTGATCATGATTCGTCTTTTATAACAATTGAAACGCCCACAGAAAGCCTTTATAAAGATAAGGGAAGCAAGTTTTTTGGATATGCTTATCCGGTTAAAACAGAAGAAGAGGTAAAAGAAATAATAGAGTCGCTACGCAAGGTGCACCATACGGCCAGACACTTCTGCTTTGCCTTTCGCATAAATCCTAAACAGGTGTATGAGCGTGCAAATGATGATGGTGAACCACGTAATTCTGCCGGTGCCCCTATTCTCAGGCAACTGATTGCGCATGACCTCGTCAATTGTTTAGTGGTTGTAGTGCGCTATTTTGGTGGCACCAAACTTGGTGTTTCTGGGTTGGTAAATGCGTATAAAACTGCAGCCCAAATGGCATTACAAAGCGCTACGCAGATTATTGAAGAATTTAAAACTAGTGTTACAATTGTGTTTGATTACAATGAATTGAACGATGTAATGATGGTTTTGAAACGTCATAATGCAGAGGTATTATCGCAAAGTATGACTCAAAATGTAGAAATGACGTTGGCATTAAGAGAAGATCTTTTGATGCCATTTATTGCTGATTTTGATACGTTCAAAACTGTTAATTTTAAGCCCTTATGAAAAATCACTTAACCATTCTGGTTCTATTGGCCTTTAGTTGTGTTGCATTTGCTCAAAAAGGCAGTAACATGGCAGAAACGTCCAGCGTTTATGATGAAACTTATGCACAAATGCATATTTGGCATTATGAACTAACAAGCGCATTAGATACCTCTACCATTAAAGATATAATCGCTCGCGAACGTTTTTTGAATGAAGGTGACCAATTACGTGTTGTGGCCATTAAAACGAGCCATACAGCTACACACATCACCTTTAAACAATTATATAACGGTATTGAGGTATTTGGTGGTGGCGCGAAGGTTGCCGTGTCTAATAAGAATATACTCTTCAGATGTATAGAAACGCTTTTTCCAACGGCTACAATTCAGAATTTTCCGCAATCAAGTTTTAATCCGCTGCCATATCTATCAGCATTTAACGCGGTAAATGTTAAAAGAAGTGTACCTGTTTTTTTGTGGAATGGCGATATTTTATTGCCCGGCTGGTATGCCGAATTCTTGTACGATGAAATTGGTTATGCTGACGCTGCATGGTTAAAAAACGGCCAACAGTTCTTTTTACGTGATAGAAATAGTTACTTCACAGGCCCTGATAGCACGGTTACGGTGCAAGTTTTTTATCCTGATCCGATAACGCCTATCGGTCAAACGTATGGCGGCCAGTACGTTGATATGAATGATGGTAATACCGCTATACTTGATCCTTTGCGGGTTTCTTCTACCATGAAGGTTAATTTTGAAAATGGCGTATTTTCATTAAAAAGTGATTATGTAGAAATCACAGAACACAGCGCGCCCGCTTTACCTATTGTAACCGCAGCAACGCCAGATTTCAGTTTTTCTAGAAGTGATGACGGCTTTGAACAAGCCAACGCATATTACCACATCATGAACTTTCAGGCATATTTACAGCAAATGGGCTATACTTTGGTTGATTTTGCCATTCATGTAGATGCACAAGGTTTTGGCGGAAGTGATAATTCTGCTTACACGGGTGGTGCAGTACCTCCGCGTTTAACTTTTGGTGAAGGTGGTGTTGATGATGCAGAAGATGCGGATGTGATTGTGCATGAGTATGGACATGCCATTTCTGATGATGCATCGCCAAGTACCAATACGGGGTTAGAACGTAGAACACTTGATGAAGCCTTTGGAGATTATCTGGCTGTATCATACACACGCGAGCAATATAGCTTTGGTAGTAATCTTGTTTTTAATTGGGATGGACATAATTCCTTTTGGCCTGGCAGAACAGTAGATAACCCGAGTAATTTTAATTACAAGTCTATTTCTGGATTTAATGAGATTTACAGGTATGCCACGTTGTGGAATGCTGCCATGTTTGATATTTGGGATCAATTGGGCAAAACCTATACAGACTCATTGCAACTTGAGGCCGTTTATGGCTATTTTCAAAATATGTCTTTTAGCCAAGCTGCACTTTTGGTGATACAAGCTGATACTACTTTTAGTGGCGGTGCTAACGGACAGATTATTTGGAAGGCTTTTGATGACCGTGGCATCTTAGATTGGTCGGCTATCACAGAAGAAAACAGTTCATTTTCCAAGCCATATATACTAAAAGCAAATGTTTTGCAAAATCTTGGAAGCCTAAAAATGCGTTGGTTGGATGATATTCCAGGAGAATTAAACATCTATGACTTTAGCGGCAAATTATGTGCACAAGCCCAATTAACCAGAGGTGAAAACACCTTGCCGTTAGCTCAATTAACGTCTGGTGTTTATATGGTTACTGTTGCACATCAGGGTATGTATTACACAGAAAAGGTAATTATCGTAAAATAAAAAAGAGGTCTAAAAAGACCTCTTTACAGAAAATAATTATCATTTAAGTTGCACACTATATTTCTTCAAAGTTTATGCTTGTAAAAGCATTGCTGCCAGAAGAAGTGTCATCATCATCATCGTCAGAATGCTGATTGCCATCTTCGTCATACCTTTTAAACTCAGGATTGTGTCTTTCTGAAATCACTTCCTCACCTTTTTCATTGATGATATAATCTGTAACCTCATCAAGAATTTCTCTAAAACGTTCAAAATCTTCCTTGTAGAGGTAGATTTTGTGCTTTTTATAAAAAGCTTCACCATTATGGCCTTCGTGCTTTTTACTTTCTGTAATGGTCAGATAAAAGTCATTTGCCTTTGTGGCGCGTACATCAAAAAAATAGGTTCTTCGGCCAGCCCTTAAAACTTTAGAAAAGATTTCTTCTTTACCGTTGGTAGTGTTATCACTCATGTAGCTTTATACGAAAGGTTTCTCGTGAACAAATCTAAAAAAATATTCAAACGTTAAATATTTCAAAAAAAATGGTTAGTGTATTAGGCAGTAGGAGATAGGGTTTCTTCGAGTTGTTTGGCATACAAATCGGCATAAAATCCCTTTTCTTTTAGCAAGCTATCATGTGTGCCTTTTTCAATCATCTTGCCTTGGTCTAAGACAATAATTTCATCGCAATGTTTTACAGAAGAAACGCGATGAGAGATGATTATGGTAGTTTTTCCGGCCATTAGGCGCTTTAAGTTTTGTAGTATGTGCTCTTCTGTTTCTGTGTCTACAGCGCTAAGGCTATCATCAAAAATTAAAATTTTAGGGTTTTTAATGATGGCGCGTGCTATAGATACCCGCTGCTTTTGCCCGCCACTAAGGGTTACACCGCGTTCTCCAACACGTGTTTGATAGCCATTGGGAAAATCAAGTATGTTGGTATGGATTTCTGCATCTTTCGCGGCTTGTTCTACCAAGTCTTGTTGTGCATCATCTACGCCAAAAGCAATGTTATTGTATATGGTATCAGAAAAAAGGAACCCCTCTTGTGGTACGTAACCCATTTCTCTGCGAAGCAGATCTAGGTTGAAAGACTTAATAGGTTTACCATCAATTTTAATCTCGCCAGTTGTTACGTCAAATAACCGACCTATTAGTGATGCCACGGTAGATTTACCAGAACCAGTGCGACCAATAATGGCAAGACTTTTACCCGGTTTTAAATCGAATGAAATATCTTTTAGCGCAACAATACCAGAATCAGGATAAACAAAACCAACATTAGAAAAAGCAATGTGCCCGTTAAAATCATCTTCATCTAAGGTAGGATTTTGGATCTCGGGAACTTCATTTAAAAACTGGTTTATTCGCTCTTGTGAAGCTTCTGCACGCTGAATGATGGATGTAACCCAGCCAATAGAGGCAACGGGCCATGTTAGCATGTTTACATAATAGATAAACTCCGCAATATTTCCGGCAGATACCTGCCCCTTAATATATAAGGTGCCACCTATATATATTGTAAGTATGGTACTTAGGCCGATGAGCAAAGTCATCAAAGGCATAAACAGAGCTTCAACCCGATAGAGCTTTTCATTGACATCGGCATAATGCTCTGCTTCTTTTCTAAAGTCTGATAAAGTATGATTCTCTTGCGTAAATGATTTTATAATTCGTATGCCGCTAAATGTTTCTTGACTAAACGTTGATATACCTGATAATTGTTCTTGAACAGCATGGCTGCGTTTGTTAATAAGCTCACTTACCTTATAAATCGTCCATGATAAAAAAGGTAAAGGCGCTAAGGTGAGCAACGTAAGCTTGGCATTTACCGTAAACATTATGGTAACCACAATAACCACTAGAGCAACGGTATTAAGGGTATACATAATTGCGGGGCCAACATACATACGCACACGGCTCACATCCTCGCTTATGCGATTCATCAAATCACCTGTATTATTACGCTTGTAAAACGCCATTGAAAGGCGTTGGTATTGCGCATAAATCTCATTTTTAAGATCGTATTCTATGTGCCTGCTCATTACAATAATGGTTTGACGCATAAAAAACATGAAAACGCCCTGCAACAACGTAGCACCAATTATAAACAACCCGTAATAGACCAACCTTGTGGTTAAATCAGAAAGCTGCACATCTGCATTTTCTTTAAATCTTAAAATTGCGGCTTCTACGGCATCAAAAGAATCACGAATAAATATGGCCGGGAATACTCTGAATATCACCGAGATAACAACAAAAACACCTCCGATGATTAAAAGCCGCTTGTAAGTAAATAGGTATTTATTAAGATGCCAAAGAGATTTCATGTACAGTGTGCTTATTGTAGGGGCTAATAATTGCTATTTTCGCGGCGCTTTAAAAGAACAGTTCTTTACAAGCAAGGTTCAAATGTAAACAAGTAATTCGCTGTAATTCATTAATCACATGTTAACTACAGAAACTTTCACCAGCCAATCAGATAAGCTTGTTTTTTCCAACCTATCTTTTAATGGTCATGAACAAGTGGTTTTTTGCCACGACACAGAAACAGGTTTAAAAGCCATCATAGGCATTCACAACACAGTGCTTGGGCCAGCTCTTGGTGGCACACGTATGTGGAATTACGCGAATGAGTATGATGCTTTGGTAGACGTTTTGCGCTTGTCTAGAGGCATGACCTTTAAAGCGGCCATTTCAGGATTAGATTTGGGTGGCGGAAAAGCAGTAATAATTGGTGATGCACGCAAAGACAAAACCGATGCACTTATGCGCAAGTTCGGTGAATTTGTAAACGGACTAGGCGGTAGATACATTACTGCAGAGGATGTTGGGATTAACACCCGAGATATGGAATTGGTTAAAATGGAAACCAATTACGTAACCGGAATTCCGGAAAGCATGGGAGGCGCAGGAGATCCATCGCCTGTAACGGCATATGGTGTTTTTATGGGGATGAAAGCAGCTGCAACTTATGCGTGGGGTACAGATAACCTAGCTGGCAAGAAAGTGCTTGTGCAAGGTGTTGGCCATGTTGGCGAAACGCTTGTGAAATACGTTTCTGAGGCTGGAGCTACTGTTTTAATAAATGATATATATGATGACGTGCTTGCACAGGTGGCATCTAAATATAATGCGCAAATAATTCGCGGGGATATTTATGGCGTTGATATGGATATTTACGCGCCATGTGCTTTAGGCGCAACAATAAACAACAACACTATAGAGCGTTTACAGTGTAAAGTTATTGCCGGTGCTGCAAACAATCAGTTGGCAGACGAAGCTATCCACGGCCAAAGGTTGCAACAGCGCGGTATTGTTTATGCACCAGATTTTTTGATTAATGCCGGAGGCTTAATTAATGTTAATTCTGAAATTGCTGGCTATAGTAGAGAAGAAGTCTTTTCGCGTACAGAAAATATTTACGATACTACACTTGCCTGTTTGACCCATGCTGAGAGTTCACAAATTACTACGCATCAAGCAGCTTTAGAAAAAGCACAGCAGCGCATTGATGAAGCAAGAAAAAAGAATCACTAAATTTTTTACATGCTATCAAGAAGGCATATTAGAATCAAAGTTTTACAAGCATTATACAGCTATTTCAGAGATGATGAGCGCAACCAAGTACAAGCAATAAAGGCCTTACAGCGTAGCTTAGATCGCATTTATGAACTCTACATCTGGGATTTGAGCACATTAAGAGAGCTTTTAAAAGCAGCCGAAGAGCGCATCGAAATTTCCAGAAATAAGCTCCGCCCAACGCCAGAAGATATCAATCCGAATCTCGCCTTTATTCATAATAAAGTACTCAATCTAATTCATGCAAATGTGCGTTTATCAAAACAGATTGAAGAGCGACACGTTTCTTGGTTAGAGTATAATGAGCAGTTTAAAAAGATTTACACGCGCTTGCGCGAGGATGAATTTTATCTGCGCTATATGGCTCAAAGTGAGCATACGTTTGCAGAAGACAAGAAGCTTGTAAAGTATGTTTATGCTACTTATATCTGCGCCAATGAGTTTCTGCATCAGTTTTATGAAGACAAAAACATTCATTGGGCTGATGATTTAGATGCTGCGCAAATGATGACCACCAAAACAATCAAAACATTAAAAGAGTCATCTGATGAGTTTCATGGTTTAGTGGCTTTATATAAAGACAAAAGCGATGAAGAATTTGGTCCTTTACTCTTTAGAAAAGTTCTGGCAAACAACGTTTATTATGAAAAGCTGATTTCTGAACGTACCCGAAATTGGGAGGCTGATCGCATCGCTATTATAGATCACTTATTGATGCGCATGGCTTTGGCGGAATTAACATCTTTTCCAGAAATACCCATCAAAGTAACGCTTAATGAATATATAGAGCTAAGCAAGGAGTATAGCACACCAAAAAGTGCAATTTTCATCAATGGCGTTTTAGATAAACTTGTCGCAGATCTTAAAGAAAAGAACGAAATCGCAAAAGTTGGTCGCGGACTCTTATAACTATATTTGGCATCCTTAAAATAAACATAACAATGAAGAAAATAGCTTTAACTATTGTAACACTATCTACAATGCTCGTTGCGTGCAACAGTGCTGCAGATAAAATTAAGCCAGAAGAAGAAAGACAATCAATGAATGAAATGGTAAGCAATACAGAAGTTGCTGCCATGACTTTTGAAGAAACGTTTTTTGACTTTGGAGACATCCCTGAGGGCAAGCAAAATGTGCACATTTTTAACTTTGAAAATACTGGCGAAGTGCCTTTGGTGATTACCAGTGCAACGGGTTCTTGCGGATGTACGGTACCAGAGTGGCCCCGCACGCCTATTGCACCAGGTGCTACAGGAGAAATAAAGGTGAGCTTTGATAGCACAAACCGTAGCGGTAAACAGGATAAAACCGTAACCATTGAGGCGAATACAGTTCCACGTACCACCGTTCTCAAAATCACAAGTAACGTAATGCCTAAAACAGCACAATAATGATTAGTACAATTTTTTTACAAGCAGGCGGTGGTTCTGCATTAGGTTCACTGTTACCTTTTCTACTCATCATTGTGGTGATGTATCTCTTTTTCTTTAGACCACAACAGAAAAAGCAAAAAGAAGAAAACAAATTTAGAAGCGAAATTTCTAAGGGCATGCGCATTGTAACCACAAGTGGCATCCACGGAAAAATTCTTGAAATCAAAGACAATACGATTGTTATTGAATCTGAAAATTCTAGAATCCGCATAGAACGTTCTGCCATAAGCAAAGAGCTGAGTGCGCAGTATAACGCCAAAGCTGAAAGCGCGAGCTAAAACGCCTTTTCAAGAGAAAAATAAAAGGCTGCCTTGTTAATTGGGCAGCCTTTTTTATTGATAAAAAACCGCACTGGTAAATACCTAGTGCGGTTTTTGTACTGTTATCGGTTAATTTATCTAATGGGATAGTAGAATTGTAGCGGATTACCATCACAGTCTACATTGGCTTGAAATAGGTTTGCGCAATCGCCATCAATAAAGTCAACAGAAAGGCCTGTTAAATTTTCAACCGTTGATGTAAGGGTAACAACGCCACTTTCAAATGTATACGGACAATTGTTAACAATGCGCAGAGGCGAGGTAAATAGCCCATTAAATACATTAGTGGTGGTTGCGTCTGTTAAATCTAAGCCGCCACTAAGTTCAAAAACATCATCTTCTGGTTGGGTTTCGGTTTCAAAACCGCTTAACCAACTTGCGCTTATCGCTCCATCTAATGTTTTATCATTAGCTGTAAACTCATCAATTGTAAGTGCAATAATAGGCGTGTTGCCCTGTGATGTATTTGCCAAGCTAATGGTACCGGTAAGGTTTTGATCACCTTCATAATAATTGGCTAAAATCAAACTTGCCGTACTACCTGCGCTAATATAATTGCCAGAATACCCAAGTCTAATGCTTCCTCTACGCTCTTTTCCATCATTACCAACAACACCATTGCCGTAATCAATCACAATAGAATCTGCAGTGCGTGTGCACATGGCGCCATCTATTTCTGCTGTACCTGCGGCTTGTAGAGTAGAATCGCGGAGTGCGCGGTCGGTTTGTTGATAGATATAAACTGCAGCATTGAGCTGACGCGTATAATCTTCGGTAAATCCTAAATCTTCTGATGAAATTCCACAAAGGTTTTCAAGTTCTTCGCAGCCACTTAATAGGAGTAAGGCGGCTGCCATAAAAGCAAAGCTGATTTGTTTCATAATTATGAGTATTTAATTTTCAGTTTTTTTTGATGGTTTTTCAGGTTTGTTGATTTTATCAAAAATGGCAATATTCAATCCAAAACGTAATGACGTTGAGCTCAATTCGGTAACCTTTATGGCTCCGTATACGTTATCGCATAGCATATAAAGTTGAAAAGGGCCAACGCCAGCGGAGAGGCCTACAGCTACATTGTTCAACATACCGGCAATCCTGCTGTAACCAAGAAGGAGATTAAATCGCCTTGCATAACGCCCAATGTAGTTTATACCGTAGTTGTTGTATAAATTATTAGACCACATCGACCCTTGATAGGTAACCGCAAAAGCATGTTTGGGATGCGGCTGGAATTCAAAGCTGGCCATAATATGCATGGGGAGTTTTGTGGTATAACTGTAAGGCGCCAGTTCTTTAAAGCTAAGTTGGGCTTCTAGCGAATCTAATAAGTTGTCAAAGTTTATATCTTGATTTGAATCATCTATATAAGCGCCATCATAGGTAAATGTGCCTTTGCTTTGGTACATTTTGAGATTTTGGGTCCAGGTTATCTGACCAATATTTAAAACTGATGCAGATAATTTCATCTTTGGTAAAAGCAAAGTTGCGCCCGCATCTACACCATACCCTCGGTTTCCTGAATTAATGAGCTCTAGAGGGTTTAAGCCCAAATTCTGAAAGTAATCATAACCAGATGATTCTAAAAGTATGTCTGTGGTTATGTTCCATTCAAAAAAATTTGCGTCTAATGATGCATTAAACGTTTTAAAATGGGTGTGCCCCGTACCAGAGATATATTTATAGCGTGCACCTAAAATTAACGTGCTATCCAAAAAATAATGCTGATACCCGATGTGATAATTGATTTGAATCATGGCCTCGGTGTTAAAGCTATTTTCAGAAAAATTGAGACCATTATTTGGGGCATCTACATTACCATAGTATAAAAAGGATAATAACTGTTTTGGTATAATGGTATTAAGGGTAAATTCTTGCTGTGCGCCAAATGATAAATAACCGCGTTTTAAGCCAAAACCAACGTATAAGAGGTCTGTGTTTTGATAAAAATTAAGGCGACCGTTATCTGGCATATCAGCAATAATTTGCTCAATATTTTGATTTAGGGAGTTATTATTGAGGATATTACCCGCCTTAAAAATTTCATTGTTTAGGTGAAATGTAATGCCAGAAACAACAGGTAAACCTAACGTAAATCGCGCTGGATGCGCATTTGCAGGGTTTACGAGTAAATTTTGGTTTACGTGATCAAAATTATAAAAGCTGGTGTAAATCTGCCCAAATGACGCAAGTGTACAAAGCATCAAGGCACTAATGTATGCGGTTAGTTTCATGATGCGCACTATTGAAGTTTATAGTTTAGTTTCACTCTTGCGCCCAACACTAAGTCTATATAGTAATTGGTTAATAAGCGCACAACTTGATTTCCGCTGTTAGAGGTGTTTAAGATCACTTTTACGCGTATGTCATCACTCTTTAAGATATTGCTGATTTGCGCATTTGTAAAAGTTAAATACCGGTCACTTCGCGCTGGGTTCACCACATTTCCGCTCGCATCTACTGCTGCTGCATCAAACATGGCAATGTTTGCACTGTCTAAAACGGCACCTGTAGAATCTTGGAAATAGATTAACAAATCCGCATCTAACGGAAAACCATTTTCTACACGAAAGCCTAGGCTTAGCTCTTCTACAAATTCAATATCGCTATCTTCTACACCAAAATCGATGTTATACAGCGTATTTTGAATCGTGAGGTCCTTTGTTTTCAACTCCAAAGGCAAGTCAATTTCTAAGCCAATATTTATGGCACCTTCGCCGGTAACAAAGTTGTCTATAGGTAACTCTCCGGCCGGATTGGTTTTTACACTGCCAGAATAGATGATTTCTTTTGGCACTGCAGCTATAAAATCATCAATATTTGAATTGGCGGTTGATATGCTGATGGTATCGTATGCGAAATTCCCTGGCGTGTTTGATCCTGTAAATTGAAGCGGAGAAAGGCCCAAATCAACAAAATTTCCGTTTTTACCAATAGCTATTAAATTGGGTGAAATCTGCAAAGGCAAACCGATATTTGAGCGGATAAATATTTTGATCTGCGGGTCGGCCAAGTATAAACCTGTACTGATATTTTGAAGTAGTCCTAAGTTAATAGGCAAGGTGCCGCTTGGGAAATTAATGACTCTCTCGCCAAAAAAGCCAATAGCACCACCAATATTTAAATCTTCGTACGTTAATGTTACTTCTAGTTGCGTACCATTTGGCGCATTGCCACTTTCTATCATTTCTAACACAAACCCTAGGTTATTATACGCGGGCGTGCCTTGGGTGAGGTCCATCGTGAGACTGTCTACGTTTATTACACCTGACGTAATGCCCATGCCCAACGCACTAACAGTAAATACAGCTGGCTGGCCATTGTTGGTAGTGTTTTGTAATGTTAGGGCAAGTTCAATAGTATCGCTCACGGGGTTATCTACAGACCATAATAAACGGCCGCTTTTTACAGAGAGCGTTTTCATTTTTGCGCCACCAAATGTGCCCAAATTTGCATCTATTGATAATGGTGGCATGCCCACAGAAAAGGTTGTACTTACAGGCGATTGTGCTGGTACAGATGTATAGTCAGCAGCGTAATGCTGATAAATAGAATCCTCGCGATAGATGATATGAATTAACCCATCTGGATCTGCAGTTGCCAATTCTTGGGTGGCAACCAAATTTTCAAGATTTAAGCGTGTATTTACAATTGGCGCAGCCCAATGACCTTTATAGGTTAATTCTGTACTTGGATTTAAGTTTAAATCATTAATACATCCTGACAGTAGCAGGGTAAAAAAACCGAAAACAAGTAGTTTTTTCATAGGCAGCAATTATAAGTTGTAAATGTAGAAAAATGATGGTAACAAAGTCTATGTCACTATAAAATAGAAGGTTAGCGTATAGTTTTAAAGTAATAGTGGGATGCGAATGGATTTATTCAATTCAATAAATCACCTGCAAAAAGCTCATTTGGAACGTGTAGGCTTACGGTGGATTTTACGCCTGTAGTCCTTCAAAGTATTTTTGTGGCTAACGCAAAAGCACTTCGGTTCTTCTGTTTTGTTTTCTGCCAGATTCCGTAGCATTATCGGCAATGGGTACGGTTTCGCCCAAACCGACAAAAGAAAGTCTTGCCGAAGCAATGCCTTGATCTACCAGATAATTAACAACTGCTTTTGCTCGGTTTAATGATAAAGCTTTATTGTAAGCTGGGGTACCCTGATTATCTGTATGGCCTTGAATTTCTGCTTTTAAAGACGGGTTTTCCGCTAAAAAAGCAACCAATCGATCAAGCTCAGCAAAGCTTTCTTCCTTTAGCTCATATTGATCTAAATCAAATAAAATGTTGTGTAAGGTGAATTTTGTACCTGCTTTTATGGGCTGTAAAGCGATATTGAGAATAAAATTCCCAGCGGTATCAACGCCAGCAAGGTCATAATTGGCAGAATAGGGTAGGTAGCCTTTTTTGTTTACGAAAACACCAAACATGCGATCTATAGGCATCACGGCAAAAAAGTTGCCATCATCATCTGTTTCAATTTGTTGAAAGGATGTTTTTCCTTTCAGGTCATAAATGTCTAGCGTGCCTGTTACAGCCCTTTGGGTAACGGCATTGCGTACCTTACCCACAACCCAAGCAATGGGTGTTGCCCGGCTTTGTTCTGGCAGGTCAAAACTGTATATGTCTAGGTTAAAACCACCTGTTAAACGGTCGCTGGCGAAATAGCCTGTTTTACCATCTGGCCCAACGATGAGACTAAATTCATTGGCCGGTGAGTTTATAGGATAGCCAAGATTTACGGGTGTTCCCCAAGAACCATCAGGCTGTTTTTTGCTGTAAAACAAATCTTTTCTCCCCATACCAGCATGGCCATCACTGGTAAAAAATAGCGTTTGATTATCAAAATGTATAAACGGACTTTCTTCTGCAAAAGGGGTGTTAATGGGCGCACCTATTGGGGTTGCCTTACCCCAAGTGCCATCAGCATTTCGCGTAGAGATCATAATGCTGGTATTAGTTGTATAACCTGCTTTACCACGCACAAAATAGAGCGTTTTTCCATCGGGCGATATGCTCGGCTGGCTTTCCCAACTGCCAGAATTTACACCTTGACCTAAATTTTCGGGTTTTGTCCATAGCCCGTTTATAAAGTAAGACACATAAATGTCACAGCTGCCATAACCGTCCATACGTTGGCAACCGGCAAAGTACAATTCTGAGCCATCAGCCAAAAGACTTTGAGCACCTTCGTTATCATGCGTATTTAAAAAACCTTCTAGTTTGGCACCGCGTTCCCAAACGCCTTCAACGCGTCTACTGGCATAAAAATCTTCATCGCGCTTATCGCCTTCAGTCATGCGTTTGGTGTAGACCAAAATATCGCCTTTGGCATTGATGGATGGAAAATATTCCATCGCCTCTGTATTTACCCCGCCCCCAAGATCTTTAGGTTCAAAAATCACAGGATTGGCCAACGCTTCTATCCCAAATTCTAAACTTCTAATAAAGAGATCAAATTCGGCTTGTTTTTCTTCTGGAATACGGGCCTCTTGCTGATATTGCAGCGCATATTTCAGCGCTTTCGCATAATCTAGGTGATCTCTGCAAGCAGTGGCTAACCTATACTTTACAAATGTTAGATTTTTTATGGCGAGTGCATGTTCATAATAAGGTATCGCAGCACCAGGATTTTCTTCGTGCATTTTAAAATCAGCAGCAAATAATAGGGCATCAAAGTAATCTGCATCATACTTAAGTGCGTTTTCTATTTCTTTCCAACAGGTTTCGTAATCATCTGCTTTAAGTGCCAATTTGGCTTTTTGATATGCTTTTAAGGCTTTCTTATTTTGTGCCTCTGCTACAGAAGCTTGTAAAAGCGAGAAAATAAATACGATTGAAAATAAAATGTTTGTAAAACGCATATGCATTATGACTGCTTATTTGGTCAAATAACGGCATTAATTGCGTAATTCGCATACTCCATGAACACAAAACAGCGCATTGTATTAACTGGCGGACCGGGCACTGGTAAAACAACCTTGATTTGGGCTTTAGCGCAAAAGGGTTTTTCTTGTATGCATGAAATTTCTCGTGAAATTATAAAAGAACAAGTGGCGCGTAGTAGCGATATTGTTCCTTGGCAAAACCTGCAAGCTTTTAGTGAGCGCGTTTTTGCGGGCAGAAAAATGCAATTTGATGAAGCAGCACAAGGGCTAAACTTTTATGACCGCAGTTTTATTGATACTGTTGCTTACATGAAAAAAGATGCCTTGCCCATCCCCGAAATGTGGCAAAACGATATTGAGCAATTGCGTTTTTCAAATCCTGTATTCATCTCCCCACCTTGGCGTAAAATTTTCGGTAATGATCATGAGCGCAGAGAAACTTGGGAACAGCTTCAGCAAATTCACACCTGGCTTGTTACTGCTTATAAAGAAGCTGGTTATCAAGTTGTAGAATTGCCCAAAACAACCGTTGAAGCGCGTATGGCGTTTATTTTAGATCGCGTATTATGAAAGAAGCGCTTGCTGCGTTAAAAAAATATTGGGGATTTGATGCTTTACGGCCATTGCAGCAAGAGGCCGTAACCTGTGTTTTTGACAAAAAAGATGCGCTTGTGCTTTTGCCAACCGGAGGCGGCAAGTCACTTTGTTACCAATTACCGGCCGTTACATTGCCTGGTATAGCGCTGGTTGTTTCGCCACTTATATCGTTAATGCAAGACCAAGTAGCGCAGCTCAAGCGCCTTAAAATAAAGGCCATGCATCTATCAGGTGCGTTAAGTGAGCGTGCCCTAGATCAGCGCTTAATGAATGCTGTACATGGCCAGTATAAACTTCTGTATATCAGTCCAGAGCGCTTACAATCTGAGTGGATTCTCAAGCGGCTAAGTGAAATGACCATTTCTTTTGTAGCTGTGGATGAAGCGCATTGCATATCGCAATGGGGTTATGATTTTAGGCCGAGCTATCTCACGTTAAAAAGCATTAGGCAGGCCATGCCAAACTTGCCAATAATTGCATTAACGGCAACGGCAACACCTTTGGTTTTACGGGATATAAAAACAGAACTAGGCCTAAAATCGCCAGCGTTGATTCAGGGCAGTTATTTTAGGACGAATCTGGCCATCGCCATGCTCAAAACAGAACGTAAAGAAGCGCGCTGTTTGGCGATTCTTAATCGTACACAGGGCACCGGCATTATTTATTTACGCAGCAGAAAGGGCACAGAGGCATTAGCAAAATTTCTGTCAGAACAACAGATTTCTGCCGCCCATTATCACGCGGGCATGTCGCCTGAAGATCGGCAACAGGTACAGCAACAATGGATGACAGGCGCCATACGGGTAATGGTTGCCACTACGGCTTTTGGTATGGGGATAGATAAATCTGATGTTCGGGTGATTATTCACCTCGATTTACCAGATTCACCAGAAAGTTACTATCAAGAAATTGGCCGCGGGGGAAGAGATGGCGGATTGGCGAAATGTTACTTACTATACACGGATGAAGATTGCAACCGCTTGTTAACGGGTTATAAAGATGAGCCATCGTTAGATGAAATCAGGAAGATATACACTGCCTTTTGCAGCCAAGAACAGATAGCAGTAGGTGCAGGTCAGTTTGTAGAGCGTCCTTTTCGGATTTACCATTTTAGTGCAAAATTTGGTTTTCAATCGCGCCAAGTGCACCAAGCATTTACGCTCTTAGAGCGTGCTGGTTATATCACTTATGAAGACGTAAGCAATAGACCTTCGGTTTTAATGTTTACGGTTGATGCCAATGAACTCTATGCCTTTCAGCTCAAAAATATTTCACTAGAACCCATCATAAAAGCTTTATTGCGACTTTATGGCGGTATAACTACATATCCTACAGATATTTCAGAAGAGTTGCTCAGCAAGAGAACTGGGTGGCCTGTTCAACGTGTTATCAAGCATTTAGAAATATTGGCGAAACGCGGTATTGCTTTTTATAAAAAGCGCTATCGCGGTACCACCATTGCATTGCGTTTACCGCGTGCATCGCAAAAGCACCTTGTTATACCAAACCAGCTTTTAACCACGCGACTAGAGGGGAAAAAAGAACGTGCCAACGCTTTTTACAAAATACTTTCGGATGATACATCTTGCCGTATGCAACAACTGGTGGCCTATTTTGGTCAAGAAACCAAAGAAAACTGTGGCATTTGCGATGTCTGTGTAAAAGATAATCGCAACGCTATAATAGAGCGCATAAAAGGTGTGCTCGTGCAACCCTTGCTTCCTGGCAAACTAGCTGATGCGCTTCCTGATGTAAAGACTGAAACGCTTTCTATCGCCATTAAGCACCTGCTTGATTCTGGTGAAATTATTACCGATCAAAGCGGGCGATTGGCACGAGCATGAGATTATCTTTGCCGCATGAGCGCAAAACTTCGCATTGTTTTTTTTGGTACGCCCCATTTTGCCGTGGCCATCTTGGCTGGAATTATTGAAGCAGGTCATGACGTAGTATATGCTGTAACGGCCCCAGACAAACCCGCAGGTAGGGGTAGGCAACTAAAAATGTCTGCGGTTAAAGAATTCGCTTTAGCCCAGCAATTGCAAGTTTTACAGCCTGATAAGCTGCGAGATGAAGACTTTTTATCTCAACTAAAAGCGGCTGATGCTGATGTATTTGTTGTTGTGGCTTTTAGGATGCTTCCAGAGGCGGTGTGGCGCTTGCCGCGTTTAGGCACATTTAATTTACATGCTTCACTATTGCCGCAATATCGCGGAGCAGCCCCAATTAACTGGGCCATTATTAATGGGGAAGATAAAACAGGTGTAACCACTTTTTTTATCAATGAAGAGATTGATACGGGCGCTATTTTAATGCAGGAGGAAGTGCCCATTGCACCAGACGAAAATGCAGGTTCGCTTCATGATAAGCTGATGCAAACTGGTACCGAATTGGTTGTGAAAACCCTCGATGGCTTGGGTACAAATACACTCAAAGCACATGTTCAGCCAATGGAAGGATCGTATAAAAAGGCACCAAAAATTTTTAAAGAAGATTGTAAAATAGATTGGCAATTGCCAGGCTTATCCATTGATCGGCTCATACGTGGTATGTCGCCTTATCCGGGTACATTCACGCTAATTCATGAGGGCGAGCTCAAAGGTGTTTTAAAAATAGGAGCGGCTACATTTTTTTCTGAGCAACCCAAATATCCAGCAGGGTATATGTGGGTGGCGTCTAAGCATTTGTACATACAAGCAACTGACGGTGTCTTTGAGGTTCAGGAACTTCAGCCAGAAGGCAAGCGCATGATGTCTGCAAAAGATTTTATCAATGGCCTGCGAAACGAAAATCAAGCTTTCATTTTAAAATAGCGCTGGGTAAATAAGATGCTGTTGGCTGTTTTCACTCATAGCATGTAGACATAAATCGCAATAAAATGGCTAAAGCTACCGGCTAAGACAAACAGGTGGAAGACAGCATGGTTATAGCTAATCTTTTCTAGCATGTAAATAACTGCACCTGCAGTGTAGAAAAATCCTCCAGCAAAAAGCCAAAACAATCCCCATATAGGGAAGTTGGCAATCAAGGGTTTGAGATAAAAAATGACCAGCCAACCCATTGCCACGTATAAAATGGTTGATAGCAGATTAAATCGACCTATAAAAAAGAGTTTTAATAGTGTTCCTGCTGCTGCAATCCCCCAGATTAAGAAGAAGATGAATGTGCCACCCGCATCACGAAGTGTTATAAGCGCAAAAGGCGTATACGTTCCTGCAATAAGCACATAGATAGCGGCATGGTCTATAATATTGAGATAATAGCGTAAGCGGCTATGCTGGGTACTGTGATAAAATGTACTTGCGGCATAGAGCAAAACGAGAGATGCACCAAAAACTGAAAAGCTAAATATTGGTCTATAGCCTTGTAGCGGTGCAGATTTAATGAGTAAAACAAGCAACGCAATGCCACTAAAAATTAAGCCAATGGCATGGGTAATAACGTTTAACCGTTCTTCTTTTGGGTGGTATTGGGGTGGCTGCTTTGGCA
>CAYQDW010000010.1:0-52701 GCA_964416385.1 uncultured Cryomorphaceae bacterium | reverse complement strand
GGATAGTAATTACTTGGCCGTGTATATCCACGCGCCCTTATTCACCTTGGCCTTGTATTCAGCAAGTGCGGCAACAGCAGAAGATCGGTTGTTAAATCCTTGAATACTCACCTTTGTAAAATCGCCATCAGGGATAATTTGCGGCTGATAACCCACTCTTTCTAATTGTGATATAAGATCTTGTGCGTTATAAACATCTTTAAATGAGCCCACAATTACTTGATACCGCTGCACTTTTATTACTGGGGTAGTAAGTGTTTCTACCGGAACTACAGGTTCTTCAATCTTGGTGTCCTCATTAGAGATTTGCTGTGAAGCTTCTTCGTAGGTAATGGTTTCCTTTGGTGCAGGCAGTTTTCGTTCAGTTGCTGCGGGCATCTCTATGGCACGAGAAAAATGAAGCGGGTTGAAGGTGGCCATGAGCTTGTCGTTGAGGTTTACCTCAGACTTAAAGAAACCAACGGCAAGTAGTGCGCCTATGCCGGCAAAAACTGCTGCTGCTCGCCAATAAGGAAAAGGTTTCTTAATCTCGTTACGCAGGCGTTCTGTAAGCACTGTTTGAACCGCTTCCTTAACATGCGAGTCGCGGTTTATGGTAGTAGCCCTAAAAATCTCAAGACCGAATGTGTCTAAATCAAAGTTTGCTTCTAAACTTTGGTTAAAGCAGATGTTGTTTTGTTTGTCAAGATAAAAGCGCCCGATGAGCTCTAGCTTAATTGATGCGCCAGTTGCTAGCTCTATATGCCAGCTTTTAACCTGGCGACTAATGGCCTCTTTTGCTGCATCAAAGCTGATTTTTTCACCCTCGGCCAAAGCATTAATAAGTAGGCTGGCATTTGCCGTTAAACCTTCATGAAAGCTTATGCGCTTGGTTGGCGGGCGAAGTATATGGGTTGCGCTATTTATTTCAGCCCTAAAGCGCTGAGCCACCAATCCACCAAAATCTGGAATGGAGACACAATCGTGCTCTAGCAGCAAATCAAATAAATAACGTTCTACTCTAATCATAGCGCCAAATGTAGCATATTCAGTTAATAATAGTATATCCTCACTTTTTAGAATTAGAATCTTTCATTAATTCCAGGCTTTTTGCACATAAAAATCAAGCTTAAATCTGGTAAAAAACGGTGAATGTAAATCTACGCGGTGCACCAAGTTGGGCGGGTCTGGGGCTGTATTCGCGGTTGTTTAGATTATCAATGATAATAGATACACGCCAGCTGGGCGTAATTTGGTAAAACAAGCGGGCGTCAATGATGAGGTCTCCATTAATGAGCGCCTCACGAGATTCTTTAACCCCCGGAAATACCGTATACTCAAATATTGCATCTATATTTTGCATGTAGTCATTGTGGCGAATACTGGTGCCAATACCCACATCACCGTATTTAAGCGTCCAATCAAATCTTAATAGATGTCTATAGCGATATTTTAATATGTCATTAGTTGGGTTAGAACTTGTGCTTTCATAAGTGGCAACAAACCCGGGATATTCAGCATAGATTTTTTGTGGTTCTAATGCTTGGGGTAGTGCATAGGTATATCCGGCTAAAATGCGCATATCTAACGGGCCAATTTTTCCTTGTCCTGAAACAGACAATTCGCTACCTATTATTCTTGTAGCACCAACATTCATTGATCTAAACCCAAACCCGTAATTTTCCCACACGCCAAAGGTGAATTCAATCATATTATCAAAGTAATTCACAAAGCCAGATAAATCTACAAAGCCTTTCCAGTCATCACCAATCTTAAAACCTTGTTTGATGCCAATTTCGCTGGTCCAGCCAACTTCTGGTTGTAGAGAAGTATTAGGAAAAACACCAGTAGAGCCCACATAGGTAAACGTAAAAGCCTCTGCCATACTTGGAAAACGAAATCCTTGCCCAATGGAGGCCCGTAGAAAGGTGGCTTGCCCCAAGGCGTAATTTGCGCCTGCTCGAAAAACCGGTTTGCTAAAGTTTCTATCGTCTAATCTAAATGCTTCATAGCGTACGCCTCCGCTTAGCGTTAGCTTGCTGAACTTTTTATCCACTTGCGCAAAAATCGCGGCATTTTCTGTTTCATGATAGCCCGTAAAAATTTCAGAGTTAGAATAGCCAAGTGCGCCAGTAGCCCCCGCTGTTACCCAAAAGGTATTATTAAAGAAATGCTGATACTGATACTCACCGTAATAATAGGTGTTGTAATTCTCATAATTGGTAGCCTCGCTTCGTGCATTGTTATTAATGCCCATGTACCTGCCGCGCAACACGTGCTTGTTCTTGCCGTGACGATAAATTACAAACGGATCAATGTAATAATCCCATCCGGTGCTACGTGTGGCACTACTATCTCTGGGGATGTAAGCGTCTTCATAAGACATCCAAAGCAATGCATCGCCCGTTTCTGAGTAGAGTATAGACCCATTGATTCCCCATGTTAACCCTTTTACGCTTGAAGGATAAAATTGCGTTTTTAAGTTAATGCGGTTGAGACTTTCTTCTTCTTGCCAACGGTAGTTTGCATCGCGACTAAACATCCCCGATAGGGTAATGTCTGCAGATTTAATCTTGCGGGCATGTAAAAAGGTAAATCCACCTAAATTCTGTGTGCCCTCCCACCATTTTAGAGATTTGCGTTTGGGAGCGTCCCAAAAGCCACCAAACACATTAACCTCTGTTAGTGGTTCTGTTTTTGGGGTTATTGTGCGCACGTTTATTAAGCCATTCATTGCAGAAGTGCCATATAAAACGGAGGAGGCTGCTTTAATCACTTCCATTTGCATAACGGCTTCATTGGGCAGCAAAAGCCATTGAATTTGCCCGGCATCTGGGCTTAGTAGCGGCATATCATCTACCAACATTAACACCCGGCTGCCCGTGCCAAAGCTCCACCCACTGCCACTTCTAATATTAGCTTGCTTGTCGGTAATGATTACACCGGGTGTTTGGTTAAAGGCTTCTTCTAGGCGAACGGTATTTTTCTCTTTTATTAAATCTGGCTTTATTACTTCTAGGCTGATGGTTGTTTCTTCTGCACGCTGCGCAAACTTTCCCGCAGAAACCACCACTGTTTGAAGAACTTCCTGGCTTGGCACTAATGAAATATCAAGGACCAAAATGGTGTCTTTATAAAAGGTTACTGTGTGGGTTTGCTGTTGGTAGCCGAGAAATGAAAATTGAATGGTGTTAGTGCCGGCATGTAGTTTTAGACTGTAATAACCTGTGTTATCACTTACCGTACCCTTGCCATGTGAGGCCAGGATGTTTACCATTGGTAAGGGCTCACCAGTTTCTGCATCTGTAATAGAACCTTGAACGGTTTGCGCACGCATTGGCCATATTAGTGCAACACACATCAATGGCAACAGTAATTTTTTCAGCATATTTGAAGCAATCAGCTAAGACCGAAGATACCCAAAATCATGAATAAAACAGTTTTCATTACAGGAGCCACTGCTGGCATCGGAAAAGCATGTGCAGAACTATTTGCGCAAAACAGCTATCGCATTATTATTTCTGGCCGCAGAACAGAAAGGTTAAAGACGCTTGCCAAAGCGCTTAGAGAAGAGTATCAGGTGCATGTACATGAGGTTGCTTTTGATGTGCGCGACCAAACCGCTGTGGCAGCCGCATTAAACAGTTTGCCAGAGCCTTGGAAACATATTGACATTCTCATTAATAATGCTGGCCTTGCAGCAGGAAAAGACGCAATACAAAATGGTAAGCGGACAAATTGGGAACGGATGATAGATACCAATGTAAAAGGGTTACTGTATGTAAGCGAGCAGATTATTCCACAAATGGTAAACCGCAAAAGTGGACACATTATAAACGTTAGTAGTACCGCAGGCAAAGAAACCTACCCCGGAGGCAATGTGTATTGCGCCAGTAAACATGCTGTTGAGGCCATCACAGAAGGCATGCGCCAAGACTTGTTGCCATTTAACATTCGCGTAAGCCGTGTAAGTCCGGGCATGGTAGAAACCGAATTTAGCTTGGTGCGGTTTGATGGTAACAAACAGGCCGCAGATGCTACGTATCATGGCATGACGCCTTTACGCCCCGAAGATGTGGCGGACGCCATTTTTTATATGGCAACGCGACCGCCCCATGTTTGCGTTAATGACCTTGTGCTGCTGCCAACCGCGCAAGCAAACAGCTATCTGGTTCATCGTACTGAGCAATGAAAGACCAAATTTTTCAAATTGCAATAACCATGCTGCCAGGCGTGGGCGATGTGCTGGCTAAAAACCTTATTGCTTATTGTGGCAGTGCCGAGGCTGTTTTTGCAGAGAAAAAAAGTGCGCTAGAAAAAATACCCGGCATTGGTAATACCACAGCGGCCAAGATTAAGGCCGCTACTCCTTTAAAGCGCGCAGAAGAAGAGTTGGCATATATCACAAAGCACAACATCACCACTTTTTTTTATCTAGATGAAGCATACCCCAAACGGTTAAAACATTGCATAGACGCCCCTATTCTTCTGTATTTTAGAGGCAAGGGCGGTTTAAATCCCAATCGCGCCATAAGCATTGTTGGCACCCGTAATGCTACGCAGCACGGCCGCGAAACCACAGAGATGTTGGTAAAAGAAACAAAACCGTACCAGATTACCATAGTTAGTGGCTTGGCCTATGGTATTGATATTGCCGCGCACAAGGCGGCCGTAGATGAGCGTGTGCCAACAGTTGGCGTTTTGGCCCACGGTTTAGACCGCATTTACCCGGCATTACATCTCAAAATTGCAGAGCAAATGCTAGAAAATGGCGGATTGTTAACAGAGTTTCCAAGCGGCACAAATCCAGATCGGGAGAATTTCCCAAAGCGCAACCGCATTATTGCCGGATTGAGTGATGCCACCGTGGTTGTTGAGGCTGCAGAAAAAGGGGGCGCCCTAATTACAGCAGAGTTGGCACACGGCTACAACAGAGACGTTTTTGCTATGCCGGGGCGCGTTAATGACCCGTTTTCTGCGGGATGCAACAAGCTCATCTTCTTAAATAAAGCAGCCATTTTACGCCATGCAAAAGATTTGGAGTTTTACCTCAATTGGCAGAGCGATGAAAAACAATCTAAACCGCAGCAATCCAAACTTTTTATAGAAATATCAGCAGAAGAACAACCCATTGCAGATTTGTTGCGACAAAGCGGAAAGATTCACATAGAAAATTTGTGCACGCTGGCTGCTTTACCGGTTAGCAAGGTGCTTCATGTGTTGTTCAATTTAGAGATAAAAGGGGCCGTAAGAGCGCATCCGGGCAAGGTTTATGAGTGGCTGGCGGGCTAATCTAGAATTTGAATTTACACCGTTTTGGCATTGTCAATTTGAATTACTTTTGCGCCCTAATTCTCCTAAAAACCCCAAATTAAATGGCGCAGAATTTTGAAGCCCAAGTAAACGCCTTTATGGAAAAGGTGCGGGCAAAAAACCCCAACGAAACGGAGTTTCTACAGGCCGTTCACGAAGTGGCAGAATCTGTAATTCCGGTAATTGAAAATAACGCCAAATACAAAAACGCGAACATTCTTGAGCGTGTTGTAGAGCCTGAGCGTGTGATTATGTTTCGCGTGCCTTGGCAAGATGATCATGGTAATGTACATGTTAATCGTGGTTACCGTGTAGAGTTTAACAGCGCCATAGGGCCGTATAAAGGTGGTCTACGCTTTCACCCTACCGTAAACCTTAGCGTACTTAAATTTTTAGGTTTCGAACAAATTTTTAAAAACTCTTTAACCACATTGCCTATGGGCGGTGGTAAAGGAGGATCAGACTTTGACCCAAAAGGAAAAAGCGATAGCGAGGTAATGCGTTTTTGCCAAAGCTTCATGACAGAGTTAAGTCGCCATATTGGTGCAGATACAGATGTGCCTGCGGGTGATATTGGTGTTGGTGGACGTGAAATAGGCTACATGTTTGGCCAGTATAAGCGTATTCGTAATGAGTTTACAGGCGTACTTACTGGTAAAGGCCTCAACTGGGGCGGTTCTTTAATTCGCCCTGAGGCAACTGGCTATGGCACGGTTTATTTCGCACAAGAAATGTTGGCCACAAAAGGAGATTCTTTTGAAGGCAAAACGGTGGTTATCTCTGGTTCTGGTAATGTGGCGCAATACGCTGCAGAAAAGTGTATACAGTTAGGCGCCAAGGTGGTTACAATGAGTGATTCTCAAGGCTTTGTACATGACCCTGCGGGTATTGATGCAGAGAAATTAGCGTGGATCATGGATTTGAAAAATAACCGTAGAGGCCGAATTAGTGAATATGCAACGCAATTTACTGGCGCAACATTCCATGAAGGTCGTCCTTGGGGCGTGGCATGTGATATTGCTTTGCCTTGTGCTACACAAAATGAATTGAATGGCGAAGAGGCGCAAACACTTATTAAAAATGGTGTGAAATGTGTTGCTGAAGGCGCCAATATGCCTTCTACCCCAGAAGCAATAGAAGCCATGCACAATGCGCGCATTCTATTCTCTCCAGGTAAAGCTAGCAACGCTGGCGGTGTGGCTACCTCTGGATTAGAAATGAGCCAGAACAGCCTGCGCTTAAATTGGAGCCGCGAAGAGGTAGATGGTAAACTACACGGTATTATGAAAGATATACACAGTGCTTGCGTGGCTTATGGCAAACGCGAAGATGGTACTGTTGATTATGTACGCGGTGCTAACATTGCTGGATTTGTTAAAGTTGCAGACAGCATGATTGACCAAGGTTTGGTATAACCAACCAAACGCGCATAAAATCTATACTTGAGCCCCCATATTTTGGGGGCTTTTCTTTGTTTTGCATTTAACTCATTAAACAATTTTTTGATGCCGGAAGCACCAGCTACTAAGCCATCGCAAACGCAAACAACAACCATTGCCCCTGGCTATGTCTGGCTCATGGGTTTGTGTGTATTGGCGTTGCTCCTTCAGGCGTTGCTTTCTGCCCAGCGTGATGGTGATTTAATTGGCTATGTAAATGCAGGAAATGCTGTTTTAGCAGGTACTGATATCTACCGCGATTATCTCAACACTTGGCCACCATTTTTCAGCTTGATTGCTGTGCCTTTAGCGTTAGGTTACCAGGTTGCACCATATTTAACCAAAGTTGTTTGGCTTTTAGGTAACCTTTTAGCGTTGTTTTTTACCATGCATCTTACAGTTTCGCTCTTACTGCAAAAAAATCTGCTGCGGCCATTTCAAAAAGGTAAAAGCAAAGAACAAATACCGTTTCATCATCCATTGGTGTTAATTCCTTTTTTACTGGTATTTCGCGTTGTTTTAGAGCATCTGGGTCATTTGCAGATCAATCTTTATATCATGCTATTGGCCATGCTCAGTGTGTATTTTTTCTACCAAAAAAAGCCAGGTTGGGCAGGCGTGTTTTTGGGCCTCAGCATTGCAATAAAAGTATATACGGTGCTCATCCTTCTTTTTTTCCTCTACAAAAGAGCGTATCGCACAACACTTTACACGCTAATAACCGTATTACTGTGTGTTGCGCTTACAGCAGTTTTCTTTGGTTTTAATGGCGCCTTAAATCTTCATGAGGTTTGGTGGACGCAAAACGCCACGCAACTAAAACCAGCCTCGCACATGAATCAGAGTTTATTGGCTACAGCCTTGCGTTATTTTACCGTAGAAGATACCGGTTTAGCCACGCATGTTAATGCCTTTAGCCTAGCCATTGCCACGGTAAAAAAAGGGTTTTATGTGGTGATTTTTCTTCTTGCGCTAGTACCAGCATTCTTGTTTAGAGAAAAGCTCTTGCCTGCCGCGCCAACCGTGGGTATGGCATTACAATGGGGGATTATATTCGGCAGCATTCCATTACTATCTCCGGTAGCATGGAAGTATTATTATGTGTTTATGTGGTTGCCCTACTTTTTAATAAATCTTCTTTTGTTTCATATAAAAGTACGCGCTACTAAGAAATATAGCAGAATTGCAAAAGGGCTTTTCTACCTCTCGCTATTGGGCATTACGTTTAGTAGCGAGCTCTTTGTGGGACCCGCGTTTTCTGATGAGTTAGAAGCTTATGGTATTGTAACTTGGGGCGGAGTAGCCCTCGTTTCACTCATGTTCTTGATTTACCTAAGCTTAACCAAGGCACAGCGCAACAGTTTGATATCAGAGATAGAAGCGGAAGAAATCTAACTAAAAAGAATGGCGCGTTTATTTGCGCATAACCTTAGGCACCCTAAAATAATCGGTGTCTTTGTCCGGGGCGTTTTTTAGGGCATCTTCATGCGAAATATCTTGTTTTACCTCATCCGCGCGCAATACGTTTACTTCATCGCTCATGTACGCCAAAGGTTCAATACCTTCAAGGTTTAGCGCATTAATCTTGTCTACAAATTGTAGCATCTTGTTCATGTCGCTTTCCATGGCCACAAGTTCTTCTTCGGTAAGCTCAAGGCGGCTAAGATGCGCCAGCTTTTCTATGTCTTTACGGGTGATGTTCATGATGCGGCAAAAGTAGGTTTTTCCGAATCATAAATCGTTTTTCCTGTGCAACCGTAACTGCGCAATTCATCATGCAAAATTTTATAGCACCGCGCCATTAATGCGCTAATATCGGCCTCCTTCAATCCATCAACGGCAATAGGTTCATGCACGGTAGCACGTAAAATACCCGGGTAACCACCATCCCAAAATTCACCAAAATGCCTTTTATGATCAGGGAAGGTAATGGGCAAAATAGGAATCTGGTGGTCTATGGCCAGCTTAAATGCACCGGCCTTAAAGGGCGCTAGCAAATAATTGGTGGCCGGAATGCCGCCCTCTGGAAAAACACACACACCGGTGCCGCCCTGTAAGCGGTCGCCTGCTTGCTTTAATACGGCTTTTTTGCTAGCTAGGCTTTTGCGGTCTACCAAAATATTGGTGCGCTTGTAGAAATAACCAAACAACGGCAGGCTTGCCAGTTCTTTTTTGCCGATAAAAACAAAATTGTTCTTAACCAGTATCAACATCATCATAATATCAATTTCGCTGGCGTGGTTGCCAATGATAATATAGGGGCGATTAGCATCTATTTTACCTAAGCGTTTTACCCGCCAATAAAAGCCTAACCCAATCAACACCATCATGGCCCACCTACGTGCCCACCAAAAAAAGTTGTTATAGGTATCTGCCTTTAGTGAGGTGATGTAGATAAAGGGCAGAATAATGAGAATACTTAAGAACACCACAACATAATACCACAGGTGGTAAATGGCGCTCCAGGTTTTTGCTAGCAATTTCACAGCCGCGAAAATAGGGGATAGGATTCTTGGGGCAACAGGCTATTTTAACAACAACTATGTTTGCACACATAACACGTGTAACATGAAGAATATCACGCTATCCATCCCTGAAGAGTTGTTAGCAATGAGCAGGGAGTATGCCGCAAGGCATTAAACCACGTTAAACCAGTTGGTGCGCGATATGCTTAAAAAGGTAGTGCAACAAAAAAATCTGGTTGATAGCCTGCTTGAAAAAAGCGTGCAATTTGCCGTGAGCACAAAAGGCACTTCATTTAACCGTGACGAAGTTTATGACCGTGAAGTACTTCGTTGATACTAAGATTCTCATTTACCTTTTTAGCAAGGATGAGAACGAAAAGCGGTAAGCGTGTAACGCGCTTATAAAAAAGGCTGGCGCAAAAGGAAATCTTGTTATTTCTGCACAAGTAATGAGCGCGTTTTCTGTAGTAATGTTGCGCAAATTCAGCTTGCCACCAAATCAGCTTAAAAGTATTTTGGAAGATCTGAGTGCTTTTGAGGTGATCAGTAATTCTTCAGACATTGTTAAAAAGGCGGTAGATATTCATGTGTTGAACCTAATTCCATTTTGGAATAGCCAAATAATTAGCTGCGCACGCAGTGCTAATTGTTCTGCCATTGTTTCGGAACACTTAAACCATGGGCAAAGAATAGAAGGACTGGAAGTGATTAACCCGTTGGCTGATATTAACTAGTCTTGCTAGCCAAGATCACACTTCTTAATGCTTAATCATTCAGTTTAAGCACAGCTAAAAACGCCTGTTGCGGCACTTCTACATTACCCAATTGGCGCATACGCTTTTTACCCGCTTTTTGCTTCTCTAACAATTTGCGCTTTCGGCTTATATCACCACCGTAACATTTTGCCGTTACGTCTTTGCGCAGTGCGCTCAGTGTTTCGCGCGAAATAATCTTGGCACCAATGGCCGCTTGTATGGCAATCATAAACTGCTGGCGCGGAATGAGCTCTTTTAGTTTAGCGCACATTTTGCGGCCAATATTCTCAGCGTTAGAGCGGTGTATCAGGGCAGAAAGGGCATCAACAGGTTCTCCATTTAGCAGAATATCAACCCTTACCAACTCAGATGCGCGGTAGCCAATGGGGTGATAATCAAAGCTTGCATAACCTTTTGAGATGGTTTTTAAGCGGTCATAAAAATCAAAGACTATTTCTGCCAATGGCATATCGAAGCTCAGCTCAACACGGTCACTGGTAAGATAGGTTTGGTTTGTAAGGATGCCGCGCTTGTCTATACACAAGGTCATAATGGCACCAACAAACTCGCTTTTAGTAATAATTTGTGCTTTGATGAACGGTTCTTCAATGCGGTCCATCTTCATGATTTCGGGAAAGTCGCTTGGGTTTTGCACCAGCATCAACTCGTCAGGCGTCTTTTTCATAAAGGCATGATAGCTCACGTTGGGCACAGTAGTAATTACCGTCATGTCAAACTCGCGCTCCAAACGCTCTTGGATAATTTCCATGTGTAGCATACCCAAAAATCCACAACGAAAACCAAAACCAAGTGCCGCACTGGTCTCAGGCTCAAAAGTGAGGCTGGCGTCATTTAAACGCAGTTTTTCAAGGCTCGCGCGCAGTTCTTCAAAGTCTTCGGTATCTACTGGATAAATACCGGCAAACACCATTGGCTTTACATCTTCAAACCCCGAAATAGCAGTTTTTGCGGGATTGTCTACTGCCGTGATGGTATCACCCACTTTAACCTCATGGGCGTCTTTTATACCAGAAATAATATAGCCTACATCGCCCGCCTTAATTTCATTTTGGGGCGATTTTTTTAGTTTCAAAACCCCAATTTCGTCTGCCTCGTAAGTGCGGCCTGTAGCCATGAATTTTACTTTTTGGCCTTTTTTAATCGTGCCGTTCATTACACGAAAAATGGCTTCAATGCCTCGAAAAGAGTTAAAAACAGAATCAAATATCAAGGCCTGAAGTGGCGCGCTTTCATCGCCTGCTGGCGCTGGTATGCGGTTTACAATGGCCTCCAGAATTTCAGGAATGCCCAGACCGGTTTTGGCGCTAGCCATCAAAATATCATCTGGGTCGCAACCAATAAGGTCAATGATTTGGTCCATCACCTCTTCTGGGTTGGCGCTGGGCAAGTCTATTTTGTTGAGTACGGGTATAATTTCAAGATCGTGCTCTAATGCCAAATAAAGGTTGCTAATGGTTTGGGCTTGTATGCCTTGGGCGGCATCCACAATAAGTAGCGCGCCTTCGCATGCTGCAATGCTTCTGCTCACTTCATAGCTAAAGTCTACGTGGCCAGGGGTGTCAATGAGATTCAGCTTGTATTCTTGGCCATTAAAGGCGTAGTTCATCTGTATGGCATGACTCTTAATGGTAATACCACGTTCGCGCTCAAGATCCATATCATCAAGTAACTGGTCTTTCATTTCACGGTCGGTAACACTTGCCGTGGCCTGTAAAAGCCGGTCTGCCAAGGTGCTCTTACCGTGGTCTATATGCGCTATAATGCAAAAGTTGCGGATGTTCTTCATTACAAAAGCTGGGTGCAAAAAATCAGGTGGCGAAATTAGGCTATTTTAAGCGTATGCTAACCGCTACTGCTTTACGCAATGTAACGTTTGATTTTCTATTTTCAGCCGCCATAAAAGCAAGCAATTTTGGCACTCTTTAACAATCATATTGGCTACCTGTTTAACTTCCCAGTTCGTGTTGGCGGTTTTATAATCTTGTTTATTGGTTTGGTAATTACGCTGTCTGGCGTTTGGGGCGTTATAGCTGGTATCTTATTATTTCTGGCTGGCGGCTATTTTGGGTTTACATCCACGGGCATTTCAATAGATACAGACCTAAAATCGATACGCCATTACACGCGTTATTTTGGCATAAAACATGGGCCGTGGCGAGAGTATCCTACCTATCCACACATCTGTGTTATTCGTAAAGAACGCAGACAACAAAAATTTTTAGCCACCGCAGAAGAGGCTGCAGACAAGCCGTATCAATTTGAGATATACTTATTGAGCCGAAGTCATCGCGGCAAGGTATTGTTACAAATAGCTTATGAACGAGAAAAAGCTGAGTTGCAAGCCACACGTTTTGCACAAGAAATGCAATGTGATGTTGTAAATTATGATCCGCCAGGGCGCGTAAAGGCAAGAAAGTCAAAGCATAAAACGGAATAGCGCAGCCAACAAAGCGCAACATCCCCACCAATAGATGGCGCCATAAATTGTATTGATGAAATTATTAGGCATTGGAACTTAAAGCATGTAGTTTTGTTGACCTGATAATTATGTTTAATCTACTAAATACGAGATAATCATGTCTTTTGAATTACCCGCATTACCCTATGCCTATGATGCGTTAGAACCGCACATAGACGCACGCACTATGGAAATTCACCACACCAAGCATCACGCTGGGTACACTAACAACCTAAATAATGCCATAGAAGGTACAGATATGGCTGGCCTTTCTTTGCACGAGCTGCTTACGAACCACGTTGACAAACCTGCAATCAGAAATAATGGTGGTGGTTTTTATAACCACAATTTGTTTTGGAGTTGTATGAGTCCTGATGGTGGTGGTAAGCCAGAAGGTGATTTGGCAAAGGCCATTGAAAGTTCTTTTGGCTCTTTTGATGCTTTTAAAGAAAAATTTAACGCAGCAGCAGCTACCCGTTTTGGTAGTGGTTGGGCTTGGTTATGCAAGCACCCCGATGGCTCTTTAGACGTTTGCTCTACAGCAAATCAAGACAACCCATTAATGCCCGGTGTTGGCTGCAGTGGCACACCAATTTTAGGTCTTGATGTTTGGGAGCATGCATACTATTTGCATTACCAAAACCGCAGGCCAGATTATATTGGCGCTTGGTGGAACGTGGTAAACTGGGAAGAAGTTAGCAAGCGTTACGCCCAGTAACAATCATCATTTGTTTGGCATAAAACCTCGCAAACGCGGGGTTTTTTTATGTTTTTTAACCAATAAATGCCAAGCGATACTTTTTAATGAAAGCTGGAATATCCAAACCACTCAGTTTTAAATTGGTGTTTTTTAAGAGGCGATTTTAACCAAGCGTTACAAAATCTATTTTGGCTTAAACATCAAGTGTTCTCGTTCTACTAAAAAAGTAGATTTGTATTTAAGAAACAAAACAACACGTGCGTTTTAACACATTAAACATCCCCATAAAACCAGCCTACAATGTGTACGTTTGCCTGTAAAATGTAGTTGCAAGAAATGGTAATCAGAACAAATTAGCATGAAAATTTACCCCATAAACACCGGCTATTTTAAGTTAGATGGTGGCGCCATGTTTGGTGTGGTGCCTAAAACACTTTGGCAAAGAACAAATCCGGCTGATGAAAACAATATGTGCAATTGGGCCATGCGCAGCCTGCTCATAGAAGATGGCAACCGATTAATTTTAATAGATACGGGCATAGGCGATAAACAAAGTGAAAAGTTCTTTGGCTTTTATGATTTGCACGGAGATGATACGCTTGACAAAAGTTTAGCCACACAGGGCTTTAGCAGAGACGATATTACGGATGTGTTTTTAACCCATCTGCATTTTGATCATTGTGGGGGTGCTATAAAATGGAACAAAGACCGCACAGGTTATGAACCAGCGTTTAAAAATGCGCGCTTTTGGAGTAATGAACGCCATTGGCAATGGGCCACAGAGCCTAATCCGCGCGAAAAGGCCTCTTTCTTAAAAGAGAATATCATGCCGATTGAAGAAAGCGGCCAGCTCAACTTCATTAACACCCCAGAAACTGAATTCATCGTTACTACAGACCTTGGTTTTGATGCGGTTGTGGTAAATGGCCATACGGATGCACAAATGTGTCCCATTCTTAATGTGGGGGATAAAAAACTTGTTTTTATGGCAGATTTACTCCCCAGTACTGGGCATATACCGCTGCCTTACGTTATGGGTTATGATACCCGCCCACTGCTAACTATGGAAGAAAAAGCAAGATTCTTACACATGGCCGCAGATGAGGGCTTATATCTTTTTCTTGAGCATGACCCTATTAATGAGGTTTGCCAAGTACAGCACACAGAAAAAGGCGTAAGACTATTGCATGCCGGGAAGTTGGCCGATTTTATGTAAACATAACAAGCGCAAAGGGTTGTTATCAATACGCAAGTAATTTGGTGTTTTAACAGCTGCAAGCTTTATGATAGGGGGAATACTTTCTGAAGTGCTCGGTGCCCAATTATTAGCAAATGCATTATTATCAATAGGTTTGTCGAAATAAAAAGCTACCCCTAAAAAAGGCTATTCTGTTACCGTAGTACTAGAGCAAATGATTTTAGACCAATTATTCATTGCCTACAGAAGTGGTAAGTTCTTCCAAAAAAAGTTTAATCATTTAACCAAGAGAGTACCGATGAAAAAAATCGCACTAACCCTATTTCTGGCAAGTACCTTTTTGTTGCCCGCCCAAACGGGCTATTGGCAACAGCACGTAGATTATACCATGAAAATTACTATGGATACCGAGAAACACCAGTTTACCGGTACCCAAGAGTTGGTTTATACCAATAACAGCCCCGATACTCTAAAACAGGTTTTTTATCACCTCTACTTTAATGCATTTCAACCAGGAAGCATGATGGACGTGAGAAGCCTAACCATTAAAGACCCAGACAGGCGTATTCAAGACCGTATTAGCAAGTTAAAACCAGATGAAATTGGCTACCAAAAGGTCACTTCGCTTCTGCAGAACGGCAACCCTTTGCGTTATGAAGTTACGGGTACCATCCTCCAAGTAACTCTCGCAGAGCCTATATTGCCAGGGCAAGCGGCAACATTTAGTATGGTTTTTAATGGGCAAGTGCCAGTACAAATTAGACGTAGCGGGCGCAATAACAAAGAAGATATAGACTATACCATGACGCAGTGGTATCCTAAAATGGCCGAGTATGACCGTGATGGATGGCATCCAGATCAGTACATCGGTCGTGAGTTTTATGGCGTATGGGGCAACTTTGATGTGAAGATAGAGCTGCCTACAGCCTATACTGTAGCGGGTACCGGGGTGCTCCAAAACGCACAACAAATTGGCCGTGGGTACGCATCTTCTCCAGATTTAGCGCCAGAATCAAAAACGCTATTATGGCATTTTAAAGCAGCAAACGTACATGACTTTGCATGGGCGGCAGACCCTGATTTTGTGCATGATCGCTTCACTTTGCAAAATGGAACAGAGGTACATTTGGTTTACAATCCAAAAACAGCCAATGTGGAAAATTGGCATCGCGCCCGTGCAGATATTGAAAAGTTTTTTCTCTTCATGAATGCCAAATTTGGACCCTATACCTATCCGCAATTTTCATTAATACAGGGTGGAGATGGCGGTATGGAGTACCCCATGTGTACCATGATGCTCGGGGGCGGAAAAAGCTACAAAGGCTTTCTTGGGCTCTTTGTGCATGAAGCGGCACACAGTTGGTTTTATGGCATGATGGCCAGCAATGAACAGCGCTACCCGTGGCTTGATGAAGGCTTTACAACCTTTGCAGAAGAAGAAGCCATGAACTTCATTTTTGATGAGGGAAAGCAAAATCCACATCTTGGTGGCTTTGCCAATTACGTGGTGCTAGATTCTCTTAAGCTTCTTGAGCCCTTGTCTACACCTGCAGATTTATTTACATATAACAGTTTGTACGGCATAGGCAGCTATTCTATGGGTGAATTGTTCCTAATGCAAATGCAATATATAGTGGGCGATGAAGCATTTTGGAAGGGCATGCGCATGTATTATAACCGTTGGGCATTTAAACACCCTAAGCCTGAAGACTTTATTAAGGTTATGGAAGAGGTAAGCGGCATGCAGCTAGATTGGTTTTTAATTGGGTGGGCCCATCTTACAAAAAGCACAGACTATGCTATTGATAGTGTACTTTCTAAAGGCGCCTCTGACCAAACCGAAATTACTTTGCGCAAAATTGGTCAGCGCGCAATGCCTGTAGATGTTGCTGTAACGTTAAAAGATGGCACCACAGTTATGTACACCATACCCCTTGTAAGCATGTATGGGGTAAAAGACGAAGCCCTTTATCGCGCAAGCCAACCGTGGCCTTGGACCAACCCCACGTACACATTAAATATTTCCGAAAAACTGAATACCATTCAGTCTATTACCATAGACCCCAATCAAATGAGTTGTGACATTAACACACGTAACAATACCTGGACGAGGGATTAAGCAACCACTGCTTTTAAATCAAGAAGCTTGTTTTTGGCTTTTTCTAGCGTTTGGTAGTTGGCGGCACAGAAAAGCAACAGCAACAAAAGCGCAATAGCAACAGGCCAGGGGTTACTCATGAACAATTCTCTGGTACGCGGCCCGGTATTAAAAAACAGCTGAAAAATGAAATAGCCAAACCAAACCAAGTAGGTTCTAGGCCCTGCCATGTAGAGGTTCTGTTCGCCATTTAGGATTTTTAGGTTGCGCCTGTATTGCCAAATACTTATGCCTAATGAAAAAATATAGATCACCAAACTGCCTATCCACAACATAAAACGCGAATCATTAGAAAGGGAGGCAACAAGGTAAATTAACGAGAACAAAAGTGCCGTTAAAACCACTTTGGGTGGGGTAATCCAACTTTTGAAATACGACCAAATCTCACGCCAATAGCGTTTGTTCATCGTTTTTTCATGTTCTTCGGCAATCTGCATAAAACCAAATATGCCAAAGCCTTTATACACAGCATAAAAGGCAGTCTTAAAATCTTCTTGCGGATGCGTTGCCCAGCGGGCCTCTACCAAAGCACATAAATGATCTACCAATTCTATCCGAAGGTCAATGTATTTTATATCTTTCTTTTTACAGAATACATGCAACCAGGCCACCTCTTCTTCGGTTATAATGCGCTTGTTTATCATGCTTTTTGTGGATTAAGATTAAACAAACCCGCAAGTCCAGCTAAGAATTGGGTTAGCTCAATTGAAGCTGTTGCCGCTCTAACACCACCTTCTGGCGTTAGCCGATAATATTTACGCAGGCGCCCAGCTATTTTGCGGTAGCTTACCGTAAGCTTGGCTTCGCGTTCTAGTTTGTGTAATATTGGGTAAAGTGCGCCCTCAGTAATAGTGATGGCACCTTGGCTTAATTCGCGTACTTTTTGGGTGATTTCATAGCCGTACATTTCACCTTCTTCGTTGATCAGGTGAAGCACTATATCTTCTAAAAATCCTTTGATATATTTTTTGTTACCCATACCTAAGAATCAAAGGTATAAAAATATATCGGTCCATGATCACCAAGTTTTATAGGGGTATATTTATGTACTTTTCCATTAAGAAATTATCAATCAAAATAAATGTCGGCTGATAAGTGGTTTTTCGTCATCAACCCCGTTTCGGGTCGCGGACAGGGTTTAACGGTGTGGGGGCGCATAAGAAGCCAGTTGGATTGCGATGATTGCATTTACGAGCACGCCATTTCTGCCTATCCCAAACACGTATTAACGCTAGTTGCCGAGAAGTATCATGAAGGTTTTAGGCATTTTATAGGTATTGGTGGCGATGGTACGTTAAATGAAATGGTTAATGCTGTTTTTTCTGCAGCAGCGGGGCAGCCAGATCACCATTGCGTTTTTGGCCTGCTACCTGTAGGTACCGGCAATGATTGGGTACGCAGTAGAGGCAGCTTCCTCACAGCAAAGAATATTGGGTTTAGACTAAAAGAACGGCAATTCACAAAGCATGATGTTGGGGTAATAAACGCCAATGCGTTGCCCCAACCATATTATTTTATGAACGTTGCAGGAGCTGGGATAGACGGTGCCATTGTGCAACAAATACAGCGAAAAAGTAGAGGGCATAATAAGGGGAAATTGGCTTACCTCATGGGCTTAATAGTTGGCTTATTTAATTACAATGCGCCTACGGTAAGTATTACTATCGCAGGCGAAACATTCTTTTCAGGCAAGCCATTTCTCATCAGCGCGGCAAAAGGGCGGTATTTTGGTGGTGGCATGCAAATTAGTCCGCAAGCCTTGCCAGATTCTGGCAGCCTTGATATTACGGTGGTTAAAAGAGTCGGCAAGCGGAAAATATTTCCGCAGCTCTATAAGCTCTTTAATGGCCAGATTGATACGGTTTCATTTATTCAAAAAGCAAATACGGATGCATTGCATGTAACGGCTAGTGCCCCGATGGCCATACAGGCAGATGGCGAGTTGGTGGCCGAAACAACAGACTTTAGCATGGCCGTTGCAAGCAGGCAAATACGTGTTTTATCCTAAACTGTTAGCCTCTGGGCCAATGCCGTTAGCAAAGAGGTAACCTCGCAAAATGAGGAATGCCCCAAAAACGATAAGAATAACACCCACAAGGCGTTCAATTTTGATTAGGACCAAAGGGGTGAGCCACTTTTTGATGCGGTGTGCCGCAAAGATTTTTATTAAATCTGTTCCAAAATAAGCAGCTACAGTAGCTATAAAGTAAATCATGGTGAGCTGCCGCGCATTGGGGTCTCCCGTTAAAGTTGCTTGTAGTGTTACCGTTGTTGTTAACCAATAAGCCAGTACACCAACATTTAAAAAGTTCATTAAAAAGCCCTTGGCAAAATACAAACCCGAATGGCTGTTGGCCAGTGGCAGCGTTTTTTGTTGAGTTATGTTTTTTTGCTTTTTCTTGGCAGAGAACAAATTATAGATGCCATAAGAGATAATCAGCAGCCCACCTAAAGTATAGATCCAAACCACATTTTCTTCAGTAAGAATTAATGCGGAACTAAATGACACAAGCCCGATGAATAAAATATCTGCTGAGATTACGCCAAGATCAAAGACTATGGCTTTTTGCACACCCTTGGTAAGACTGGTTTCTAGCAGCACCAAAAACACAGGTCCAACCATAAAGGCCAGGGTGATCCCGAGAATTATTCCGGCAATAGTTACTTCAATCAAAACGAGCGGCAGTCTTTGGCAGAATATTGCAGAAAGCGGACCTATTTATCAACCTGTTTCTTTAGGGCGGTAATTTCTTTTTGCGCCTCTGCAAGGTCTTTACCACGCTGTTCTAGCGATTTTTGAGTGGTCTTGAGCTCTTCTTTTGTAGCCGTAAGTTCTTTTGTCTGGCTTGCGATAGTTTTGTCGCGTTCGCCAATAGTAGCGTTCAACCGGCCCACTTCCTCTTTAAGATTGGAAATCTGTTTTTTAAGGTTGTAAATCTCCCCGTTTAAATTTTGAGATAGCAGGTATGAATACGCAATGTAAATGATAAAGCCTGTTGCAAAAATCAAGTTGATTGTACGGGCTGCGGAACCCGTTTTGTCAAAAAACATCAAAAAAGAGGCAATCAAAATGATTAACAGTCCAACGGCTAAAACGATGTTTTCAAGTAGTTTTCCATTCATTTTTTAAACATTTCAAGTTTTGAATCAACGGGTTCAAAATCCAACCTTTTCTGCTCTAAATCAGCAGATTTAACGCGTATGCGTAGGGTATCCCCCAGCTGGTAAATGCGCCCAGTTCGTTCTCCAAAGATGCAGTAATTTTTTTCATCAAAAATATAGTAGTCATCCTTAAAATCTCGAATCCTAATCATGCCTTCACAATGGTTATCAATGAGTTCTACATAAATACCCCAATCGGTTACACCGCTAATTACCCCTGTAAATTCTTCACCTACATATTGCTCCATGAATTTTACCTGCATGTATTTTATGCTATCGCGCTCTGCTTGTGTAGCCAGTTTTTCACGGTCACTGGCCAGCGCGCATAAATCTTCGTACGCATCTGCATTGGGCGATTTGCCATGATCAAGATAATGCTGCAAAAGCCTGTGAACCATAACATCTGGGTAGCGCCTAATGGGCGAGGTAAAATGTGTGTAATAACCAAACGCAAGGCCATAATGACCAATATTATGCGTGGTATATTTAGCTTTGGCCATACTGCGCACTGCCAAGGTTTCAATCATATTGGCCTCTGGGTTGTTGCGGGCATCAGCCAGTAGTTTGTTAAGTGATGACGAAACAGACTTGGTGCCACGGGTAGACAATGTGTACCCAAACTGCTTTACAAAGTTTGCCAGCTCTAGCAACTTAGCCGGATCTGGATCATCATGAACGCGGTATACAAAGGTTTTATCACTAGGAGAGCCATCTTTTGCCCGACCAATAAACTCAGCTACACTGCGGTTGGCGAGTAACATAAACTCTTCTATAAGGTGGTTGGCTTCTTTTGCCGTTTTAAAATAGACGCCAGTAGGGTTGTTATCTGCATCTAGCTTAAACTTTACCTCATGTTTATCAAAGCTGATAGCGCCATTTTTCATGCGTTTGTTGCGTAAAATCAGCGCAATCTTATTCAAGGTGCGCAGTTCTTCCGCAAAATCGCCCGCCTTACCCTCTAGTATTTCTTGGGCTTCTTCATAGGCAAATCTGCGGTCAGAAAAGATAAGCGTTCTGCCAAACCACTGCTTGTGTACCTGGCCTTTTTCATCCATCTCAAAAACAGCAGAGAAGGTGAGTTTTTCTTCATTAGGCCGCAGGCTGCATACATTGTTGCTCAGCACTTCGGGCAGCATGGGCACCACACGGTCTACCAGATAAACACTTGTGCCGCGATTCACAGCTTCGTCATCTAATACAGTACCCGTCTGCAAATAGTGGGTTACGTCTGCTATGTGCACCCCAATCTCCCAACGGCCATTGTCTAGCTTTTGTACAGATAATGCATCATCAAAATCTTTGGCATCAACAGGGTCTATGGTAAAAGTGGTAATTTCTCTAAAATCTCTTCGGCCCTTGCGGTCTGCGTCTGTAATTTCTAAACTAAGCCTCTGCGCTTCTGCCTCAACCTCTTCTGGAAAGTCATAAGGCAAACCATATTGCGCCAGTATAGCGTGAATTTCGGTATTGTGTTCTCCGGCATTACCCAGCACACGTGTTACCTCGCCAAAAGGGCTGCTTGCTTTCTCGGGCCAATCGGTAATTTTACAAACCACCTTTTGCCCATCTACTGCACCGTTTAACTTTTCAAGCGGGATATAGATATCGATAGACATTTTTCTGTCGTCAGGCACAACAAAAGCGTAGTTTTTACGGGCTTCAACATTACCCACAAATTCTGTTTTCTTGCGCTTTATAATCTCGGTTACTTCACCCTCTAGGCGTTGCCCTTTTCGTCTAGCAAATAGCAAGACTTTAACTTCATCACCATGCAAGGCACGGTTAAGGTTGCCGGCTTTTACAATGATGTCTTCTTCCGTATCTGGAGAAATGACATAGGCATTGCCAGAGCTGGTCATATCTACTTTGCCAGAGGTATAAATAGCATGATATTTTAGTTTGAACCTACCGCGATCTACAGCAATAATGGCCCCTTCTGCCACCAATTTTTTAAACGCATATTCAATACCGCCTTTAACCTTGGCAGGTTTAAGGCCCATTTTGGCGGCCACCTGTTTGTAGTTCATGGTGCGGTTGGGGAATTTCTGAAAGGTAGCCAGCACTTTGCGGCTAAGTTGGGCATCATCGCCCGGCGGCCCGGATTGGCCGCCTTTTCTGTGTTTATTACTCATGTTGTAAAGGTCTATAAAAAGTAGGAGCAACCATATAGTCCTTTGGTTGTCTTCTTATTGCGTTTTATTTTGCGCTACAAGCAGAAAATAGCATTCAAGATGATATGATTTTTATCCACCCACGGTAAAATCATCATAATGTCTACTTTTATTACGGAAAAACATTTTATGAAAAGAGTTTTTGTGGCTTTATTGCTTTTCGGGGTGATATCAACTGTTGCACAAAATAATTGGCAGCGGGTGAGTAGCGGCAAAGACCCTTTGTATTTAGTAGAAAACGTCAATGATACCTTGTACGGGGTGGTGCTTGCGGGTAAGTCTTTAGAAATTAGATGTTTTGAGGATAATTTCTGGAAGCGTTTCCCGCCTATTAACTTGAGGTCTAATGAATCTTATATCACGCTTAAAAAACTTAAGGGTATCCCGTATCTGCTTACAGATAACCGTTTATTTCAATATAAATCTGGCCAATGGAAGACAATAGCTTCTGGCGCTTTTTTATTGATGGAAAGATATTTAGGCAAGCTGGTAATTTATGGTGCGTTCAACCAATTTAGAGGTGAAACGGCTTCAGGCCTCGCATATTGGGACGGAAGTGCCGGAGGTGCGCTGCGCAACGTGGCTGGCCAAGCAGCATCCATTACCGGATGGGTAAATGACATGGCCGTTATTGGAAATAAAATCTACTTTGTAGGTGACATAGCCAACACACAAACGGGACCTATTTACAGCAATACTGTAATGTGGAATGATACGGTTTGGCAAGAACCACTTTTGCCACAGTCAGCAATACCAGAGTTTAAGCAGGTTTTTGCATGGAATGGCGAAATCTATTATTGCACCGGCTATACCAGCTCTTTTTTTACGGGAATTTACAAGCAGGTTGGTATGGGGTTGCAGGCATTGGGGCCTATTGCCGCTGGTGCGCCAATGACTACGCAAGCCCACCGCAAAGTGGTGGTTTTTAACAATCGCTTGTACATGTCTGCGGTATTAAGGGTGGGGCTTACGCCAGGTAACTTACCCATATTAAGACGAACATTGTTATACTATGATGGCGCTAATTGGCATGATAGCGGTGATTCTTTAAATCTAGAGCTAAATCCTACTACAGGCTTTTTAGTTCATCCAATACCCCATTTAGACTTAGTGGTTTATAATAATGAACTCTATGCCAACCAACTGCCAATGGTAAATGGGCAACCTTATGTGGGTAAAATAGCCAACAGCAACGTTAGCGCAAGTCTTGCCGTGATGGATTTGCGCGATACCATTTGCGATGCGAAAAACAGTTACCGGTATCTGCCAACGATGATTCAGGTACAAAGCGCAGTGGATACATCATATTTTTACAGCAGTAAGTTAGGCGATGTTGAAATTCCCTTGCCCGATAGCGCTCAGTGCACTGTTACCCTTAAAACGCCCATACCGTATTACCAGGCATCTTCATGTAGTGATACCGCTTTGTATTTTAATACAACCAGCAATACACATCAGGCGGCATATTTTTTTGTTACACCGCCAAGCCCTGTTGCAGATGTTGGCGTTAGCCTGTCTGCCCAAACGGGTTGGCGCGCGCGGCATGGTTTCTTTGATGAATACTACATCGTACTCACAAATCAAGGTACAGATTCGCTAACCAACTTATTGGTGGAGCTTTCATTCCCCACAGAAACCTATTACCATACTGCTGTTCCTGCGGCAACAGCAAGTGGCAACGGATTTGCCCAGTTTAATGTGCCTCTTCTGCTTCCGGGAGACTTGTATACTATTCGCGTAAAGCTGCACAACACCACACAATTGAGCATTGGTGACAGTATTTCGTTGGTTGTTAATGCCACCCTAAACAATGATCTGAACGTTCAAAACAACGTTGACACCCTCTTTCAGCAAGTGGTAGCTGCTTATGACCCTAACAATAAATTGGTAGACCGCGAGGGGATTAAAAATTGGGGAGGAACCCTGACCTATCAGATTAACTTTCAAAATCTAGGAAACGACAAGGCCTACCGGGTGGTCATTGCAGATACTTTGAGCGCTTTTCTGCATCCCGAAACCTTTAGGTTGCTGGCCGCCAGCCATGCGGTAGATGTGGAATTAAAAAACCGGGTACTGCTATTTACATTTGATGATATTTACTTACCAGATTCAGCAAGTAATCCCGAAGGCAGCAAAGGGTTTGTGAAGTTTAGCATGGCGATGAAAACCAATCTAAGGTTAGAAGATACCATTGCCAACCGCGCACACATATACTTTGACTTTCAACCTGCCGTAATCACCAACCGTGCTTACACCTACATCAGAGAAGAATACCGAAAGGAAGACCTGCCAATCGGTTCTCAAGCCACACTGCGCATTTATCCAAATCCGTCTACTGGCGTGTATACGGCAATATCAGATGTAGCAACCATTTATGATGTTTATGACCATTTGGGCAACATTCTGGTTGCCAGAGGTTTGCTGGAAGCCAATACCGAAACCCAAATAAATCTGGGGCACTTGCCGAATGGCATTTATTACTTCAAAGCACATTATGGCTTTGCAGAAAAGTTGGTCATTCAGCGTTAGAACCATTAGAACCAAAAACCTAAGCGCTTTAAAATGAAAAGATTTTTGCTCTTACAGCTATTTGTTTTACTGGCAGGAATACTTCATGCCCAAAACTTCTGGCACCCTGTTTCTAGCCCCACAGATGTAATACATTGGGTTAGCGAGATAAATGACACACTTTATGGCAATGAATACACCACCCAGGGTTGGACTATTAAACGGCAGCAAAATGGAATTTGGTTTACCATGCCTACCATACCTGTTGATAGTGCCGAGTGGCCCAAGAATATATTGCGTTTTCAAGGCGACCTGTACGCACTAACGGCTACTGATCTCTACCGTTTTAGCAACGGGCAGTGGCAGAGCGTAGTAAATGGTACAGACTTTTTATTTCAGACAGTCTATAAAAATAAGATCATCATCATTGGCGATTATTGGAGCATAAATGGCCAGACTGCCTATGGGTTTGCCACCTATGATGGCACAACAATAGAGCCGCTGAAAGATCACAATGGCCAAACGGCATGGCTTTGGGGCACCAAGTTTTACGCCATGGAATACAACAACAAACTCTATGTAACAGGCGATCTTCAATATTCAAGCAACGGCAGTATCTCTTGTAACATGCAGGTTTGGAATGACTCTGTGTGGGCAGATGCTTTTCCGGGTGGAACTTATTTCGGCCCCATTGGTATAATGGCAGAATTAAATGGGGAGTTATATTTTCATATGAGCCCCTTACCGAGTTCGGGAATGCCGGTTTTCAAGCTACAAGGAGGAAACATTTCACAGATAAGCACTTTAGCTCCGGGGCTTTCACTTACCACAGGCCTTGGGGGCGTGGGTACAACAATTGGCTTGACGAACCATAACAATCAGTTGTGGTGCATCTCGCAGGTAAATGATAGTACAAGCTCAGGCGTTGTGCAAAGCAGGTATACGCTTTTACGCCATAATGGTACGCATTGGCAAGACCAGCAAGATTCACTTACCGTTAACTGGACAGGCGCTTTGTATTTAATGCCGCTTTATTATGAAAGTTACATTCAATGGCTTACCAGTGCAAATGGCTATTTACACGCTTGGGGAATAAAACAGACACCCTCACCCGGATTTGTGTATGTTAAAGATTCTACCAGTGTTACGCTTAGCTTGGCTACGGTGGAGACAAACACGGGTATTTGCGTCATAGACTCAGCCAAAAGATACTTGCAAAATGAATTGACCATTACCAACAATAATGGCTTTACCAAAATCAGTACCAGTGCAAATGGCCCAAGATTACTTGATCTGCCAATAGGCACAAACAGCACCTTACAGATAGGGTATGATAAAACCACCTATCCATACCATACTGTGCAAATGTGCAGCGATACACTGGTAAACCTGAATCTGGCCACCAGCAGCACGCAGCCCGTTCATTTTTATTTAGACCCGTCTGTACCGGCTTATGATGTAGCTGTAAAGTCAGTTACCGGCCAGTTTGGCTGGCGATGCAGAAGTGGTTTCAACCAAAACTATTTTGTGAAGGTTAGCAATGTTGGTACACTGGATTTACCTGCGGTAAGTGTAGATGTGGCATATCCGATGCAATCACAGTTTTTGGTAAGCAACTTGTTGCCTGATTCTACACAGGCCGGTCATGTTTTCTTCACTTTAGATTCACTACCCGTGGGCCAGGAACGCACCATTTTAGTGAAAATTCAAAACCCGACAACACTGCCACTGTGGGACACGGTATCTTATACCGCAACCGCATTAATTGCCAATGCAGATAGCAACCTGGCGAATAACAGCTTTACGCTGGAGCAGCTGGTTACGGCAGCTTATGATCCCAATAACAAATTGGTTTCTCCCGAAATGCTCAAGACCTGGGGAGGTGAGGCAAAGTATCACATCAACTTCCAGAATTTGGGTAACGATACGGCATTTAAAGTTGTGATAATTGATACGTTGCCGGCAGAAGTTTACCCCGAAACCTTTAGGTTTATTTCGGCAAGTCATCCCGTAAACTACCGGCTGGATAGCAATTTGCTTGTGTTTGAGTTCAACAATATATTATTGCCAGATTCAGCTACAGATGCAGATGGCAGCATGGGTTATGTGCAGTTTGCGCTTGATATGGATGACCAACTTGCGCAAACAGATACCATTAAGAATCGGGCATTTATTTACTTCGACTTTCAGCCGGCCGTAATTACCAATTATGCCAAAACGTTTTATAGTCCTGATATAGGGGGCTTTGAGCATAGCACAAAGAGCTTGCATATTTATCCTAATCCTACCACCGGAATTTTTCGCGTGACATCACCGCAAAAGGCTGAATTTGCTGTTTACAATCAATTTGGCCAATCGGTTTGGTCTGGCCTCTTGCAGGCCAATGAAGAACAAGTGCTTGACTTAAGCCATTTGCCCAACGGCATCTACATGATTAGAAGCGATTCAGGTTGGGCAGAAAAAATCATCATTCAGCGATAGAACGCACCCTTTTCAGCGTTAAAATTTAAATTTTCAACCCCTAAGCAACCTTTCACCAACTTTGTAGCGTCTTACCCTGTGTAAGGCTTCTTAACCGTGAAAGTGATACGCTTAAAACCTACTCTAGAAACATTGATTTCGCGCTGCCGCAAAAACGACAGCAAGGCGCAATATGCGTTATATGAGATGATGGCACCCAAAATGCTAGGGGTGTGCCGCAGGTATGTTAAAAGTATAGAAGAAGCCGAAGAAGTTCTTTCAAACGGGTTTGTAAAGGTCTTCACCAAGATAGACACCTATCGCGATGAAGGCAGCTTTGAGGGCTGGGTACGCAGGATTATGGTACGCGAAAGCATTAACTACATCCGCTACCAGCGCAACATTTTTGTAGAGATGGAGCCCGAATGGATTCCAGAATTGAGCCATAGCCCCATACATGATGATATGGCTTCTGAGGCCTTGTTACAAATTATAGATGGTTTGCCATTGGGCTACCGCACGGTGTTTAACCTGTATGCTATAGAAGGTTATGCCCATAAAGAAATAGGAGAAATGCTTGGCATTACAGAAAGCACGAGTAAAAGCCAACTCAGCAAGGCACGCAAATTTTTACAAGAAAGAATAGTACAAAAACAATATTTGGCAAAGCAATGAATAACCCAATAGATGATTTTGTAAAACGCAATTTGGCCGACCAAGAAATTAGTCCGAGCCGAAATTTGTTCTCAGAGAAGATTCAACCGCACATTGAACAACAAAAAGTGGTGGCCTTTCCGTTTATGCGTGTGGCTGCGGCAATAGTTTTGCTTTTAGCCGGGTGGATGATCATAACCCTCATAAACAGGCCAATAAACGGTGCCGATCAGTTACAACAAGCACCAGTAGCTGTAGAAAAACCGCCGATTTTGCCATCAGTTGCTGATGAAAAAAAAGACCTTCAGCCAAGCGCAATTACACCAACGGTTAAAGCAGACAAAGCGCAATCACCCATAGCAGCACAAACGCCATCGGCTACAAAAAAGCAAATCATTCGTAAAAACGTACATGTTGCACAGTTGCAGCCCAAACCAATTGAAATAGCCCAAGAAATGGCAATGCCAATTGCTACACAAACCCCAGTTAAGAAGCGGGCCATTAAGGTGTATCTAAAAATAGATCCAGCCAAATATGTTGCAGCAACACAAGCACAGGTAGAAGAGAACCACCCTAAACCGACTGTTTTTACTTATGCGGCACAGCAGCTAGAAAACATCAAAGATGGCGAAGGCCTGCAGATGCCACCAAAAGAATGGTTTGATTTACCTAAACTGGCTGTTCGGGTAGAAGGCAATCCCCTCAAAGGAATCTTAAAAGGAAAAGAGTAACCACTACAATAAAAGCTCATTCACATAAAATCTAAAACACTTTAAACACAAAGAGAATCATGAAAAAAGTAGCATTTATTTTAGCATTGTTCGCAATTTTTCTTGCCAGTGCACAAACAAAAGACACGGTGAGAATGCAGGTTAATGGCAGTGAAATTATCATTCTTACGGATGATGTAAATACGCTAAGCGAAACAGATTTTAATGCCATAATTAAGCGTCTTACGGCCGAAACGGAACGTATTCTTGCTGAACACAACCAAGAACTTGCAGAGATTTCGCGTTTACAAAATACCAATGAGCTTACCGCTGAGCAAGCAGATGCGCAACGCCAAGCAGCACGGCTAAAAATGGAAGCCCAGTTAGAAGCTCTGGCAGAAGAGCTAGAAAATTGGGCAGACCGGTATGGTGAACAGATTGACGAGAATGCCAACGACCCGTCTACCTGGAAAAGCCAATGGGAGAGCAACGCCAACAAGTATGAAGCGGCAAATCCGCCAGGTGTGCCAGCTAACCCTACAGACCAAGATACCATGGTTTTAAAACGAAAAGCCACTATTGTTATAGATGATGAATCAATTAGAATAGATAAAGACGAAGATTTTTGGGAATTTGATCTAAAAGACAAAATAGAAGCACGCAAGCACAATAAAACCACATGGTACTCTGACGTTTACTTTGGTTGGAACAACTGGCTTAATAGTAATGGCCTAGCCACAAATGAAGGACCAAGCCCTAATGGCTTTAATTCAACAGCAGAACTTAATTTTTGGCCTAGTATGACCTGGGGGCTTGGCTTTGGCGGTAAAACGCGATTGGGTCAAGGTATGCTGTATTTGCGCTACGGCACACAATTTAATTGGCATTTCTTTCAGCAAAAAGGCAATACCGTGATGATAAAATCAGAGGCGCCCCTTATTGGTTTTGATGGCATTCATTTTAGTGAAGACAATACCCGTAATTATGCAAAGAGTACCTATCGCATAACCTATTGGGACTTTCCGTTACTACTAGAATTTGATGCCAATAAAGCAGGCCGGAACAACGCTTTTTCTCTTGCCGTTGGTGGTTATGGTGGATTTAGGATATCAAGTAAACGGGTATTAGAGTACAGCGACTATAATGGAGATTTTACCTATGAGAAGTTAAAGAACAGTTTTTACACCAATGGATTTAGGTATGGCGCGATGGGCCAGATTGGCTTTGGCGAGTTTAAAATTACAGGCAAATATGATTTAACCACGCTCTTCCGCACCAACCGAAATACACCAGATTATCAAATTGCAAGTGTAACCATAGGGTGGGTTTTTATGTAGAAAAGCCTTTGGATATAAATTTAATACTATGTGCTAAAAAGATTAAGGCAAGCATTTAAAGGCCAAACCCGTGTTTTTGGGGTTTGGCCTTTTTTAATAATCCGCTTTTACACCACAACGATAAACATATGCTATGCTTTAAATGAATAACTTCGCTTAATTGAAGTAAACTACCGTGAAGTTTAAAAAGTTAACAATTATCACCTTTTTTATAGCATGTGCCTTCCTCGCAAATGCACAGCAATTTAGAAGGACTTTTCCAGCAGACGTTGCAACACTAGATTCTTTGCAGGCCGTATTTCAGGCGAAATGGAAAGCGGACAGTCTGCGTCTGTTAGATGCCGGCTTACCACTGGTTGTAACCACAGACCGCCTTACCATTAGTTTTATAGGCTACGAAGACAACAACCCAATTTATGTTACCAACAGTACGCAAGATGAGGTTTTGAGCTATTATGGCAATCAACTATGGGCAGCACCGTATAATGTAACCGGCACAAATTTTTTGGGGATGTGGGAAGCTTTTAGCGGTAACGCGGCATTGCCAAATCCCAACGATGGTAACCTTTTAACGCAAGGCAGTTTGCCTTCGCGCGTTTATCCTCAAAATAGCGGCTTTATATCAAGTCATGCCAATAATGTGGCCATACGTATGGCTGGCGATGGCACAGCAAGCCCAACAGCCGGTTTGGGTATTGCCAAAACAGGATTAATTGCGGCTTGGGACATTGACAACTTGAATTCTGAAATGTCAAGCAGCATTTCAAGCTTGCTGGTTTCTAATCATTCTTATGGTGAAGTGACTGGCTGGACGTCACCAATATCTTGGACACTTGGCACAGAAACAAAGAGTATAAATTGGTTGAGTGAATCAAACGTGAGTGAAACCGAAGATTACAAGTTTGGACGTTACGGCACAGCTGACTATAATTACGATGCGCTTAGCCGTGCTGCACCGTATCATGCCATTGTAAAATCGGCCGGAAATGATCGTGGCGATTTTGGCAGCATTCCCGTTACTACGTTTAACACTGTTGATAATGGTGTTACCTATACTTTTGACACATATAGTTCGCCAGTGCCAGAGGCGGATGGCGGTGCAGATGGTTACGATTGTTTGCCACAAGGTTCCAATTCAAAAAACGCATTCGTTATCGGCTCATGTAATAATATCGCCGGTGGATATACCGAACCGGCAGATGTTGTTGTTTCTTCATTTTCAAGTTTTGGCCCTACTGATGATGGCAGGATTAAGCCTGATTTTGTAGCCCCAGGACCTGGCGGAACGTCATACGCGGCCCCAAATGTTAGCGGGGCAATTTTGTTATTGCAAGAAATTAATTTTAACCAAACCGGAAGTTTTCTCAAAGCTGCAAGCATAAAAGCTTTGTTGGCACATACCGCCTATGAGGCAGGAACAAATGCTGGCCCAGATTATAAACATGGCTGGGGATTAATAAACCCAAAAGGCGCCGCAGATTTAATATTAGACCAATCTGGTACGCAGCGGATTAATGAAGAGGCATTGGCAAATGGAGAAACAGATTATTATCTGGTATATAGTGATGGCACAGCCCCACTAACAGCAACAATAAACTGGTTAGACCCTGCTATTCTACCTGTATCGCGCGCTTATGATGCAAGCGATTTGAATAACAGCACCAGTCGTTTGGTAAATGATTTAGATATGCGTGTGGTTAGTTTAGCTGATGTGGTACAGGCCTCTCCCTACATTTTAGACCCAACAAATCCTGATAATGCCGCAACAACGGGGGATAATTTTAGAGATAACATAGAAAAAATTGAATGGACCAACCCCACGGCAGGCTGGTATGCAATTCGTGTTTCACATAAAGGTACGCTGTCAGCTAGTCAAGATTATAGTCTTGTAATTAGTGGTGTTTCTCAGGGCGCATGCGCAGTAGAGGCGCTTCCCACCATTCAAAATACTTATGATGGCACTGTATGGTCTACGGCTTTTTCTAACGGACAAAGTGTTTCTGTAGAAGGCAACTTAACGCTTACAGGTGATGCAACTTTTGCCGATGTTTTGTTTAGTAGCGGAGTTACTGTAACCATCCCCACAAGTAATACGCTAACGATTACTGGTAATGTTTGGTCATTTGCGGATGTTACGTTTGCAGGCGATGGCATTGTACGTATCGCAGGAACATCATCTCAGAATTGGTGTGGTGGCGGAAATGCAGCCGTTGTGGAATTTGACAATAGTACTGGCGCTACCCTTGGCGGGGCTCCGTTGGCCATTAGTGATTATCTTGACGCTCAAGCCGGAACACTCTCCGCAAACGGAAGCCTTTTACTTTCATCATCGGTTGGTAACTATGCCCAAATTCACGAAAGTGGCGGTCAGGTTAGTGGTCGGATTCAGTTTCAGCAAACTGTAAACAGCGAAGGCTGGCATACCATTGCCGCGCCAGTAAGCACCACTTTGGGCGATTTGGTAGAAGATATGACAGATTATGTGATTCAATTGAATAGGGGCAGTGTCTATTTTTGGAATGCAACATCTGGAGAATGGGAAAACCCTGCGGATACAACAGTCAATTTCGGACCAACTAATCCATATCAGGTTTTCTTTGGCACCAGTAATGGTACGCGCCAATACTCAACAATACCATTTACTATAAACTTAAGCGGTGTGCCAACAAGTGGCCCCGTAAACAATACGGTCGTTTACGGTACGGCAACAACCACTTCAGGCAATCAACAAGGTTGGAACCTTCTTGCAAACCCCTACCCGGAAAATCTAAGCTGGACCACGATTAGCAATAATTTTGGCGCTTTAAACATTACGCCTTCTTATTACATCTGGGATGCCAGTGCAGGCCAGTACAAAAACCATGATGGAACTTCAGGTGATGCGGCCCTCGAGGGGTACATTGCACCTGGACAAGCATTTTTTGTAAAGCTCAATGATGTTGCGGCAGAGGCCACAACCGCCTTTGATTTCTCAAATGCTAACCGCAGCTTAACCAAAGCAGACTTTTTGAAACAGAGCACACCACAATTGATACTTACAGCAACGGCAGCTGGCCAAACAGACGCCATGTATGTGGCAATTAAGCCTGGCGCAAGTACAGCGTTTAATGGGCGTCAAGATTCTTATAAGTTGTTTTCTCCTGTGCCAGACGTGCCTCAAGTCTATATTTCTGAAGATTCTGCTACAGGAGTTTCTATAAAATATTATGATCTAGATGAGTTTCCTCAATCTGTAGAGGTGGCTTATAAAAACGCTAAAAGTGGGCCAACCAGCATGGCGGCCAACTTGACTGATTTTATACCAAATATGCCCGTTTTTTTAGAAGACAAGATGCTCAACATTATGCATGACCTGCGTTTAGGAGCGTATAATTTCAACCATAATGCGAGTCAGTCTGCCGCACGATTTGTGTTGCATATTGGCAAGATGCCAACTAACACTAGTGTTTCTGATTTAATGGTTTGGGGTAACAATGGCATGTTAAACCTTGCATTGGGTGCAGAAATTGAGGGTGCAACGGTAACCATCTATAACGCGGTGGGCGCGCAGATTTATAGCAGTAAACACGCCACGTTGCAAAACTTGGCTATACCGTTTAGCCAATCAGGCGTCTATATTATTGCAGTAGCAGGTATAAATGGGGAGCATTATTCTGTTAAATGGGTGAATTAGATCTAACTAAACACCCGCCCCACAAGCTCATCTAAGCGTGCAACTTCTACAACTTTAATGGTAAAGCTGCCCGCTTTCACTTTGTTATAAGTGCTCAGGTAAACCTCTTCAAAGCCCAGTTTTTCGGCTTCGCGGATGCGTTGTTCTATGCGTGATACAGGCCTGATTTCTCCCGTGAGGCCAACCTCGCCAATAAAGCAAGCTTTCGGGTTAATTGCAATATCCTGATCAGAACTTAATATTGCTGCGGCCACGGTAATATCTAAGGCCGGGTCTTCTACGCGTAGCCCACCAGTTACATTTAAAAAAACATCTTTAGCACCTAGCCTAAAGCCACACCTCTTCTCTAAAACAGCCAAAAGCATGTTTAATCTTCTGGCCTCAAAACCTGTACTGCTGCGTTGAGGTGTGCCATAAACAGCACTGCTAACAAGCGCCTGAATTTCTATTAACAAAGGTCTTGCACCTTCTGTGATTACACCCACAGCGGTACCGCTAAGCTGCTCGTGATTTTTACTAATAAGTATGTCTGAAGGATTTTCAACTTCGCGCAACCCGCTTTCTACCATTTCGTAGATGCCAATTTCGGCCGTAGCGCCAAAGCGGTTTTTACGCGCTCTAATTAGGCGGTACAGATAGTGTTGATCGCCTTCAAATTGTAAAACCACATCAACCATATGCTCAAGCACTTTGGGCCCCGCCAAGTTTCCTTCTTTGGTAATGTGGCCAATCAAAAAAACAGGTGTGTTTGTTTCTTTGGCGTAGGCGATAAACTGAGAGGCACACTCACGTATTTGACTGATGCTGCCGGGTGCAGATTCAATACCAGCCGCTTGTAGTGTTTGGATGGAATCAACAACCACCAATTGCGGTTCTAAATCGCGCATTTGACTAAATATGCGGTCTGTTTGCGTATCTGCCAAGATGAAGCAATCCGGATTTTTAATACCAATACGGTCGGCCCGCATCTTAATTTGCTGACCGCTTTCTTCACCACTTATGTAGGCTACTTTGCAGTTAAGGCGCAACGCGAGTTGTAAGAGGAGTGTGCTTTTACCAATGCCCGGCTCACCGCCAAGAAGCACCACAGAACCAGGTACTATGCCACCACCTAAAACGCGATTTAGTTCTTTTCCTGGTGCTTTAAGGCGCAGGCCTTCTGTGTAGGTTATGCTGGCAATGGGTTCGGGTTTTGGGTTGCGTTTTGCTGCTGGCTTCTCCCACGGTTTTTCTACGGCTTCGCGCGAAATAACCTCTTCTACAAGCGTATTCCATTCCCCACAACTTTTACATTGCCCGAGCCACTGCGCGTAGTTTGCACCACATTGCTGGCAGATATAGGCCTTTTTAGCTTTAGCCATTTTTTATTTTCGCAATTAAATCTGTGGTTGAAAACCCATCTTCAAAAGGAATTACGACAACCTCTCCACCTTTTTCTTTTACCTCGTTTGCGCCAACAATGGTTTCTGGTGTGTAATCGCCACCTTTAACAAGAATATCAGGGGCCACCGCTTTAATCAAATTTAATGGAGTGTCTTCATTAAAAACAACAACGGCATCAACCACATGCAAAGCCGCAAGCATTTCTGCCCTAACAGCTTCATGTTGAATAGGTCTGTTTTCGCCCTTTAAACGTTTTACAGAATCATCGCTATTAAGACCAATCACAAGAAAATCGCCAAGACTGCGCGCGTGTGTTAGATACCTGATATGCCCTGGATGAAGCAAATCAAAGCAGCCATTGGTAAACACAATTTTTTTTCCAGTTATTCTTTTGGCCGCTAACAGGCGAAGCAGATCTTCAGAATGTTTAATTTTTGGGCTCAGACTGTATATCATGTTCATGGGCTTCGCGCTTTTTAACAAGGCTAAAATAGGCTAAAGCTAGCAACCCGGCAGCCAATAACATGACCGTTTGTGAGGTGTGTACGATGGTGGCAAAGGTAAAGCCAACACTTTTATCAATGCCTAAAACCAGCATGGTTATGGTAACCAAATAGTGATAACTGCCCATGCCCCCAGGTGCAGGTATTACAATGCCCAAACTTGCAGCTACCATAATAAAAAAGCCGTCTGCAATGGTTAAATGGGTGGTTTCTGGCAAGCTGAAAAAGCAGATGTACACCATGAAAAAATACATGGTCCAGATGTAGACGGTGTGCGCAATAAAAACAAATTTATTCTCAACTTTTTTGAAAGAGACAAAGCCTTCTTTTATGCCTTGCCAAAAAGAACGAACACGATCAAATTTGGGATGATTAATGATGCGCTTTCTAAAAACGAGTAATAATATCCCCAAAAACAGCGCGGTAACAAGTACAATTATTTTAAGTGAATGACCTCCTGCTTCTACCGCTTGCGGGTTTTTATTTAAGGCATTGTTAAGTAGTTGGGTGAAGTTGTCAATATTCAATAAAAACCCAATCAGCACAATCAAGGCCAGAAAAAAGAGGTCTATAACACGTTCTAGAATTACTGTGCCAAAGAGTTTGTCTACGGGTACTTTCTCGGCCCGGTTCATAACACCACAACGGCCTAATTCGCCACCGCGCGGCACAAATATGTTGAACATATACCCAAAACCTACAGCGTGTATACTTGACCAAACCCGTGCTTTATAGCCGAGCGGTTGCAGTAACTGCACCCAACGATAACCCCGACTTACCACGGCAGAATAGCCCATGAGTACGGATAGCCCAACCCACCAATAGTTGGCTACTTTTAGGTGCCCAACGAGGTCATTAAAGTTGGTGCCTTTTATTGCGAAATAAAGCAGTATAGCCGCTATGGCGATAAAAAGCGTGTAGCGCAGCGTATTTTTTAGGGATGTATTCAAGGTGTTAGTCCAAGCGATTGGTTTCTTCGTTTGGGAAGATAATCGCGGGCTTGAATGTTTTGGCGCGTTCAAATTCCATTTGCGCATAGCTAATGATGATGATTAAATCACCACGTTGTACGCGTCTTGCCGCAGGCCCATTGAGGTTAATTTCGCCGCTGCCGCGAATACCAGTAATCACATAAGTATCAAGGCGCTCACCATTGTTGATGTTTACAATGTACACCCGTTCACCTTCAATGATATTGGCAGCGTCCATAAGGTCTTCATCTATGGTAATGCTACCAATGTAATTCAGGTCTGCACCTGTTACTTTTACCCGGTGGATTTTGCTCTTAACAACCTCGATTTGCATGGCCGCAAAAATAGAAATATTGAACGTTTAATGTCTTGTTGCTAATGCCTTGAATCTCAGGCTACAAGCGTGATTTAAACAGAAAAAAGACTGGAATGTTTGCGTTGTGCCTAACTTAGTACAGCGCAATATTATCAATCAAACGGATATCGCCAGCGTATACTGCCGTGCATGCGCGTACGTGCTTTGCTTCATCCCAATGCGTAATATCCTGTAGGGTTTCAGCATTAACAATAGAAAGGTACTCTACGGCAAGATTGGGGTGACTATTTATTTCTTCTATAGCTTTTGTTCTGGCTTTTTCTAAGCTTTTTATATGATGGTTGGCTTTGAGGTTTAAAAGGCTCTCATAAATGGCTGGTGCAGCGTGGCGCAATGCCGGGTTTAAGCGTAAATTTCTTGAACTCATCGCCAATCCGTCTGTTTCGCGTTGCGTTTCACAACCAATAACTTCAACCGGTAAATTTTCCATGTTTACCAATGCGCGGATTATCGCCAATTGCTGATAGTCCTTTTCGCCAAAATATGCGCGTGTGGGTTGTACAGCATTAAAAAGGCGTTTAACCACGGTAGCCACACCTTGAAAATGACCAGGACGGTATTTGCCTTCCATAACAGACGCTAATGCGCCAAAATCAAAAGTATCTGCGTGCGTACCGTTCGGATATAAATCAGAAACCTCTGGGAGATAAACAAAATCACAATCTACTTGGCGTAATAGCGCTAAGTCTTGCTCAAGCAATCTTGGGTATTTTGCCAAATCATCTGCGTTATTAAACTGGGTGGGATTAACAAATATGCTGCAAACAACAATATCGTTTGCGCTTTTTGCTTGTTTCACCAGTGATAAATGTCCGTGGTGCAACGCACCCATAGTTGGTACAAAACCAACAGATTTGCCAACGATGTTTGGGGCAGATAATGCCTTGCGCAAGTTAACATGTGAATAAACTGCTTGCATAAGGGATGATATAGCAACTGGCAAAGCTATACGAATATTGAAAGGTTCCTAATAAAATAGTAACTTTGCCAACCTTTTTTTAATGCAAATTTGAGTCCAATGGAGAATAAGAGGATCCTTTATATCTCGCAAGAAATTCACCCGTATCTGCCAGAAAATATAATCTCCAAAACAGCCTTAGCCCTACCTAAAAAAATGAATGAAATCGGCAATCATGTGCGGGTATTCATGCCCCGGTTTGGTGTTGTTAATGAAAGGCGGCATCAATTACATGAGGTGATTCGTTTGAGTGGGATTAATATTGTGGTAAATGACATAGATATGCCATTAATTATAAAGGTTGCCTCTGTTCCACAAGCGCGTATGCAAGTGTACTTTATAGATAATGACGAGTATTTTAAGCGTAAAGCAACCATTTATGACGAAGGCAAGAAACTCTTTGCTGATAATGATGAGCGTACCGTGTTTTTCTCTAAAGGTGTGATTGAAACCGTGAAGAAACTCGGTTGGAAACCAGATATCATTCACATACATGGTTGGATGCCAAGTTTGGTGCCGCTCTACCTGAAAATTTTTAATCATGACGACCCCTTATTTGCAGATGCTAAAATTGTTTATTCTGTTTACAAGCAAGGTTTTGAAGGTAATTTGGGTGAAAATTTAAAAAACAGTCTGTTGTTTGATGAGGTGGATGAAGCCCATGTTGCAGGACTAGAACAACCAAGTTATTTAGACCTTAATAAGGCTGCAATAGATTTTGCAGATGCCATTGTAAAAGGTCAAGAAGGCGTTCCTGATGAGTTAGAAAGTTATGCAAAGTCTAAAGGCTTACCCTATTTTGACGGCACAGACCTTTTAGACAATCCGGAGCGCATTATGGAGTTATACAAAGAGCTGCTGGTTGAAGCTTCTGTTGCCTAAAATTACCCCATTGAAAATGAACACAAGCCTTAAGGCATCCCTACTGAGCGCCATTCTTGCAATGGCCTCTTCTGTTTTTGTTGCCTGTGAAAAAAGCACAGGAGAAATAGGTCTAGATCAGGTTATAGACGATAAGGCGGTTCTCGGCACAAAAAAATCTTTACCCGTAATTGGTTATTCTTTTCCTTTTGACTCGATTCGCTCTACGGGCCCTTCTCAAGAAATATTAGGCGCGTACATTGATCCTGTTTTTGGTGGTGTGGAAGCCAAGTTTACCACACACATGTTGTTGAGTTTACTCAATCCAGACTTTGGCGATAATGCAGTTTGTGACTCTGTTGTTCTTTTATTAGGCTACAACGGCTATTATGGAGATACTAATGCGCCCCAAACTTTTGTTGTAAATGCGCTAGATGAATATTTAGATCCAGATTCGTCTTATTACAGCAACAAACAATTTGCGTTGGGCAAAGAACTAGGAAGAGCAACCGCTGCCCCCCGCCCATTTACCCGTATTGCAGACGATGGCGACACCATTGCTCCAGCATTGCGCATTGATTTAGACAAGGATTTTTTCCAAGAAAACTTGATACGCGCATCGCGTTTGTCTCAGGGGTACTTTGTAAATAATGTGGAGTTCATCAAACACATATATGGTGTGCAATTAAGTACTGAAGGCTATGGTGGTGCCCTTCTATATTTAAATATCAGCAGCCTGTCATCTCTTGTTAAAGTATATTATCGCGAAGCGCCAGAAGACACCGTTAGCCTGCGTTATGATTTATACTTTGGGGTGTTTAGCTCTGGCAACTACTATTCTGTAAATGGGTTTGCACACGATTTTTCACTTGCATCTTTTGATTTAGAAAATCAAGATACAGCCTCTGGAGAGGCTACATTGTATGTGCAAAGCATGGCAGGTGCGGTAACGCGTATTCTGTTTCCAACTTTAAAAGCATATCAAGATTCTGGGTTTATTATAAACCGTGCAGAATTAATATTGCCCGTAAGAGAAGGTTCTGTTGGCCCATATGGCGCGCCTACGTCATTATTGTTACTTGAAGACAAAGGCGATTCTAGACCGTTTGTTGATGATTATAAACCGGGCAGTAACCCTGTTGGGGGCTTCTTAGAGATAGGGAGGCTACGCGATAAAAACTATGAATTTAACATTACACGGCTTGTACATCGATACTTGAATACCTCTGATACCATTAATCCACTAATCTTGATTCCAGCCTCTTCTGCGTCTCAAGGTTGGCGTACAGTGCTCAACGGCTATCAAGATCCGGTAAAACCACTTCAGTTTAATATTTACTATACAAAAACAAAATAATCATGTGTGGAATTGTTGGCTACATCGGCAAAAAAGACGCATACCCAATTTTAATTAATGGCTTAAAGCGACTGGAGTATCGTGGGTACGATTCTGCGGGGGTTGCCTTAATTACCAAGCAAGAAATAGGTCTTTTTAAGTGTAAGGGCAAGGTTGCCGATTTAGAGGCTGTAATTGCGGGTAACAGCACTTCTGGAAGCACGGGCATAGCCCATACACGTTGGGCAACACATGGCGAACCTAACGATGTAAATTCTCATCCACACCGCTCAAATAGTGGCGCGTTGGTCTTAATACACAACGGCATCATAGAAAATTATGCCTCACTGAAAGAAGCGTTAAAGAAACGCGGATTTGTATTTCACAGTGATACAGATACCGAAGTTTTAGTTAACCTGATTGAAGACATTAAGCAAAGCGAAAATCTATCATTAGAAGAAGCAGTGCGTACAGCTCTCAATCAGGTTATAGGTGCTTATGCCATTGCTGTTTTCTCACAAGAAAATGAAAATCAAATAGTGGTTGCTAAGATGGGCAGCCCATTGGTGGTGGGCTTGGGCGATAATGAATATTTTGTTGCAAGTGATGCTACGCCATTTTTAGAGTTTACCAAAAAAGCCGTTTATCTAGAAGATGGCGAAATGGCTGTAATAGACCTTGAACATGGCTTTAAGGTAGCACGTATCAAAGACAATAAAACGGTAGACCCATACATTCAACAACTACAGCTTGATTTAGCAGCAATTGAAAAAGGCGGCTATGAGCATTTCATGCTCAAAGAAATATATGAACAGCCCAAAGCAATTGAAGATACGTACCGTGGTCGTTTGTTACCTGATCAAAACCTCATAAAGATGGCGGGTTTTGAAGAATACAAAGAACGCTTTGTAAACGCCAACCGCATTATTATTGTTGGATGCGGCACCAGTTGGCATGCGGGGTTGGTAGGTGAATATTTATTTGAAGATCTGGCCCGCACACCTGTAGAAGTTGAGTATGCCTCTGAATTCCGCTACCGTAACCCAATAATCACCAACAAAGATGTGGTTATTGCCATATCGCAAAGTGGCGAAACGGCAGATACGCTGGCTGCAATAAAGCTGGCCAAAGAACAGGGCGCAACGATTTTTGGTATTTGTAACGTGGTAGGAAGTAGCATAGCGCGCGAAACACATGCTGGAGCATATACCCATGCTGGGCCAGAAATTGGCGTTGCAAGCACAAAGGCATTTACTGCACAGGTAACGGTGCTAGCCATGTTGGCCATACAGTTGGGTAAAGAAAAAGGCACCATTCCAAGCAGTCGTTATCATGAGTTACTGCTAGAATTAAGTCAAATTCCTGGCAAGATAGCAGCCATGCTTAGCTCAGATTCTCAAATCAAGTACATCAGCGAAGTTTATAAGAATGCACCTAACTTCTTGTATTTGGGCCGTGGTTATAACTTCCCAGTTGCACTAGAAGGCGCCTTAAAACTCAAGGAGATCTCTTATATCCATGCAGAAGGTTATCCTGCCGCAGAGATGAAGCACGGCCCAATTGCCTTGATAGATGAGAATATGCCCGTGGTGGTTATCGCTCCGCGCAATGGTCATTATGAAAAGATTGTGAGCAATATCCAAGAAGTAAAAGCCCGCAACGGCCGCATCATTGCAATTGTTAGCGAGGGCGACCACGATATAGGCGATATGGCAGAATTTACCATTCCAATTCCAGATACGATGGAGGCCTTTACACCTTTGGTTACAACCGTGCCTCTACAGCTTTTGAGCTACCATATTGCCGTTATGCGCGGCTGTAATGTAGACCAACCGCGTAATTTGGCTAAGAGCGTTACGGTAGAATAACTTTCTAACAGACGTTTTTGGCGCCTTTTTTCTGGCCCAAATGGAAAATTAAGCCCCATAAAACGGGTTTCTGAGTAGACTAATTATCTCTACATTGTTTAACCACTTCAACAATTTGAAGTAGTTGGCATTTGTCATTTCAGCACGTAAAAGCTTCAGAAGAAAGATTAATCTGCGTAGATGTTTACGTTTGTGCGCTTTTATTAACTAATGGTTAATGAATAGAATTGAAAAAATCAGATCTGGTGACTTAGCGGAACTTGACAAAGTTTACATCGAGATTAAACCGCGTTTCATTAATTACGCCAAAAAGCAATTTCCCCATATACAGTTAGAAGATATAGAGGATATTTACCAAGACACCATCATTGTATTTTACAATAATATAAGAAGAGGTCTTCTGGTTGAAATTAATAGCAGCCTATCGGCTTACATCATTCAGATTGGGAAGATTAAGCTCATTCAATTCACAGAAAAACAGGAAAATGCCAGATCGATAAGGACCAATTTTGTGGACAATGAGATTACGGAAGATGAATATGACCAACGTATTGATCAAGCGGTTAAATTCATATTCTCTAAGATGAGTGATGCATGCAAGCAGATACTCAACCTGTTTTATTATGAAAAGAAATCAATGGAAGAAATTGCCTTGATTTTATCCTATAAAAATGCAGATACCGTAAAATCAAAAAAGCGCAGGTGTATCTCTCAGTTTAGCTCAAATCTTAATAATTTAACCGTAGATCATGAAGAGAGATGACTATTTGTTAAGCGACTTTGAAATTGAGGAATTCGATAAGTTGTATGACGGAACACTTAGCGAAGAGGAATATTACGTTTTAAAGGCCAAGCTAAGGCTTGACGAGGCGCTCCAACATAAATATGTTGTTTATAAACTTTTGCGTAATGAGATAGCACAAGATGCGCGCACAAATAGAATTTTGAAAGAGCGATTTGCGGCCATAGAAAGAAAATCAAAGAAAAAGCGTTTCGTACTCTTTTCTGGCATTACCGCAGTCTTGGTGATTTTTACAGGTGTTTTCATGGCTACCTTAATGGGTAGGCAGCACGTGATTTACGAGCATTACAAGGATACTGAATCAGGTCTTTCGATAAGAATGAATAACCTGATTTTAGGGCCCTTAGACACCGCCATGATAGAAATGGCCAATGAAAACTTTGATGATGCATTGCTAATCATGCAACGTGGTAAAGCTTCAGACACCACAAAATATTACACGGCATATTGCCATGAAAGAGTTGGTAATTATGATGAAGCTGCAAATATGTATAGGCAGTTATCAGAATCAACGGATGCTTTTATCCGCGAAAAAAGCGCGTTTAGATCAGTGTTATTAAAGCTTCGTGCCGGAGATAAAAGCGCAAAGCGTGAATTAGAACTTATTGCAACAAACCCTGAGAATATGTATTGCCTTGTGGCACAAGAGATTTTAGCTTCAATGCGAAAATGACAAGTTTGTTCCTGTTAATTGAAAATTAGCCCAGTAGTACGGGTTTGCCCATTCAGGGTGATAAATATTATTTCGGGTATCGTTTTTGGCGCTGTGCAAAGCATCATTAACATTCAACCCTTCGTTTATATAGCCGTAAAAACGTGTAAAAAGATATGTGCTTGATTGATTGTCTGCATCCCAAAGAGAATAGATTACCGTTGGGGTGCCGTTATATAAAAAGCTTCGTGTTTGCGAGATAGACCCCTCAAATTTGTAATATGTTCCTTTTCCTGAACTGCAACCCTCCAAAATGGCTAACAATGGCCTGATCGCATTGCTCGAGTAAACCGTTAGTGTATCTCTATTTAAGCGAAATTCCAAATTGTTTTCCTCAGTGGTATAGGTGTGGGCTAAAACGTGTAAAATGGCATCTGGATTAGGCGCGTTGATTCTAGCCGAATAATTCCGCTTTAAATAAGTAATCAATTTTTGGTTGTAAGGCAGAGAATAAGAGTCGTAATCTGAATTCCAAACATCCACCTTAAATGCCTCAGAACGTTCTGGTTTCGGTATAAGGCTATTTAAATTTGGAATGAGGCGTATGCTGTGTTTCTTGCTTAAATAATCTTGATTTAACCAGTTTTTTGATGAATTAGGGTTGCTAATCAGCGATTCAAAAGAGATACGCTCTAAATATTCATCAGGGCAAATAATAATATTCTTGGTTTTAATTTGGGTTAATCTCAACCTTTTGGCCAATGTAAAAGCCAAGTTAGAATAGTGGCGCGTGTTGTTACGAAAACCTGCAATTAAGGTGTCTATCATTGCTTTATTCAAAGACTTGCCTGTTTCTACCAACGTGCTTAATAGCGTGTCTGCATCTAACTGGGTAACCAAAAGAGAATTGTTCGTGATTATTTGGTAGTCTATGATAGTTGCGTCTTCGGTTTTACAGTATTCTTTAAGCGCCAATAGGTTTTTAGCTGTAATTGGCGTAACCTTTTTTTGGTTTAACCGCATAAAAACGAGATTATATGTTGGTAAGCGTAGATTAACTTCTTTTAATAATGACTGATGGTTTTTATGCGCAGCCAATATTTTCAATTCATTTAACAAGATCCAATGGTCTACGGCCTGTGGTGCTTTTTCGCCAAAAGCATCTAACAAATAATGCGTTAAATACTGATTGGTGTACTTGCTGCTATTAGATAAATTGAGCAATAACAATGGATCACAATTAGTAGTGTTTTTTTTAAAATGATACAGAACACGCGCCTCCTGGCTTCTTTGCGGAAAGTATTCTAAAATATCAAGGCTTTGCCGATCATGAATCCTATAGTAAGAACGTGTGTCGATAAGTTTTTTATTTAATTCAAACACACTATCCATACGCCTTATTTCTCCAAAATCATTATATATAGTTCCAAATTGTGAAAGGGCAATGGATGTGTAAATTGGATTTCTAGTAATAAGAATCGAAGAGTCATTTGCCACAATGAGTTCTTTTAGCGCATTTTCATAATAGGGTAACACATTTCTATTAAAATGATATGCCCAGTCAACCATAGCCGTGGTAATTTGGTTAAGACCGATTCGTGTATGATTTTGATGCTCATTTTTCTTGAGGATGTCTAATTCTAATGCATAGTAAGACATGGCTTTTTTATAGCACGTTGGGCGATCTTCATTATGGGGCACATGATCTCTGATAATATCATTATAGCTGTTCCCCAATCTATGATAGGCAACGGATAGAAGCTCTTCAGGTAGATGATGTTTGATAATGTTGTTTATAGCCACATTATTTAGTTGAATGGCTAGCGGATAATTTTTAATGTTATGAGCATAATACGCCTTTAATAATACTAATTCTGTTGCCTGTATAGTGTCTTTTGTGTTGCTGTACAGCGATGATAAACTGTCTAAAAACACGCCAGCTAAGTCATTATCAAGTTTATTCAATGTGCAGAGCAACCTCAGCCGCAGTACTTCAAAATCATTTTTATGAGAAATGAGTTGGTTTAAAATGCCAAGCGCTTTATCAAATTCCCCATTTTTAACTAGGTGTTTTGCAATCTGAATACGCCCTTCCTGATTAATTTTAGAATTGTGTTGATTTAAAGCGGCATAGGCCAAATTATAAAGGCCCAGTTGTATTATCGAATCTATTGCAGAAAGGGAGTTTACATTTGATAGTAGCTGGGTAATAAATAGGGCATCATGGTCAATGTATGGGGGATCCTGTTTTTCCTGCTCTCGACAAGAAAAACTAACAAGCGTGATGAATAGCAGTATAAATTTCCTCAGCATAAGGTTTGGGCTAAGATATCAATGATTCATACCAAACTTCGAAAAAAGAACCGTTTAAGCGTTTACTTTTTAGCTCGTAATGGTACTAACATAAAACATCTGCGCAATTGTAAAAAACGCATTTCTGATGTATAAGCCCTTTGGCTTAAAAAGAAAGAATTATGAAAAGTACGTTAGTACAGCAATGGGACGAAATGGTAACAGCGTATTTTGAATGCGAAAAAACCTTTCTTTCCAAACATAAAATTGAGGCTATTTCGTCCAGTTTAATTCAAAGAGTTCATGCAGCTGGAGGAGATTCAGCTTATATGTTTAGAGAGTACACCTTAATGTTTTTAGCACTTTCTATAATTATCCACTTTGTGGTATCAATGCAGTTAATGAACATAAACTTTTTATCTCTGCCTTGGCTTTTATTTTATCTAGCTCTTTCGGCACTTGGAGCTAAGCTATTGCTTCATTATAAATACAGTACCCTCTGGACACAAAGAAAGGAACTGACCCAGCTTAAGAAAAGGCTTGATGCTATAGAAAAATTCTATCTGGCGCATCAAATACAAATCAACCAAGAAACAGGAAATAGTAGGATAGTTTTAATCCAGCAACGCATTGCGTTATTCAAATCTACAGGCCAAAAACTTTACGCAGCCTACGCAAATTAGGCGATGCATTTTATATTTCGATGAAATATCATGCTCTTCAGTAAAGTAAATAGCTTGCTTAAACAACTTTGTTTGTACGCTTTTGGAAGAATCAAAAAGGTAAAATTCGTCTGAACAAAAGGACTTCTGCCTTAATGACCTCAGGCATGCACAAAATTATGGAGCAAGCTGTTAAATAGTGCCAAACCATCTGTATTGCCCAAATTCTGATCTGCCGCACGTTCCGGGTGGGGCATCATACCAAATACATTGCGACCTTCGTTAGTAATGCCGGCAATATTTTGGCTGGTACCATTTGGGTTTACGTCATCTGTAACAATGCCATTTTCATCGCAGTAGCGGAAGAGAACCTGTTCGTTATCATTCAACTTTTGAAGCACTTCTTCGCGGGCAAAAAAGCGACCCTCGCCATGTGCGATTGGTATTTTATAGGCTTTGTTTAAGTCAAGTTCTGCTGTAATAGCGCTGTTGTTTGTTTCCGGCTTCAGGTATACATTCTTGCAGATAAACTGGTGGTTGTGGTTGTGAAGCAAGGCACCAGGTAAAAGGTGACTTTCTGTTAACACCTGAAAACCATTGCATACGCCTAAAACATAACCACCTTTGTTGGCATGTGCGATAACTTCTGTCATTATTGGTGAAAAACGGGCAATAGCCCCGCTGCGCAGGTAATCGCCATAGCTAAAACCACCGGGTAATACAACCATATCAACGCCTTGCAGGTTGTGGTCTTTGTGCCAAAGTTCTACGGTTTCCATACCCAAGATGTTCCGTAGCACATAAACCATGTCTTGATCGCAATTAGAGCCCGGAAAGGTTACAACACCAAATTTCATAGCAGTGAATTTATAAGTGGTAAAAGTACAATATCGATTTGAGGCAGAACTTAGATTTTACCGTTGCTTTTCCCCAACAGGTTACACAAATAATAGAGCAATCGGGCACCTACGTTGGCGTCCCATTCGTCTTTGCCAGGCGCCACTTCATTAAGATCAAAACCGATAAGCGTTTTGCCGCTGTTTACCAGTTCTTCAACCAGATAAAGTACTTCCTCGGCTTCAAAGCCTCCGGCCACGGGCGTTCCGGTATTTGGGCACAGTTTGGGGTCTAGTCCATCAATATCAAAGCTTAGATAAACCTTGTCTGGTAGCTCTTTAATAATTGCCTTTACCTGTTTTTGCCAGGTGCTTCCGGCATAGCGTTCGTGTTTCAGGTCACGATCAAAAAAGGTTTTTATCCGTCTGCCTTCCTGCTGCATTACATCAACTTCTTCCTGGCAATAGTCGCGTATACCAACCTGTACCAGCTTGGTTACCTGTGGAATTTTTAGGGCATTGTACATAATACTGGCGTGGCTATACGTAAAACCTTCATAGGCAATGCGGAGGTCTGCATGTGCATCAATTTGCAATATGCCAAAATCGCCATGCGTTTTAGCCATTGCTTTTATATATCCAAGCGGGGTGCTATGGTCTCCGCCTAAAAGCGCAACTAGCTTGCCTTTAGCCATGAGGTGCGTGGTTTCTTCTTCAACCCACTTTACCATATTTGCACAAGCTTCATTTAAAGCAAGCAGGTCTTCTTGCATTTTAGTACTACTGCCATTGCTTAGGGCATCAATGTATTTTTCGGCTTGCTTGCGCAATTTCTTGCTCTGCTTGGTCAAGTTCTTTTCTTCGGGTAACATGTAGATGCCCATTTTCCAGGCATCTGCAGCCCGTGGATCATAGAGGTCTACTTGGTAGCTGGCTTCGCGAATGGCAGCCGGACCTTTGGCCGTGCCGGCAGCATAGCTCACCGTTACTTCCCAGGGTACTGGCAGAATCACAACTTCTGCGTGCTCTTCTTCAAAGGGTAAGCCGAAAATATTTTCAGAGGATGCCAATCCATTGGGATCAAAATTGGCGATACGTTCTTCTTTGGTCATAGTTTATTGACTTAATGCTACCGTAAGCTTGCTTTTCCCGGTTTCACCGTTGGGCGTGAACCAGGTTGCTAAAATCACATAAATCCCTGATGCAGCAACGCTGTTTTCATCCGTTGTGCCATGCCACACCAATTGGCCACTTGGTGCTGCAAGTTCATTCTCTGCCAGTATCTTAATGGGGATGCCTTGCAGCGAAAAAACCTGAGCTGTGAGCACAGCACCCTGTGGCAGATCATAAGAAACGATCAACACATCGTTAAAGCCATCATTATTTGGGGAAAATGTTTCTGTATTCAAGGCAAAGCGCGCTTTGCCAGCGGTTGCACTGTTGAATTGTGAGTTTAGTTTTCCGGGTGTAGCAAAGCCAGCCGATGCTGCCGCACTGTGCCAACTAAGTGCTTCCGCGGAAGGCAAATTTGGCGAGACGCGCTCCAGCGACACACCCTCGGGGTTGCTGATGAGTTGGTGATGCCAGTCTTCGCTATACCAAACAGATTCCAAAACGTCCAGATTTGGCCGGATTAGCACAACACCGCCTTCATCATCCGGCATTGATGGGAGGGCTGTTTCGAAAAAATTTCTGGGCTTCCCACAGGTGTAGTCTCCACAAATTGCATCCTCATCCGTACTTAACACCAAATATACTTTTGGCAATAAGAGCATATTGGGGTCCCCAGCGCTAAAAACAGTAGAAATAGTACCGTTCTCATCTGTGGCTGCCAGGCGAATGTCATCCAGAAAAAGCGTTTTATCAGTGGTATTCCAAAGCTCGATAAAGTCTGTGTCTTCGGGTTTCGGGTTGAATAAGAGCTCGTTAAGTACAACATCTCCAGGCTCCAAGCTTTGCGGGGCGCCTACATAAAGGGTGTCTTGCAGCATGGCAGAACCACAACTGCTGCCTTGGGCTAGGATAATTTCAATTTTCGTTGCTGGTAAATTCTGGTTGAATCTTAGCCGTATAAAGTTTGGCGATATTGGGTTAAACGTTAATTCCGGTTGGCCCAATGAAGTTAAAATTACAGGTAATTGGCCGGGTTGAAGGGCTTTGGTAAATCGCAGCGCAAGTTCATTTTCTGCTTGCCAATAAACGGCTTTGATGGCATTAATGTCGTTTTTCGGGTTGCCCTCCGGCATGTTGGCTTGGGCGGGTGTGCCGCCTGTGCTGCTGTTGCTTGCACTCCAGTTGGTGGGTTCGCTGCACGGTAAATCTCCCCTGATCTGTTCTAGGCTCCAGCCGCCTGTAGCTTTTGCTGTGTTTTGGTACCAATCGGTTGAATAGAACAGGGCATCAATCAAGAGGTTGGTTTCATCCAGCAATAAAATTGCCTTTTTTGAATTGCGCAGCCAGTTGCTGCCCAAAGGCAACGCCAAATGGGGAAGCCCGCTAAATAAAGACGCATTGGCCGTGCTTACAATCAATTGGTAACTCCCTGGGCCGATGGTGTCTGTCGATAGGGCAAATGTGTCTTCATCCAACACCAACTTCCAATGGCCTATGCCGATGTCTTTTTGCGTGGTATTAAAGATCTCCAGGTACTCAGCCGCAGGTAAGCCAACAGCAGGTTCGGGGTCTGCCATGATCTCATTGATGACCACAGCGCGGTAATCTGGACGATAAAAGTTAAAAACCACTGTTGTATCATTCATTTCGTTGCCGAATAGATCCGCAATCTCCTCCACCTTTAAATAGTAGGACGTATTGTTCGAAAATGGTGTTGCGAACACAAGCTCAACTTGAGCAGGCTGGCTTGCACGCCAGATGACCTGTTGCGGATTTATCAGTGGATTAGGCAAATAATAATGCTGCACGCTGGCAGCTGTTGCAGAGTCTACCGGCTCACTAAAAGTTAGTGTAAGCCGATCTGCCGCAGCGTACGCCAAGCCCAAAATGGCAGGAGGCGTATCGTCAGAGAAAAGCTCGCCAGTGACTACAAAATCATCAAAGAAAAATTTGTCAGAACGGGTGCTGGTGTACGTACACTGCACTCCGAAATACGCACTATTCTTCCAGAAACCATCTGTGCCACTTGCTATGGGCACATAAGTGTTGGTCAGGGTGGTATCAACTAAAACGGTCCAGTTAAAGAGGCTGTCTCGCGTAACGCGAACGTTCATCTCCACAACGGAGCTATTCACTAAACCATCTGCACTTTCTGCAATTAATGTGGTTAACGCGCCATTTTTGCGAAAAAGCGAAATACGGTCTGCAGTATTACCTCCGATCTGCAAAAGGTAGCCAGCTGTTGTCAAATTGAGGTTGTCACTGTTGCTCATGAGGTAAACAGCGCTATAATTATTGCTTGAGGGATTAAAGTCTAAACGAACATAAAATTGCCAGGTAGCCTTCAAACTCGCGCTGCTTGCTGTTGCCAGCTGGGCCATACCGGTAATGGCAGGTGCATCCAATTGTAATTGTTGCTGCTGGTTTACCCTAAATATATTGGTATCACCTAGCCATTTGGGATTCTGACTAAAATTAGTGTCGTTAAAATCATCTTGCCAATTGGTTTGTGCAAATGCACTCAAACCAATGCAGGTACCCCAAAAAAGTTGAAATAGATGCCTATAAAGCCGCATGGTGTATTGGTTACATTTGTCTTTCAAAATAACATATTTACGTACACATAATGAAGGTAGCGGTGGTTGGTGCAACAGGCATGGTAGGCCGGGTGATGTTGCAGTTGCTTGAAGAGAGAAAATTTCCGGTAACTGAATTAATTCCTGTGGCCAGTGAGCGTTCTGCGGGCATGCTTGTTGATTTTAATGGCAAGCAATACAAGGTTGTTACGTTGAACCAGGCTGTTGCTCTTAAACCAGACGTGGCACTTTTTTCTGCCGGGGGATCTACCTCTTTAGAATGGGCACCAAAATTTGCTGAGGTTGGTTGCCGTGTGATAGACAATTCTTCAGCTTGGCGCATGGATCCCGCTATAAAGTTGGTGGTACCAGAGGTGAACGGTGATGCCTTAACTGCTGACGATATGATTATTGCCAACCCAAATTGCTCAACCATTCAATTGGTAATGGTTTTAAATCCCTTGCACAAGGCCTATGGTATTAAAAGGGTTATTGTTTCTACCTATCAAAGCATAACTGGCACAGGTCAAAAAGCAGTTAGCCAACTTGAAAATGAACGGAACGGTTTAGATGGCGAAATGGCCTATCCCTACCGGATTGACAAGAATTGCCTCCCGCATTGTGATGTTTTTTTAGAAAACGATTACACCAAAGAGGAGATGAAACTCACCAATGAAACTAAAAAGATTCTTGGTGATAAGCATGTATTGGTGGCGGCTACTGCGGTGCGGGTTCCGGTTGTTGGCGGACATAGCGAAAGCGTGAACATAGAGTTCGCAAAACCGTTTTCTATTGGTGACGTGCGCAGGCTTTTGCATGAAACTACGGGTGTAACAGTACAAGATAATCCAATGACAAACACGTATCCGATGCCTTTATATGCCCACCAAAAGGATGATGTTTTTGTTGGGAGAATTAGGGCAGATTTTACGCGAGAAAACGCAATAAATCTCTGGATTGTGTCTGATAACCTCCGTAAAGGGGCGGCCACCAATGCATTACAAATTGCAGAATTGCTGGTGCGCAAAGGGTGGTTGTAAAAGGTTTAGCGCTACGTCAATATTTACAGTTAATTATAATACAAGCATATGCGTTTTATTTCTTCTGTTTTCTTTGTTTTGTTGATAACCAGCTGCAACGGGCAGTCGTTAAATAAATCAGCACAAAAAGAGCAACCACAGCAATACAATATGGATAAGTACAAAAAAGCAGTTTATGCCTCAGGTTGTTTCTGGGGTACAGAATTCTACCTGCAAAAGGTAGAAGGGGTAATTTCTACAACGGTTGGATATACGGGAGGACATGTAGATAATCCAACCTATGAGCAGGTTTGTGGCAAAAAAACAGGTCATTATGAAGCGGTTGAGGTTATTTATGACCCTACATTAATCAGCTATGAAGAATTGACAAAGATTTTTTTTGAAACGCACAACCCAGAGCAGACCAATGGTCAGGGGCCAGATATTGGTCCACAATACCGCAGTGCCATATTTGTAGCTGATGAAGAAGAAAAAGCCGTTGCCAATAAACTCATTGCAATACTAGAGGCAAAAGGTTACAGCATTGCTACGCAAGTTTTACCCGAAGCTACATTCTGGCCAGCAGAGCTGTATCACCAAAACTATTATGATAACAAGGGTGGCACACCTTACTGCCATGCCTATACCAAAAGGTTTTAATCAAAAAAAATCCCCGCTGAGCATTGCGGGGATTTTTGTTTTGAGTGTGGCGGCTACGTCTTAAAGATTTACAATTTGCAGTTTGGTTTCAAAAACGCTTTGCGTGCTGTATACACGTACAACATAGGTTGCCGTGGTTTTTGTAAGGGGGCTAAAGCGAAGGTTTTTTAATTTGCCAAAGGTGCCGGCGCTGCGATGAACAATGTATCCGTTTTCGTCTAGTATAACAAGGCCAACCTCATCCGCATCTTTAAAAGGCGCTTTCAAGGTCATCACAGCATCACGACCTTTCTCTAAGTCAAGAACGAGTGCTTTGTTAATCACGGGAACTACGTTACTTGGTACTTCCAAAAGACGTTCTTCGTTGGCTTGTTCTTCAATCAACGCCCAATCTATTATTGTTGCGTTAAGCCAAATTTCTGGCATATCGTCAATGGCAAGCATATTGTCTAGTTCCGCCTCTTGCGCAATGGCAACCCACTCACTATCAGTAAGCGTTTTTAAATTTTCTGTGGCAAATAGATTAGCACTACTAAAAAGGAGTGTAGTGGCTGCTAGTGTTACAATTGTTGTTTTCATGTCTTAGTTTTTATGTTTTACGGGGCAAAGATAACAATCTTACAGTACTATGTAAAACATAGTACCTATAAATAAAAGGAACAGCGTAAAGCA
>CAYQDW010000009.1:20575-56735 GCA_964416385.1 uncultured Cryomorphaceae bacterium | reverse complement strand
CGCCATCCGGGTTAAAGGCGTTGGGCACCCATAGGTAGGTCTCACAAAAATCTTGTATGGCCCAGGTGCTGTCTGCCAGGTTATAGCAGGGCGTTTGGGCGTTTAGCCAATACAAACCCGGGTTGCGGACTTGTATGCCCGTTAGGGTGCTGCCGGTATTCCAGAGGTAGGCGGTAAGCGTAGCGTATTGTGGGGGCAGGGTGGCGGCTTGTATGGTAGCCTGGTCTCCCTCACAAAAGGTTACGGTATCGGGCAGGCTTAGGGTGTAGTTGGCGGGAAAGAAATCTACCACAATGGTATCTCCGGCTACAAAGCGGCTATTAATGGTGGTTTGCACCCAATAGGTGCCGGGTTGCGTTACCACAATACTGCTGTCTGTACTGCCTGTGCTCCACAGGTAGGTTGTGGTGGTGTCTTCTAACATAAAACCCTCCAACTCCGGTTGCAAAACCAATTGCTCACCCGGGCAAAGTAGGGTATCTGCATAGGGCAGTTTTGCCGTATAAACCGTGTCTTCCGGCCGGTAGAGCATGATGTCATCTATGAGGTAGCTTGGGTTGTTGTAAAGGTCTAAGGGGTTGGGGCCATAGCCACTGGGTGCGGTGGTTGTGGCAGTATCATGCCGAAAGTTACCCATGTTGAAAAACTGTTCTGTACCGTTGGCCACATACGTACCCATAATGCGTGTCCATTGGGTGGTATCGCTGTGCAGGTAGCCCATTTCAAAATGGGGGGTTAGGTTTTGCTTAAAGGCAAAATAATCTAAGCTATCTGGGGTAAAGAGCACACCCAAATTACTGCACAGTTTCATGCTCCATTTAAAGGTGCGCACATAAAATTCAATGGTATACGTAGCTCCCGCTGTTAATGGGCTTTGAAGTTTTTGGGAAATAAAGCCTCGTTCAAGAAAACCATTTTGGCCTAAAAGTAAGTTTATTTGTGCGTAACCAATGCCTTTTTTGGGTAGCGGAAATGGATTGTGACCTGGCTGTGCTCCTTGCCCATTACCTAAAGGAGGAGGCCAAGGGTCTTGACATGCATGACTATGCCAACCGCAATTTAGTATTAATAGATTAAAGCTGTCTTGTGGTGAATACCAGCAGCTAGGTAAATCGGCTTGGTTAAGTTCGAAACCGCCTCTCCATCCTGTGCAGCCACTTCCTGTAGAATTGCTGCTAATAGAACTAAAGTTACTATTACATAATAGGTTTTGCCCGCTACATAAAGCGGGCAAAACACAAACAAACAATAAAATGCTACTAAGCTTACTCTTTAACAAACCGTGAAACAAAAATTTCATTACCCAAACTCAACTGTAGAATATATATACCGCTAGCTAAATGTGTCGTGTTTATAGTGCCTTCCAGAGAATCACTAGTTGTGGTTTTTAGCAATCGGCCGGAGATGTCGTATACATATAAGTTAAATACAATTGGAGAACTCCCATCTAGAGTTTTTATGGAATAGTGTAAAATGTTATCAACTGGGTTCGGAAAAACTGAAAAGGACGTATTTTGAGTAGAAAGAATTGGTACTTGATCTTTTTTATTATTAGGAGGGGGTACAATTGTGCAGTCGTTAGAAGGTCGATTGGGAAAAACTGTAATTGTTTGACCAGAAGGAATCGGATCTGTGTTAAACCCTTGGTTATTGGGGTTAGAATGAAAATAAGTTATGTTGCTCTGATGCTGCGCATTCCGATCATCCTTAATCCTCTCTATGGTAGTCATTGGCGGCCCAAAATAGCAGCCGTTGGTCCAGGTATTATCCCCCCTCGCTGGCGCAGATTTGTAATCTGTGCCTTTCAGATATAAGGTCTTGTATTTCACTGGTAGGTTCTTCTCATTCTCAATTTCATACGTCAAATATACCCAATAACTGCAGTGAGGCGGAATAATATGCTTGGCCAATTCAAATTCTATTAGTCATTTCCGTACTATACCTTTTTTGAATTGGCATCTTTTATCCTCTTGCCGATTTGATGTGTTTGCTTTTAATACTTAAGCCATTAAAGGTAAAATCAAGCTGATAGACTGAAATGGCAATAATCAAAAACCATCGTTCAAAATCTGCTTCCAAGCCTCATCCACCATCTCAACTGGCAATTTACACGCCTTATCCTGACACACAAAAATGCGTGTTGTTCCTTTGGCAAAGCGGTTTTGAAGCAAAGGCAGGTCACTTTCAGTTTTGCTCACGGCAAACAGCAGGTTGGGGTAGTACTCGGCATTTATTTCTCTGTACAATTTGGCTGCCTCCGGGCCGCAAATGGCAACTTCGTAAGCCGGGTAAACCCAGCCAAGCATTAGGCTGCCCCAGTTGCTAAAGCCCTCACCATAGCTATAGATGCTTTCTTTTACCTGCATCAACATTTTCTCGGCTCGTTCCATATAAAGCTTGTTTTCCATGTAAATGGCAAGCCGGGAAAGGTTGTGCGCCATCATGCTGTTGCTGGCGGGTATCACATTGTCGCTTAACTCTATATTGCGACTGATGAGTTCATCATTTTCTTTACTGAAATAGAAAAGGCCGTTTTTGCCAGCATCAAAATCTTCTAGAACAATTTGGGTGAGTTGGTCTGCGCGATAGAGCCACTTTTGGTCGCCAGTGATGCCATACAACGCAATCCAGGCATCTATTACGGTAGCATAGTCATCTAAAAAGCCGTCTATCCGTGCTTCTTTTTTATAGGTATGCCAAAGCGCCCCGTTTTGTTGCAACATTTTTTCATGGATAAACGCAGCGGTTTCCAAGGCCTGCTTTTTAAAGTGTGCATCACCAAATGTTTGGTACGCCTGGCAAAGGCCGGTAATGAGCAGGGCATTCCAAGCGGTAAGCACTTTGTCGTCAAGGCCAGGTTTTACGCGTTTACCGCGCTCTTTAAGCAAGGTAGCCTGCCAGCTGTTAACGGTGGTTTTTAGCTTTTCCAGGTTCAAATCATGCTCAGCAGCAAAAACGTCATCCGGTTTTTGGCGCAGCAAGATGTAATTGCCGTGTTCCCAATGGCCTTTGGGGTTGATGTTGTAATAATTCGCAAAAAGCGCCCATTCATCTTCAGGTATTAGCTTCTTTAATTCATCCTCCTGCCACACATAGAATTTGCCTTCTTCACCTTCGCTGTCGGCATCAAGGGCGCTGTAAAACGCACCTTCGGGAGATTTCATTTCGCGCTGCAGCCAATCAAAGGTTTGGTAAACCACTTCTTTGTATAAAGTGTTTTTCTCCGCGCGATATGCCTCGCTGTACAACCCTATGAGTTGGGCATTGTCATACAACATCTTTTCAAAGTGGGGCACCTTCCATAAGCTATCAACGCTATATCGCGCGAAGCCGCCCCCAATCTGGTCATAAATGCCGCCCAGGGCCATTTTCTCCAAGGTGAGTTTTACCTGTTCGGTTACCGCTTCATCACCACTTAAAAAGCCATAGCGCAGCAAAAACTGGTAGTTGTTGGGCAGCGGGAATTTTGGTGCTTTGTCTGGGCCACCCAGCCTGCGGTCGAACCTACGTTTCCAATTTTCTACCATGTCCTGCAGGTCGGCTTCTGTAAAATTGGGCACCCCACTAACCGGGGCAACAGTATCACTGCTTTTAATACCAGCTTCAAGGTCATTGGCATAATCAAGAACGCGTTGCGGTTCTGTGGTATAAATGTCGTTTACTGTTTTTAAACTGTGCATCCATTGGTCTTTGGTGAAGTATGTACCGCCCCAAATGGGTCTACCGTCTGGCAAGGCCACACAATTTAGCGGCCATCCGCCGCGGCCAGTCATCAATTGCACGGCCCCCATGTAGAGGTTATCCAAATCTGGGCGCTCTTCGCGGTCTATTTTTATGGAGATGAAATGCTCATTCATCAAAGCTGCAACTGCACTGTCTTCAAAACTTTCGTGTTCCATTACATGGCACCAGTGGCAGCTGCTGTAGCCAATGGAGATGATCATCAGTTTGTTTTCGTCCTTAGCTTTTTGTAGCGCTTCCGGCCCCCACGGGTACCAGTTTACCGGGTTTTGGGCATGTTGAAGTAAGTATGGACTGGTTTCGTGGATTAAAGCGTTGGTGTGTTTTGTCATTTTTTGCGCGTTTTTATTGCAAGAAGCAAGGGTTAAAAGTAATAGGAGACATGAAATTGGAATGTTTAGCTTTTGCACTGGCGCTTAATATTTTTTATTAATACTAACTTAACATTGCTGCTAGTTTCAAAACTATTTTTGTCAAAATTATTACTGGTTATGGATTCATACCTCATTCTGGTCTATCTGTTATTTGCAGTGGCCTGTGTAGACCTGATTGTGGGCGTTAGTAATGATGCCGTAAACTTTTTAAACTCCGCAGTAGGGTCAAAAGTTGCCTCATTCCGCACAATTTTAATTATTGCAAGCTTGGGTATCTTACTTGGCACAACATTTAGTAGCGGTATGATGGAGGTTGCCCGTAAGGGCATTTTTAATCCGGAATTTTTCACTTTTGATAAAATCATGATTCTGTTTCTGGCAGTAATGCTTACAGACATCATACTTCTGGATGTGTACAATTCTATGGGTTTGCCCACATCAACAACCGTTTCTATTGTCTTTGAATTGTTAGGTGCGGCCTTTGCCGTTGGTATGTTGATGTCTTTTGAAAGAGGACAGGGATTTGAAACGTTAGATGAATTTTTGAACTACAATAGTGCTTTAACAATTATTGGAGGCATATTTTTATCGGTCTTTATTTCTTTTGCTGTGGGATCTACTGTACAGTACATAGCGCGGTTAATTCTAACTTTTAATGTAGATCGATCTCTGAGAAAATATGGCGCTATTTTCAGTGGCATCGCAATAACCTCAATAACATATTTTTTAATTGTGAAGGGCGCTAAGGGCAGCTCTTTAATCACTGATCAACAGCTTGATTGGATTGTTAACCATACTTGGAGCATCATATTAGGTTCTATGATTTTTTGGAGCATTGTGGTGCAGATTGCTATGTGGTGGAAAAATATCAACCCACTAAAGGCTATTGTGCTTCTAGGTACCTTTTCACTGGCTATGGCTTTTGCGGGTAATGACTTGGTGAATTTTATTGGTGTATCAGTTGCGGGTTTAATGTCATACCAAGCGTGGGTTGCATCGGGTATTCCGGTAGAAGAATTTACAATGTCTGTACTTAATGAAGAAGTGGCAACACCTACGTTTTTACTTGTTGGCTCTGGGTTAATTATGGTGATAACGCTATGGTTTAGCGCTAAGGCAAAAAAGGTAACAGAGACAGAAGTGTCTTTAGGGGCACAAGACGAAGGAGATGAACGTTTTGCGTCTAATTCTTTTGCACGTTTGCTCGTAGGATCTGCCATGAGCATAGGTAGAGGTATTAGTGCTTTTTTACCCGAAGGTTTTGCAGATACAGCAGCTGAAAGGTTTAAGAAAGAAACCTTGCGAATTAGCCCGATAGAAGAACACGATCAACCTGCATTTGACCTTGTTCGTGCATCAATAAATTTGGTTGTGGCTTCAATATTAATCGCATACGCAACCTCAAAACATCTGCCATTGTCTACCACATATGTTTCTTTTATGGTTGCTATGGGTACCAGTTTGGCAGATCGCGCTTGGGGCAGAGAAAGCGCAGTTTATCGCGTGGCAGGGGTTATAAATGTTATTGCCGGTTGGTTAATGACGGCTCTTATTGCTTTCTTGGCCAGCGCCTTGTTTGGATTTATTCTTTACAAAACTGGCATGGCTGGTGTTATTGCGCTCATGGCATTGGCAGCTTTTCTGCTAATTAGAAGTCATGTGATCTTTAAAAAGAAAGAACGAGAACTGGCGGCAACCAAAGAAATATTTACGACATCAATCTCAGATATTACAGAAGTTATTCAAGAAAGTAAGGTTAACACAGCAAGAAATTTAAAGACGGTTCGAAAAGTTACGGCTCTAAGCATTATGTCGCTTATTGGAGAGAATAGAGATGTCTTACTCCGTTCTAAGCAAGAAATCATCAAGCTTCGTCAGCAAAACGAAAAGCTACAGAGTAAGATTATAAAATTTGTTAAGCGCATGGAAAAAGGCCATTTTCCGGCCGCCAAGCTTTATATTTTGGTGTTTGATTTAATGCAAGACCTTTATCAAAGCACAGAGCTTTTAAGTGATGCCTGCACAAAGCATATTATTAATCATCATCCTCTGCCAGACCGTAAATACCTGGATTTACTCATTGAAATAGAAAGGAAGCTTACACGATTTACAGATAGTGCAATTTCGGCCATTGGCAAACAAGATTACACTGATTATGGGCCATTGGTTGAAAGTGGAAATCAGTTGTTAAATTATATCAATACCCAACTTGATGATCAAATCAATGAAATTCAAGATAGTGATATCTCAACGCGTATGGGTACGTTAAAGATTAAAATTCTTCTTGAATCGAAAGATATAGTTACCACTATTGCCAAGGTGCTCGCCACTTATCACGACTTTTCTTCTAGCGTACAAAAGGAAATCCGTGCAAAACAAAGTACGGGCCCAACGTCACGAAAACTTTGATATTAAACATAAAAAACCCCGCTTTTGGCGGGGCTTTTATTTTATAATTATGCTGCAAAGTACTTGTAGAAGTACGGAATGGTCTCAATGCCTTTCAAATAGTTATATACACCAAAGTGCTCATTGGGGCTGTGTATGGCATCGCTATCTAAGCCAAAGCCCATTAAAATACTCTTGCTACCCAACTCTTGCTCAAACAAGGCAACAATGGGTATGCTACCGCCACTGCGCACTGGTATGGCCGGTTTGCCAAACGTAGCTTCATAGGCTTTGCTGGCCGCGATGTAAGCAGGGTTATCAATCTCAGTTACATACGGTAAACCGCCATGATGCGGGGTTACCTTAACCTTTACGCTCGGTGGTGCAATGCGCTCAAAATGTTCGGTAAACAATTGAGTGATTTTTTCCGGGTTTTGATCAGGCACCAAGCGCATACTTATTTTGGCATAAGCTTTAGAAGGAATCACCGTTTTGGCACCTTCGCCCGTATAACCACCCCAAATGCCGTTTACATCAAGGGTTGGACGTATGCTATTGCGCTCCATTGTGGCATAGCCTTTTTCGCCCCATACATCGGCAATGTCAAGTGCTTTTTTATAAGCATCAAGGCTAAAGGGCGCTTTTGCCATTTCTGCACGTTCAGCATCGCTAAGCTCAATCACATCATCATAAAAACCAGGTATGGTAATGTGGTTGTTTTCGTCATGCAAGCTGGCAATCATTTTTGCCAAAATATTAATAGGGTTGGCCACTGCACCACCATAAAGGCCGCTATGCAGATCTCGGTTGGGGCCTGTAACTTCTACCTCAACGTAACTCAATCCGCGTAAGCCGGTGGTAATGCTAGGCACATCATTGGCAAGCATACCCGTATCTGAAATGAGGATGATATCGCACGCCAATTTTTCATGATTGCGCTTTAAGAACCATTCAAGATTTGCACTTCCTACTTCTTCTTCGCCTTCAATCATAAATTTTACATTGCAAGGCAGCCCGTTGGCTTCAGGGTTATTGAGCATCACCTCTAATGCTTTAACGTGCATGTACATCTGGCCTTTGTCATCACATGCACCACGCGCATAAATAGCCCCTTCGGGATGCGTTTCTGTTTGGCGTATTTCTGGCTCAAAGGGGCCTGTTGTCCAAAGTTCAACAGGATCTGGCGGTTGTACGTCATAATGCCCATAAACAAGCACCGTGGGTTTGTTGGGGTCTACTATTTTTTCGGCATACACCACAGGGTAGCCAGGCGTTTTGCAGATTTCTACATTTTCTGCACCTGCTTCGCGAAGGCGTTCGGCCACCGCATCAGCTGTTTTTAGCACATCATTTTTGTAATTCTGATCTGCACTTATAGAAGGTATACGTAGCAGATCCATAAGTTCATCTAGAAAGCGCTGTTTATTTTGTTGGATAAAAGGTTTTATATAATCCATAGAGATTTTTTTTTGAAGTCGCAAAGTAACGGATTGTTGTAGAATGACGGGCTGTGGCGCACTTACAGCGTTATGATTAGATGTGCGCGTAAATGTTAATTTTACGAAGATTTATATTTGATGCATGAAAAAAAATATTCTTCTAGCTTGTCTTCTAACATTAGTGCAGTTGTTGGTTGCTCAAAACCTCACTGTAAGTAATACGGCCCCGCATAATAGCCCATATTGGTTGGCCCAAAACGTGTTAGTTGATCCACAGTTTGTGATTTTTCCGCCAGTTAACCCAAATACCGGAGCTCCACTGCCACAACCGCCAACCACACAAGTGGGGCGTTTTAACGCTGTGGGCACGGGCTTCCCAATTGATAGTGGCATCGTGATGTGCGCGTGGAGTATACAAGATGTGCTGCCGGGTACATCTGGCACAAACCCCAATACAGGCCCATTTACTGATGCTGATTTATCTGGAGTACTTACAGCTATTGGATCTGGCGGATTCGCCATAAATGACCGTGCGCAAATCATCTTTTCATTTGTTGCTACCTCAGACTCCATCCGCTTTAATTATGTTTTTGGATCACATGAATATCCAACATATACATGCTCGAGTTTTAATGATGTTTTTGGCTTTTTTCTAACAGGTCCGGGTATCAACGGAAATTCGGCTCTAAGTACAGTAAACCTGGCTACCATACCCAATACAACCGTGCCCGTTGCCATAAATACTATTAACCAGGGTTTTCCAGGGTCTTCTGGTTCGGCATCAAACTGTCTTGCTGCCAACCCAAATTACGCAGCTCATAGTGTTTATTACAATGCGTCTACAGGTGCCATTACCAGTTTAGGGGGCTACACCAATAAGTTTACCGCAAAAGCACAAGTAACTTGCGGAAATGCATATACCATTCGCTTGGCAATTGCCAATGTTTCTGATCACATTTTAAGTTCAGCCGTTTTTCTTGAGGCGAAGAGCTTCACATCGCCAACCATAAATATTTCTGCCAATTTAAATACGGGTAACAGTTTTAATGACTCAACGGTTGTAGAAGGATGTTTCCCGAGTTACATCAAATTCACTAAAGATGGTAATGTAAATGAAGGTATGGGCATGAACTTTGTCTTTAGCGGCACTGCCGTTAACGGTGTAGACTTGGTTCAGATTCCAGATTCACTTTGGATACCTCCCGGACAAGCCGCAGACTCAATTCAAATTGAAGCTATTGATGATGGGGTTGGTGAAGGTTTTGAGGATTTTAAAATTGTGATGCAGCCGGTTACTACCAACTGTTATGTGTATCCACCGCAAGAGGTAAATATGGTTTTGCGTGACAAAACCCCCATTCAAGCTTCTGTGAATGCTTATGCAAGCAGTGACACCATTTTTTGCCCAGGAGATACAGCTTCTATATATGGGGCGCCTGCGGGTGGTGAGGGCAACATTTTTGGTTGGTGGGGTGATGATAATACAGCCCCCAATAACCGCACAGTACAGCCTGCCCAAACAACTACCTATTATTACTATGCGTATGACGAATGCCTTAGTGATACCGTTGTGGATAGTGTAACCATCTACTTGGCAGATTACATACCAATGACCTACAATGTTGATAGTGTTTTGGTTTGCCGCGGAGATACCGCCTTTTTTACGCTTGATGTGCAAAATGGACGCCCGCCTTATGCCATTAACTGGTTACCAAACGGAAGCAATAGCACCAGCTTTTATGACGTGCCCAGTGCAGATACCACAGTTTATGGCTTTACGGTTACTGATCAGTGCGGTCAGCAAATTGGAGATTCTATGGTGGCGTTTGTGGCACCAGATCCGCTGGCAAATTTCTCATTTATGAACAGTTTGGGAGTGCCTCTACGTGTGGAATTTACCAATAGAAGTGCCAACGCGGCAACGTGGCTCTGGGATTTTGGCAACGGAGAGACAAGTACAGATAAAGACCCAGTTTTTGATTTTGACCGCCCAGGCACGTATCAAGTAACGCTGAGTATTATTTCTGCTGATGGTTGCGTAGACCAAATTACGCTAGATGTAACCGTTGAAACTGACTTTTACATTTATGTGCCTACCGCCTTTACACCAGATGGCGATGGGCTTAATGAGTGTTTTCAAGTACAAGGCGTTGGTTTTGAAGCCTATGAAATTAAAATTTTTGATAGATGGGGTAATGTGGTGTACTACGGTAATGCAATAGAAGAATGTTGGGATGGTACCTATAATGGCTCGCTAGCACAACAAGGGGTTTATAGCTATACCATATTCTTGCGTTTGCCATTTGATAAAATTCACCAGAAAACCGGGATTCTTACCTTAATGAGGTAGTTGGATTTAAGTATTAAGTGCTGAGTTTTGGTTGATTATGGATTTTGGATTTCGGGATTGTGCTAAAATCTAAAATCCATGTGCTAGCCATTTACAATGGAATAAACCCGTAAACAATGTCCTTGATTTCTTCCCAGTTGCGGTCGCTAGGGCGTTGGTAGAAGTAATATTTGCCCGTGCGGTGATCACGTTGATCTTTGAGTTTATCTAAAGTCATAAGTTCTGATTTGCTAACAATGCAGTAAAGTGCTGTTTCGCCTCTAAAAATTACAATGCAGCGGTAATGGGGCTGTTCAAGACTACCAGCTTCATCAAGATAAACCCATGCCGTATAGCCTTCAAAAGTTTCTTTAGTAAAACCTAGTTTTCTAAAATAAGCTTCTAATCGCTCCATGCGGCCGGCTACTTTTCCATCATTTAATATTTCTTCTAAGCCTTTTTCTGGTATAGATCGGTAGTGCAGGTTGGTACCTTTAATGAAACCAGTTACCAGAATTTCATAGTATTTGTGAAAACCACGCTTGTTGGCTGCTTTGCAAGTAACCTTGATTTCACCTAAACTTTGTCCAATGTTCTCTTTTTCATCATTTACCAATTCTGTATCTGCGGCTAGAATGGAATCACCGTTTACAGCAGATTTTAAAACGTAGGCTTTGAAGCTTGCCGGATACCATCCTTCTTCTTGTACACCAATAGAAAGCTTAATGCTATCGGCCAATGAAATAACGGCTTCATCATTTGGTTTGATGTGAATTTTTCCTCCGTTTTTAGCGAATTGTGCATTACAAATAAAGACCAATAAGGTAAGGGGGATGGAAACTAAGTACTTCATAATATAAAATGTAGTTATGCTAACGTATAGGTGTTTATGGTATTGCTAGAGCGCCATTAAATTGCAACCTCTAATGTCACTCTGATCATACCTTCCCAACACTTCAAAGGTACCATCATTATGCGTACGACCTAAATCTTCGGTGGCGATAAAGCTGCAGGAATGCATATTAGCGAGGTCTATAATGTTTAAACCACCCGTGCTACCATTACCTATTATAGCTAGGGGATCTGTTGTGTCACGCACCAAGACCTTCATCCAAGGTGGGGTTTTAAATACGCCTTCTGCCATGGCGTAAGCCTGCGATAAGAGTTCGGTCATGCCGTATTCTGAATGAATCTCAGAAACCCCAAAACCAGCCATTAATTGTTGGTGTAGCTCTGCTCTTATGATTTCTTTTCGTCTGCCTTTCATGCCGCCGGTTTCCATAACAATTAAGTTGTTATGCCTTAGCTCAGTCATTTTTTCCGCAATATCTAGCAATGCAAAACTAACACCAAGGAGTAGGGTAGGTGTATTTTTTGCAGCCAGTTCATGCAATGTGCGCATTAAGGCCTCATAATTTGATAGGTAAAAACCACTTTGGGGATGTCCGCTTTTGGCAATAAGCGCATTGGCCATATATACCAGAGAAGATCCTTTGCGTTCAAGATAGGCCGGTAGCAATGCTAAAACACAATATGCTGAGGGTTTTCCATAAAACATCTCAAACCCTCTTAAGAAGCTTTCTTCATAGATTGTTAAATCTTTTACGTGATGTTTGCTTGGTATTGTACCCGTTGTGCTGCTGCTCAAAAATATTTCTTCGGCTTGCCAATTGCCCGTTTTAATGGCGTGCGATTTAAAAAATTGAATAGGCAAAAATGGTATGGCGTTAAGACTGGCTACACTCTCTGGCTGTATACCTAAGGCTGAAACAAATTCGCTATAAATAGAATTATGCGCTGCTTGGTATCGAAAAAGCTCAATTGCAGTTTGCTCAAAATTTACATGAGCGGTGAGGTTGAAGATTGTATTTTTGAGGGATGAGAGCATGGACATAAACTACGGTTGTTCAATCTGCGTTATAAAACAGCATGAAAACGTTTGCGAAAATAGCACTGTTAAGCCTAGTTGGAGTAGCTTGTGCAAAGAATAAGGCTTTTCCGGATGAACCCTTTATTCGCTTAGAAGAATATGAGGTTGTTGGGGCTAATGTAGATCCTACTTTAGCCAATGAGCACATACGCATTGTTTTTTACTTTACAGATGGTGATGGTAATATTGGGCTAGATTCTAACATGACTGCACCGCCGCACTGTGTTACCTGTGATCATTATTACAACCTTTTTGTGAATGTATTAAGCAAAGCGGATGGAACGTTTGATACCACTTATGCTTATAACGCGCGGATCAAGAATTTAACCCCGAATGCGCAATATCAAAGCTTAGAAGGGCACATGATTTATAAAATAGATATCGCGAACCGTGCTTCAGATACAGTTATGATAGATTTTTATTTGGAAGATCGTGATCTTAATAAAAGCAATCTCGAGCGCACACCAGAGTTGTACATAGATTTGTAAATGCACTTATAAAGCGTGAGACTATAGCATCTTACCCTGACTTACACATCACTCTTAATTCGCTGTTTAAGTTACGCTGTTTGTTCAGGGTGTGGCAGATAAAGCATAGTTCTATACACCCGAAGAAATAAAAAGGCCGCCTCACATGCGTGAGGCGGCCTTTTTTAATTCGGTTAATTAGTGTAGCGCTTAGCGCTTAATTACTTTGCCAATGGCTTGTTTGCCATTTACTTGGATTTGCAATAGATACATTCCCGCTGGCAAGGCTTCAAGGTTTAGCTGCTCTGTAAGGTTTTCTGTTTGCTTTTGTAAAACCACTACACCCGTAACATTGGTAAGGGTAAGTGATTTTTCGCCTTGTGGTAAGCTTAAATTCACTAAACCATTTGTTGGGTTTGGATAAAGCTGAATACCAACAGCAGAGAACTCTTGAACGTCAAATGAAGGTACAAGGTTACCTGGGCTACCCACATCACCACCAATGCTGGTATATGCGCCACGAACGCCAGCTTGTGCGTTACCAATAATGATACATGTTGTATCAAATTCTACAGAAACACCAGCGTTAGCGCTTTGGTAAGCTGCTTTACAAATTTCTATTGGTGTGCTGCTGGTATCAAAAAGTACAACTGCATCACCACCTTGACCAAGACCTGGCAGGCTGCTAGAAAATTCATCACTACTAATGATTTGTAAGTTCTGCCCAGCAACACCCCAGTTGTTTTCAAAATCAGCTTCATTGGCAGAAACACCATTCCAAATTACAATGCTCTCTCCTGCACCGATGGTAACATTGTTAAATACTACGGTGCCGGGCTGCTCACTATCATCATCAAAAGAGAATCCTGTAAGGTCAATTGCTGTACTACCGTAGTTGGTTAGTTCCCACCAGTCATCATTAACAGCGCTGTTTGGATCATTGCTACCGGGTAATATTTCAGTGATTGCAAGATCATATGTAGTGGGCGTTGGGAAAATAAAATCAGCTAAGTAGCGTGGCAAGAATTGGTAACCACTGTTGTATGGGGCACTGTTATCAAATTGGCCACCAATACCTATTACATCAAATGTGCCAATAGGAGCAGGTGCTGCAAAGACATCAGTAACGTCTTTGTCTATACGCAATGCGATGGTATCTGTACCATTGGTAACATCCACATTAAAACCACTACCAGAGTTTGTCCATTGTGTTGGGTCAATTACAAAGCAATTGTTAAAACGGATGAGGTCACTCTCTGTGCTTTCGCCCATAGATGTAATTACTACCGGAGTAGGCAATGGGTTATTTGCTGAAATAAAAGCAATTGAATCGGCATTTATTTGTGCAACACCGTTAAACTGACCAACAGAACCAATTACGCGAACTTCATCACCCTCAGTTACGGTGTAGGTTGCATTTGGCATGAAAACGCCAAAGCCTACGGTACCATCATGAACGGTAAAAGAAATGTTAGCACTTGCGGTGCCCTGCATATCAACACCTAATACTGTACCTACTATTTTACACATTACACCAAGGCTATCTGGTGCAAAATTGGCATCTAGGCCTTTTAAATCAGAAATGGCGTAGGTAGGTATAAACACGTCATTATCAGAAATGGTAAGCACATGTGTAGCCACAGGGCCTACTGTTAAACCACTGCTTACGCTTGCAATGCTAAAGGTGATGTTTTCGTCACTTTCTTGAATAGCATCATCTATAAGGTTAACAGAGAACATTGCAGAGTCTCCAGCCGCTACCGTAAGCGTAATGGTATCATTTACAGCGGCAGGTGTTGTGGTATAGTCGCCACTGGTAATGCCGCTACCTTCAGATACATAAATCTTAACAGTTTCGCTATTTGTTGTTGCGGGAAAGATTGGCAAGGTGATATCCAAAGTGCCTGCACCTTCTGTAACCGTTTGGCTCGGGCTCGGGAAGTTGATGGTAGGCGAGGTTACCGTTACAGGCTGAATGTCTGCGGCATACCTTGGGTTGATTTGATATCCACTTGTGTATGGGCTACTGGCATCAAATTGGCCGCCATGCCCATAGATGTTAACCAAACCTGTTGGTGCATTTGGGATAGAATCGAAAATGTATGTGTCAAAGTCAACACGCATGGTAAAGGTGTTGCTGCCGTCACTAATGGTAACATTGGCACTGCCTGAGGTGCTTTGCCATCCGCTTACAATGGTCATGTTGTTCATTACGTTTAAGCGGCCCTCTGTGGTTTCATCTAGTGTAGTAGCTGTATTGGCCATTGGCAAGCTGTTATTGCTAGAAATCAGGTTGATGCTATCTGGAACAAACTGTATTAATCCATTGTACTGATCAACCGTTCCGCGAACCCAGATCTTATCACCTTCTGTAACTGTATAGTTGTTATAGCTTGTATTGCGAACCAAAACACCAGCGCTATTCACGCTGTCTATCAACCAGAATTCTACACCACTGCTGCGGAGATTATTTCCGGAAACCAGACCACGAATTACACAATAGGTGCTTAATGAGTCTGCCACGCCATTGGCATCTACAGTGGTAATATCAGCAATAGCGTAGTTTGGTATACCAGTGCTGGTACCACCATGACAAACAGAGCTATGCGAACCTATGAAGGTACTGGTGCTACTCGGGAAAACGTCCCACTGTGTTACGCCAACACTCCAATCGGTTGTGCCGGCATCAACCGATGCTTTACGTACCAATGTGTTATTGGCAGTTGCGCCACTACCAACTGACCAAGAGCTGCCTGGATCAACACCAACGATACCTATAATGTCTAAGGTGTCTGCATTTTTGAAAAGCACCACAGCGTCATCACCATTAAAGAAGGTTACAGAGCTTGTGCTGTCTGCTTGACCTAAAATTGTGCTATTGGCATTGGGGTTGGCAATAACATACACATCACCAGCAGCCAACATAACATTTGGGAAGTTAAAGCTGTTGGTTGGCGTGGTATTGCCATTATTATAGGCTACTAACGAATAACCGCTGAGGTTGATAGCTGCGGTAGTTGGGTTGTAAACTTCAACAGCTTTATCATTGCTGGCACCTTCTAGATATTCAGAGATGAAAAGCTCAGAACATCCGGTTGTGGCAGTAACAGGCATAATATCTGTTAATGCGCGTGGAAAGATTTGATAACCACTCAAATATGGAGAACTATTATCAAATTGTGAACCAAGGCCGATAACATCAAATGGGCCAGAAGGCGCGGTACTGCCGTCAATATCTGTATCACTATCTATACGCATGGTAAGCGTATCAGTACCATTTGTAATAGATACATTGGCGCTGCCTGATGCTGGCCACTGGCTTGGGTTTACTAGTGTTACGTTGTTGATACGAATCAAATCAGACTCTGTACTCTCTCCAAGTGTGGTAACTACGGTTGGCGTTTTAACCGTATTACCTGTAGTTACTATGGAAATAGAATCTGGTACTATTTCAGTTAAACCGTTGTATTGGTCAATATCGCCTTCTACATAAATAGAATCTCCAATGGTAACAACATAATTGTCTACATCTGCAAAGTTGTAAACGTTGATGCCGCCAGTGCCGTCATGAATGTAAAATGAATAACCAGCATTACCGTCAAAGTCTATGCTGGTAACTGTTCCTGCTAGCACTGCGGGTTTGTTTAGTGAATCTGCCACACCATTAGCATCAACTGTAGTTACCGAGGCAATGCTGTAAACGCTAAAGGTGGTTTGTTGGATAATGTCTGCGGTACTACGTGGAAATATTTGATAACCGCTTAAATAAGGCGAGCTGTTGTCGAATTGCGACCCGATACCTACAAGATCGAAAGTGCCACTTGGAGCAGGGCTTCCGTCTACATCTGTATCGCTGTCAATACGCATGGTGAGGGTGTCTATACCATTGGTAAAGCTAACATTTGCGCTACCAGAGCTTGGCCACTGGCTAGGATTTACCAATGTTACCCCGTTTATTCTAATGAGGTCAGATTCTGTGGCTTCGCTTAAATTGGTTACCACTGTTGGCATTTTCACGGTATTACCTGTAGAAATAAGGTAAATAGAATCTACCACGAGCTCGGTGAGGCCGTTGTACTGGTCAATGTCTCCGCGAATGTAGATTGAGTCACCAAGGGTAACCACGTAGTTGTCTACATCGGCAAAATTGTAAACATTGATACCAGCGCTGCCGTCATGGATATAAAAAGAATAGCCGGCATTACCGTCAAAGTCAATACTGGTTACCGTGCCACGAAGTGCACAAGTAACATTTAGACTGTCTGCCACGCCATTAGCATTAACTGTTGTTACACTTGAGATGCTGTAAATGGGCTGTGCGATTAAGTGAGATTGGGTAAGTAAGTTGCTCAACATAAAGGAAAGCAACAACATGTATACATTTTTCATGCGAAAAGAGTTTGAATTTTGCGAGTGCAAAAGTAAGCCACATAAACCAAAACTAAGGATGACCATTGTTACCCTTGTGTTAAACACAAAAAAAGCACCCACATCAAAATGCAGGTGCTTTTTAGCATAAAAAGTATACTTAAAAGTTGTAGGTATATTTTATTCTCAAGGCGCGGCCTGGAAAAAACTGATTAAATATTTCATCATCAGTGCCAAATGAACGATACACAAGCGTGCGGTCATCATCTAACAAATTTTCTACGCGTAGCCCAATTTGCTGGTTTAAATCTTTACCAAAACTGTAAAATGCATTAAGGTCTAAGCTGTGGAAGGGCACAGTATATACATCGGGTATGCGGCCCGAAGAGATAATAGACAGTTGCTCACCTTTTACATTATAAGCTACTGAAACGCCAAATCCTTTTTCAGGGATTTCATAGCTGACATTGGCGTTTACAGCATAGGGGCTTTGGCCTGCCATAGGTCTAAATTGACTTAAGGTTTCGCCATTTCTCAAGTTGTTTTCTCTTAATGCAAATTCTGTTTCCCCAGCATTACCCGTGATTACGCTTTTCATATCTACACGGCTTTCTACTAATGTGATATTTCCACCAATGAAAAGTCTTCGCAAAAAGGTGGTTGAATTTGCGAAGCGTTTTCTAATTTCTAGCTCTACACCATAAATAGAAGCATCACCAGAATTACGGGGTTTAACATTGTCTGGGTCCTGTTGAAAGCTTACCATTTCAATATGGCCGTCAAATGTTTTGTAAAACCCTGCCACTGATAGCAATTCGGTTGCACTAAAAAACCACTCCCAGCGTAAATCGAAGTTATTTACGATTGTTTGATTAAGATCAATGTTCCCTATAAAAGTTCGTTTTGTGATAGGGTCATAAATCTGGGCAATACTCTTTTCTTTAAAGCTCGGGCGCGCAACGGTTTGGTTAGCGGACAACCTTAGATTCATGTCGTTGTCAAAGCCATAAACAATGTTTGCAGAAGGTAAAAAGTTGAGCTCGTCTAAAGTTTTACTGTCGGTTAGAATATCCGTTTCTGGATTAAATACAGAATTCTTTTGCCCAGTATAATACATGTCTGCTTTTTCTACGCGAAGGCCATAAACCAACTTTAGCTTGGTCCAAAGTGTTTGCTCTGCCATTACATAGGCGCCAAAAATATTTTGCCGTGCACTAAAGTTATTTGCGGGCTGTATGCCGCTTCCATTTTGTGCAAAGCCTTCTACACGTGTATAATTTCTAGCTATCGCATCTGTGTTATAAACGTTAGCTGGATTCAAAAACCAATTGGGGTCACCATTCATAGGGCTATTGTCCTGTCTGGCTAACAAATATTCTAAGGTTTCAAATGTTCGCCATTTAAATAGAGCATTAGCTCCTGTTTTTAAAGTAAACTTTTTGCCATCACCAAAAGGAACGGAAATATCAACACGGGCATTTTCATTTACTTCATTCAAATCTCGCCATAAACGCTCGAGTTTTGCACCATCACCAGGCTTAAATGCGGTATCTCCATTGTCAACAGATAAACTTGTTGTTCTAAAATCCGGGTCATACACACGGGCATATGTTAGCGCATTAGTCCAGCTAATTTGTGTTTTACCGGCAAGATGACTACCGCTTAGAAAAAACGTAGATAATGAGCGCTGGGTATAAGTTAAAATATCTTCAATTAGTAGTGCAGTATTTTGTTCAGTTTGTAGGCTTGTGCGTTTTGATGCTGATGCTTCTCCACTTTGCGAATGCAATAACATGGCTTCGTATGAATTTGTACGAAACTTATATGCCCCTGAAAGCATACCGCTCCACTGCACTTCGTGCCGCCCAACTACACCAGTAATAGCTTCTTGTTGCTGCAGCTGGGTAACATTTGTGTCATTATTCTTTAAAAAGAAGTTTTGCTTAAAGCTATCATAAAAACGATAGGAGTTGTTATAATTAAAAACCACGTTGTAGCCATAAGATCTTCCGTCCTCTTTAGTTATTTGGTTGCCATGATTAAATGAAAATCGTCCTCCAGGTAATGCGGTTCTACTTTCAACCGCCATTTGAGGATTTAATGACAGAGTCAAATCTCGCAGTATTGGGTCTTGGTCAATATATCTTGGGATAGGTGTTGTTTTGTCAAAAGGCAATTTTCTTGTGCCATCATCAATGCCCAACCAATCTAGGTTTCCGCCTTTATATAAGATAAAATCACTATTAAGTGTTTGCCCTTGAATGTATTGAAGACCTACAGAAACGCTGGTCTTTTTTTCATCTGGAAAGCTTTTGGTCTCAACATCAACTAAACCTCCTGCAAAATCGCCATAAAGGTTAGGTGAAAATGATTTGTAAACTGCCACGTTTTCTAATACGGCAGTGGGGAAGATGTCTATTTGAACGGCATTTACATCGGGATCAAGACCGGGTATAGCCATGCCGTTTAAGGTGGTTTTTGTATAGCGATCACCAAGCCCGCGCACATAAACGTATTTGCCACCTTCTACAGTTACACCGGTTACCCGCTTGATAGATTGTGAAAGATCATTATCGCCAACGCGCTTAAAAGTTTGAGAGGAAATACCGTCTACTACGTTTGGCGAATTACGCATTTTAATAAGAAGGCCAGCATCGGTATTGCGTTTTGCTTTAGCCACTACTTGTACTTCTTGAAGTTGTTGGGTGGCCGGCATTAAAGTGGCGTCAATAATTGTGGCTTCACCCGGCTTAATAACAACGTTTGAATAGGTTACCGTGGTAAATGAAATAAATGAGACTTTAACCGTATAACTGCCGGGGTCAAGAGAAATTGAGTAATTGCCATCAAAGTCTGTTGTAGTGCCAACACCGGGTTGCTCTACAACAATAATAGTGGCACCAACTAATGGGCCACCAAAATCGCCATCCTCTATATTACCGCGTAAATATCCTTTTTGTGCAAATAATGCGGTTTGAATAAGTAAGCTAAAAAGAATAAAGCCGAGTGCTTTTGTTTTCATTATTAATATGTTAAAAGCCCTGTCGCAATCATAATTACGACAGGGCAACTTTTCAAAATAGATGTTGTGTAGCTAAATAATGGTGATTAAAGTTCACCGCGTGTTCCAGCGCATGTCCAGCTAAATGTTGCTGCAACATCAATGCTAGCACCTGCACCATTAGCAACGGCTAAACCTTCGGCAGTTGTTTGTGCCGCAGTTAGTTCGGTAGGGCAAGTTGTTGGGTCATTATCGCCATCGTACACCTTTACGGCTTCTAAGATGTTAGAGTTTTCAAATACCAATGTGGCTGGGCTATCTATCATGTAGCTGTAAGCATCTGCTTTGTGACCGCAATTGGCATCAAACTTAGTACGGATTTTAACAGGCTTGGCTGTTCCATATCCAACAAAAGAAACATTCTTAATAGTACCTTGTGCCTTTGATTTGAAGTCACCAGCGCTTGGCTCGCTTCCCATTGACTTAACAACGCCATTCATAAGCGTGAACAAACCAGTGGTGTAGGTAGAGCCTTCAGGACCATCAATTTCTAAGCCTTCATCTGTACCAATACCATCTCCGTGATAAACGGCAAACTCAGAAATAGTTCCAGAATAGTTCATGTCTAGATCTATACCGTCATCACCTTGATTAAATACCAAAGCCTTGCTGATGTTAACTGTACCTCCAAAGCACTCAATACCATCATCAAGTGTTGCATAAATTTCTACGTTTTCAATTGTAGTACCTGTACCAACACCACCAAGAGTTAAACCGTTAATTTCATTGCCTTCACCAATGGTAATACCACCGTGACGGATAGAAACATACTTAAGCGTACCACCATTGTGAGCTGCATTGCTACCGCCATAAAGGCCATAACCATCTTCTGCAGGTATACCCTCTATATTGGTTTCAGTATCTCCATTCTCTGCAGATATAGGGGCATCACCTAGTATGATAATACCACCCCAAAGCTTGTTGTCATCTTTAGTAAGGTTGGTTCCAGCTTTTTCACCACTCTTAATGTTATCTGCCTCAGACGTAAAAATGATAGGCTGACTAGCTGTACCTTCTGCCATGATTTTACCACCGCGAGAAACTACAAGGGCAGCAGCCAATGTGCCTTGGCCAGCTTTAGCTTTAATAAGTGTACCTGCTTCAATAGTTAGTGTAACTCCATTATCTACAACAACTTTGTTGCTGATAATATAAACCTTATCGTTGGTCCATGTTTCGTCAGCGGTTATTAAACCACTTTTGGTAGTTTCACTTGGTACGGTTGGCGTAGTAGGTGTTGTTGGTTCATCTTTGCAACCGGTTAGCAAAAGTGCGCCTAAACCAAATGTTAGCGTTAATAATTTTACTGTTTTCATTGTAACAAACGTTGTTTTATTTTCTGTGGCAAAGAACAGTCGGCACTGTTAAGGGGGTGTTAAGGCAAGGTCAAACTTGTTTTTAGAATGGGTTAGATTATTAGACCATTTGGGCTCCTATTGTTACGTCTTAGTTAAATAAGTTACGTTAGTGTTAAGTGGGGATGCGCCAATGCCAATTGCTTATTTTTGCCAGCCACTACACTAATAAACAAGCACATGGAACCCGCAGATTACAAGATTTTATTGGTTGATGATGATCGCGATATTTTAGAATTTGTTGCTTACAACCTAACCAAAGAGGGTTACAAGGTAAGTACAGCGCAAAGCGGTGTTGATGCCTTGGCAAAAGTTAAGAAGGAGATTCCTAACCTTATTCTTTTAGATGTGATGATGCCAGAGATGGACGGTATTGAAACCTGCGATCGGCTACGGGCACTGCCAGACCTAAATGAAACCATGATTGCTTTTTTAACCGCTCGTGGCGAAGATTACTCTCAAGTAGCGGGTTTTGATGCAGGTGCTGATGATTATATCACCAAACCAATAAAACCTAAAGTGCTCATTAGCCGTATTAAAGCGCTTTTACGCAGGCAAAGTAGCGCTCAACTCGCTGGCGGTCAAAAATTAGAGTTTAGTGACTTATTGATAGATACAGAGCAGTATTTAATTAAGCTGCAAGGCAATAAAGTAGAACTGCCTAGAAAAGAATTTGAGCTTTTGTCGCTTTTGGCTTCGCGGCCCGGAAAAGTTTTTCCCCGCGAAGAAATAATGGATAAGATATGGGGTAATGATGTTATTGTTGGTGGGCGTACCATTGACGTACACATTAGGAAGCTTCGCGAAAAGATAGGTTCTGATAAGATAAAGACTGTAAAGGGTGTGGGTTATAAGTTTGAAGATTAACGGTAACCAATTAGGCGCTCATAACTACAATTATGAAAATTGAAAAACCGGGTATTGCGGCTTTATTGGTTGCTGGCATAGCCGGATTGTGTGCCTATATCATACTAACCGTTTTCTCACAATACGCTCAAGGGGCACCGCCAACTTGGCAAATTATGCTCGCGGTTTTGGTGCTGATGTTAGTAGTGTATTACGCAGTTTTTTACACTGTAAATCAGTTTATTTATAATAAGGTCAAGCTCATTTTTAAAACAATACATGAAATTCGTGCGGGTACAGATCAAGAAGAGGAAGAAATAGCGCGAAGCACGAGTTTAAAAATGGTAGAGCGCGAAGTTGCCGAATGGGCAGAAGAACGCAAGGCAGAAATCGTTGAGCTAAATGCACGTGAAATGTTTAGACGTGAGTTTATCGGAAACGTTTCTCATGAGTTGAAAACACCTATCTTCAATATTCAAGGCTACATTTTGACCCTCATTGATGGTGGTCTTGAAGATGAAAATATCAACATGAAATACCTAAAGCGGGCTTCAAAAAGTGTAGACCGCATGATTAACCTCATCCAGGATATGGATACTTTGAACAAGCTTGAAAGTGGCATTCTTGAGGTTAAAAAACAGGTTTTTGATGTAGGTAAGCTTATTCGAGATGTAGCAGATATGCTCGAAGATTCCGCGAAGAAGCGCCACGTAAAATTGCAAGTAGGGTTTAAAAAAGGACAGGAGTTTAGAGTACTTGCAGATCCTAACCGTATAGAGCAGGTATTATTTAATTTACTCATTAACGCCATCAAATACAGTAAGAAAGACGGCACCGTTGAGGTGAATATCTTTTATCTCCACAACAGGGTGCTCATTGAGATTCAAGATGATGGTATGGGTATTCCTGAAAATGATATTCCAAGAATTTTTGAACGATTTTACCGGGTTGATAAAAGCCGGGCAAGAGATGCGGGTGGTAGCGGTTTAGGCCTTTCTATTGTAAAACACATCTTAGACACCCATAAAGAAACCATAAACGTACGCAGCACAGAAGGCGTGGGTTCTACGTTCTCATTTACGCTTAAAAAGGCTGAATAGCGCAGACCAATCCGTGGGCTCTTTTGGTGTTGTAGATGCTGTATTAAACTTTGTCTTTGCAAGTGCTATCCCCTGAATGATTTCAAGACGATCTTGTGTTTGTATCGCGTATTTTAACTTGTGGTTAACCATTTGCGCTAAATATTCTTGTTCTGGTTGGCCGGGTGTTGGTATTAGCACCGCAGGTTTTGGATGTTGCTCTAAATCCATGAGGGTAGAATAACCCGTGCGCGAAATCAGTACTTCGCAAGTATTATATACGTGGTTGATATCTGCGCGACTGGCAAGATTGATAACTTTCCATGTTGATGGAAGGTTGCCAGCTATGCCTGATTTAGTGCCGCGTATTAAAGTGATGTTTGGGGTGTTACTTAATTGCTTGATGATGGCATTTTCAAGCTGGGTGCGCTGGGGTTCTGGGCCTGATAAGATTACACCAATACCTGCCTGTTTTGGGCTACCGCTAATGGTTAAATCGCTTTGAGGGCCGATAAATACCATGCGCGGGTCAATTCTTTTAGGATGCCCTAAAGCACCGCTTAAGCCTGGTGAAGTTGAATAATCGGGTACCCAAATAGAAGTGAAGGCCTTATACAAAAACGCGTGAAGCGCTGTGGCTAAAGGCGTAAATATGCCGGCATGTACATTTATTTGGTGGGTAATGTAGGCAGAGGGAATGCCTTTTCCATGAATCGCTGGGCGATTATCACTTACAATACCATCAAAACGATGTTCTGCCAATATCCTGTTGATGTATTTACGTTCTTTAAAATGCCATCTCATGATGCTGCCAAATTGCTTCATCATGGCCCAACTTTGGTACTTTTTATCGCTATATGTGATGTTTAAAGGTGGTAATTTTATTGTCTCTAGTTCAGGAAATTGGGTTGTTAAGGCCTCTAAAGCAAGTCCATCAGATGCTATGACCACCTCAAAGCCATGTGCCAATAGTTGATTTATGATGGGTATACTACGTGTTGCATGACCAAGCCCCCAGTGTAAAACCGCATAAAGTATTCGGGGCTTTTGTAACATGAGTAAATTATTGATAAACGCTGTAGAAAAAAAAGCTGGAATAGTTTTGTGGTATCCCAACCGGAGATTACTTTTGCTCCGTTATTTATAATTAGTCTAAATAAAAATAAGGTCTTCTTCTGATGAAAAAAATATTTCTACTGTTTTTAGCGGGTGCAAATATAGCACTCAATGCGCAGAAAACAGATCAAGTTAGTGTTGGCGCTGGTTATGCCAATGATGTGTATTATTCTTTGGCCACAGGCGAGGTAAAAACTGAACCACGCAACAACTGGCATATCGCTTTTACAACAAAAATTGTAGGTGCTAGCATTTTAATTAACGAGGGCTTAGGGGTAGAACTCTATGTGGCTTCAAACAATCCATCAGATTGGGCCACTTTAGATACAACCGGCATGACCTGGAATATGTTGCACAACTCTCCCGCAACATGGGAGGAGGGCGCTTTTAATGCCACAGCATCCGCGCATCCGGATTATGGTTGGGGAACTTACAGCAACATCACTCATAATGTAACAGCCACCAAAATCTTTGTAATGAAATTACCTGATGGTAGCTACAAGAAAATCATCATTGATGATATGAAGACCAATGGCGATTACAACATCCGCTTGGCCAACGTAGATGGTAGTAACGAGGTGGCTAAGACTTTTAACAAAGGCGGCTATAGTAACAAGAGCTTTTTTTACTGGGATGTGGTAAATGATACGATTATTGATCGTGAACCCAATAAAACGGATTGGGACATCCTATTTACCCGTTATCAAGAAGAAATAATTCCAGGCACTTATTATCCTGTAACAGGCGCAATTCTGAACTATGATGTATTAGCGGCTAAAGCAGAAGGCGTAGATACCAATACGGTAGATTGGAATAACTATGTGCTAAGCGATTCTATTTTAGGTATTGGTTCTAACTGGAAGTCTTTTAACAATGGTACTTTTCAGTGGGAATTGGCAGACTCTTTAGCCTATTTCGTTCAAGGGTTAGACGGTAATTTGTATAAAATGGTTTTCAAAGGTTTTGGTGGTTCGTCTACTGGAAACATCATTTTCTCTCTCCGTCAAGTTTCGGCCTTTGGTATTGAAGAAAATGTAGATCACGGCTTGGTGGTCTATCCACAACCAGCAAAAGATGTACTAACCATTGAAGCAAAATTGCCGGGTGAATTCCGACTACACGCCCTTAATGGTGTTGAGGTATATAACACAGCGCTCACAGTTGGAAAAAACACAATGAATGTAAGCCAGCTGCCAGCAGGTGTATATGTTGCTACTATGACTTCAAATGGTACTATAAGTTCTTCTAGAATTGTTATTCAATAAGCACATAATACTATTTTACATGTTGTTAATCGCATCTTGTAGCGCTACTGCGCAGGATGCGATTATTCGTGTTTTAGATTCTGAAACCAATGCGCCTATTGAATTTGTTCACTTGATATTTACCGAAGAAGAAACGGGGAAACAATTTGTGACCACTACCGATGTACATGGGTATGCAGAAAATTTAGCTTCGGTAAAAAGCGGATTAACAATCACGTTTGTTGGTTATGAGGCGCAGCAAACAACAGTTGTGCCCGGAGCTAACTACGCGTTTTATTTATCTGCCTCTTCTCAAAACTTAGAAGAGGTGGTGGTTACTGCGCAGTATGCGCCAGTTTCTGAGTCAAATTCTGTGTATAAGGTTCGGGTGTTAAACCGCGATCAAATTGATAATCGTGCCGCCATCACACTAAATCAATTACTCAATGATCAGCTTAATATTCGCATTACGCAAGACAACATTTTGGGTAGTGGATTGCAGATTCAAGGGCTTGGTGATAATAACCTCAAAATTTTAATTGATGGCGTACCCGTGGCCGGCAGGCTAAATGGAAACATAGACCTGAGTCAGATTAACCTCGATAATATAGAACGGGTAGAGATTATAGAAGGCCCAATGAGTGTGGTTTACGGTAGTAATGCGTTGGGTGGAACAATAAACCTGATTACCAAAAAGCCAAAGCGCAATCAATTTAGCGCAGGGGCAAAAGCATTTTATGAAAGTGTTGGGGTTTACAATACAGATTTTTGGGTAAATGCTGGCGCTAAGCGTACCGCAGCAAAAGTCAATATCGGACGAAATTTCTTTGATGGGTATAATCCGGTGCCCTATGACCGTTGGCAACAATGGAAACAAAAGGAGCAATATTTTGGCAATGCATCGCTAAAACACGACTTTAAGAAATGGAGCTTGTCTTATACGTTAGATGGGCTTTGGGAATTGATAAAGGATAAAGGTGATCGCAGAAGTGAATACAGTAATTATGCTTTTGATGGCTGGTACACCACAAACAGATGGATGAATACGTTGGTGGCCGACATCAATGCTATACCAAACCACAGGCTTGCGCTTATGAGTTCATATACATGGTATAGCCGCAGCAAGGTAATTTACAATCGTGATTTGGTAAACTTAACCCAATCGCCCACTGCTAACCCTAAAGATCATGACACTACATTAATTAATACATGGTTATTGCGTGGTACGCTTAGCAGCAACACCAACGGCCCATTGGCATACCAAATTGGGCTTGATCTCAATTGGGAAAACACTTCTGGTGGCCGCATTGAGGGGACTCCAGAAATTGGCGATTATGCATTATTTGGAAGTGTGCAGTATAAACCGATAGACAATCTAACCATTCAGCCAGGTTTGCGTTATGCGTATAATACGCAATACTATGCGCCTGTAATACCAAGTTTAAATGTACAATTTAGGCCTAATGCCAATGTGCAAATGCGCTTTAGTTACGCCAATGGATTTAGAGCGCCTTCGCTTAAGGAGCTTTACCTTGAATTTGTAGATGCAAACCACAATATTTTAGGCAACCCAGAACTCAAACCAGAAAACTCATTTCATCTTCATGCCAATGCGGTATTGGTTGCTGCTTTTAATGAAGTGAATAGTTTAACCCTAGAGCCTGCTGTTTTTTACAATCATCTCAATGACATGATTAACCTAACACAAGTACAAGGCACCGCTTTCACGTATTTGAATATTGAGAATTATACCACCTTCGGCGCTAAAATTCAGCTCACCTACAACATACATCCAGATTTTAATTTCATGTTGGGCTATAGCCATCTCGGTTTTTCTAATCAAATAGCAGAAGAGAGCAATAGTAAACCGCACCTTTATACCCCTGAGGTGGTGGCTGCATTCAATTATTGGCGCGCCTCCAAAAAATTTAGATTTAATATTACCTACAAGTACAATGGCGATGTGCCCGGTTTTCGTGTGGGCGAAAATGGGCAAGCCTTGCAGACTTTAATTCCTGCATATAATTTGCTTGATTTTACTTGTTCTTATATGATTTGGAAAAACAGATTGACCATTAGTGCAGGCGCGAAAAACCTTTTTGATGTACAAAATCTTGATGTTTTGAATAGTGGCGGAGGTGTGCACAGTAGTGGTAGTTTTCCAGTTAGTTGGGGCCGTTCTCTGTTTATGTCGTTAAAATGTAGCATATAATTATGAAATACTGGGTTGTTTTAATGCCTGTACTCTTTGCGCTTTTTGGGTGTGAAAAAGAAGAGTTGCCCGTTACGCCTGCAGCTTCACAAGCTATTACTGCTGCTATGGGCGATGATTATAGCAACATGCTTTATTTTAACATCAACTCTGGCATTTTTGTAAAACAAGGGCCCCATACGGGTTACGATTTACAACTTGAATCCGCTGAGGATGGGCGCTATATTTTTTTAAATGGCAGCAATTTTATGTTTGTGCGTGCGGCCGGAACCGTTCCGTTTGCTTCGGTTACAGATACTTCAGGCACCGCACCTTGGCGGTATGACTTCCCAACAGGGCAGCAGCAACGCACGGCCATTGGCACATGGTTTACGCCACAAGGCACTTCTAAAGAAGAAGTTTTTATAGTGAACCGCGGTTATGATGAAAAAGGAAAAGAGCTTGGATTTCTAAAAATGCAAGTGCTCGGGGTTACCGCCACAGCTTATCAATTGCGCATAGGCACGCTCGAAAATACTTTAGATACGGTAGTAAGCATCAATAAAAACGAGGATGTAAATCGCGTACAATTCTCTTTTTCATCTTTTGGTGTTGAAGATATTGAGCCCAATAAAAATGATTGGCATTTACACTTTACGCAATACACAGATTTCGACATCACAGATGATGGCGATACCATACCATACTTGGTGCGCGGTGTGTTGATTAATCCGGAGAACGTAAGTGTTGCTAGGCTTGATAATGCCGATTTTACTGCAATTACAGAGGCCGATGTGCTCAACTTAAATTATAGTACAGATCAAAATGCCATCGGCTATAATTGGAAAGCTTTTTCATTAGATACCGGTATATATGAAGTACGCCCAGGTATTGTCTACATTTTAAGAGAGAAAAGTGGTAATTATTACAAGCTGCGTTTCGTAGATTACTATAATGATGCGGGCTTAAAAGGCTTCGCGAAATTTGAAATTCGCGGTTTATAGTAGCTAAAGCATATAGCTGCCCCAAAGATTCGTATTTCTCTAAAACGCAGTGTTCTTCAAAAAGTGACATTGGTCATATTTATGCGTTCATGATATTTGTCATGAAAATTATATTTCTGTAAATCAAGTAGTTACGTTTTTTGTTTTGTGATGGCTGTCACCTGTATGGCAGCAAAGCGGGGGTACATTTGATGTGTACTTAGAACAAGACAACAACCAAAACGTAACAATCATGAACAATCTAGTCATCTTAGGAGCCGGTTCTGCAGGTACAATGATGATGAACCATCTCCACAATAAGTTACCTAAAGATTGGCAAATCACAGTGGTAGACAAAGACCCTGTACATTACTACCAGCCTGGCTTTTTGTTTTTACCTTTTGATACCTACACCGAAGCACAGGTTAAAAAAACTAAAAAGGCATTTGTGCCTAATGGCGTAAAATATCTGCAAGCAGCTATAGACCGCATTGATGCCGAGGCTAAATCTGTTTTTTTAGAAAATGACCAAACGCTTAACTATGATTTACTCATAGTGGCCACTGGCAGCCAAATTGCACCCCAAGAGGTAGAAGGTATGCTTGGTACTGGTTGGCAAAAAGATGTTTTTGACTTTTATACGTTTGAAGGCAGCCGTAATCTACGCGACTTTTTACGCACCTGGAAGGGTGGTAGAATGGTGGTGCATATCACAGAAATGCCCATAAAATGCCCTGTTGCTCCGCTAGAGTTTAGTTTTTTGGCAGATGATTTCTTTACTAAAAAGGGTATGCGCGATAAGGTAGAAATTACCTATGTAACGCCACTATCTGGGGCTTTTACCAAACCTACGGCTACAAAAAAACTCAATTATCTATTAGAAGAGAAGCAGATCAAAATAGTACCTGATTTCAATATCAGCAATGTAGATCATGCAGAAAAGAAGATTGTGAGCTATGATGGTATTGAAGTGCCTTATGATGTTTTAGTTACCGTGCCTACCAATATGGGTGATGAAGCCATTGCACGAAGTGGATTGGGTGATGAGTTAAATTTTATTCCCACAGATCCAAACACACTACAAAGCAAAGCGCACAAAGACATTTTTGTAGTTGGCGATGCAACAGATATACCCGCAAGTAAGGCTGGCAGTGTTGCACATTTTGAGGCAGAGTTGGTCACAGAAAATATTATGAACTACATCAACAACAAACCTCTTGAGCCAAGTTTTGACGGCCACGCAAATTGTTTCATAGAAACAGGACATGGTAAAGGTATGCTCATCGACTTCAATTATACCCAAGAGCCTGTAGAAGGTACATTTCCATTTGCTGGCGTTGGACCATTACGTCTCTTGAAAGAATCTGTTTTTAACCATTGGGGCAAGATGGCATTCCGTTATATCTATTGGCACATGCTCTTAAAAGGTATAGCCATTCCATTTGTAAAACCTCAGATGAGTAAAAAAGGCAAAAAAATTGCCGCTTAAACACGTAACAACCAAAATTTAAAATTCAATATCATGGAAAAAGTAATTGCAGGCAAGCCCATCAACGTAAATGAAGAAGGCTATCTCGTGAATTTCGCAGATTGGAACAAAGAAATTGCAGAGCAGATTGCTGTTGAAGAAGGCATTACGCCATTAACAAATCGGCATTGGGAAGTCATTGCCTATCTACAAGATGTCTTTAAAAAAGAAGAACCACTAACCATTCGTAAAGTTGGTAAAAGCGGTGTAACAGATATCAAGGAGTTTTATGATTTATTTCCTGGCGGACCACTAAAAAAGGCTACCAAGATTGCAGGAATTAAAAAGCCTGTAGGCTGTATTTAAGAAAAGTAAAACCAAAAAAATAAGTGTCATGGAAACGCTAGAAATGACCCAAAACGCAACTCAGAATAAGGAACAGGAAAAGCCTCGCCCAATAAAAAAAATGTGTTTCATCTTATCTAAGAGCACCGTAGATAGTGCCTATGCCGCAATGGTTATGGCTAATGGTGCGCGCATGGAGGGCATTGAGGTAGAAATGTTTTTTACATTTTTTGGCTTAGATGTAATTAATAAGCATAAGATGAACCACTTACATGTGGCTACCGTAGGTAATCCTAGTTTGCCAATACCCACGTTGCTAGGCGGATTGCCAGGTATGGAGGCTTTGGTTACAAGCCAAATGAAAAAGGAAATGGAGCGTTTAGACCTTCCACCCGTAGATGAGTTTATAGAAATGATACACTTAAGCGGCGCCAAATTGTGGGCGTGTAAGTTGGCGATAGATATGTTTAAGTTAAAAGAAGAAGATCTTGTTGATGAATTGGATGGGGTTTTAACCATTGGCGATTTTTACGAACGCGCCGCTGGCGAAGGCACACACATCATTTTTATCTAAATAAATTTAGCATAGTTTTTAGTGATTGCGCGTTAGGCCCCATTGGGGTTTGGCGCGTTTTTTGTTTTTGCCAGTACCATACCTTTACACAATGTTGATTATGAAAAAGTTTGGCCTTTTAATACTCTTTGCCGTTACAATGACATGGCCTATAGATGCCAATAAAGATGTTTATAACAACAAAACTTTTCCCCTTCAAAAACAACCGGCATTTGCCATTGGCGAAACATTAAGCTACCGCATTCATTATGGTATCATAGACGCTGGTGAAGCAACTATAGCGGTTAATAAAATGATTTATCTAGATGGTAAACGTGCCTATCACATGGTTGGTAAAGGCAAGAGCGTTGGTATGGCAGAGTGGTTCTTTCCAACCCGTGATGTGTACGAAACTTTTATAGACGCCAAGCAATTTGTACCATTAAAGTTCATCCGCGATGTTAATGAAGGTGGTTACATCATTAAAAGAAATATTCAATTTGATAGAGCAACAAACTCCGCTACAGACGCAGAACTTAAAAAAGACACTGTTTTTTCTGTGCCTCAAAATGTTCAAGATATTTTCTCGGCTTTCTACTATGCCCGTAATTTGAATGTTTCAGCCATAAAAAAGGGTGACATTATTGAGATACCGGTATTTTTAGACCATGAGCTATTCCCCTTTAAACTAAAATATGTGGGTACCGAGCGTATCAAAACAAAATTTGGAAAGATTGATTGCTTAAAGTTTGTACCCGTGGTACAGAAGGGTCGCGTTTTTCAAGATGAAGATGATATGCATTTGTGGATTAGCGCAGATGATAATCACATTCCGATGCGTATAAAATCAGAATTATTGGTGGGTTCGGTTAAAATAGACCTAGATGGCTACAAGGGTATACAGCGCCCCATGACGTTTTATTGAATCTGAGATAGAATGGCAAATCTCAGGTTTCAAACACACCAAAAGCAATACATTCGCGGGGTAAATTACTGCCCATGGAACTGTCTCCCGAAACCCTAGAAAAGTTACGGCTCTTAGAAGAAAAGTTTGCAAAAACAGGTCAAGGCTTAAACACCTATCTCGATTACTTATTAGAATCCAATTACCTTGGATATTGGGATTATATACAGTTAGAGACCTTATTAACCTTACAGCGCCCGAAAACCAATGTGCCTGATGAGGTAATCTTCATCATCTACCATCAAATTACCGAGCTATATTTTAAACTGGCCTTGCATGAACTCAATCAAGTGGCCGATGCAGAAGCTGTAAATGCCGACTTTTTAAAGGAAAAGATATTTAGAGTTAACCGCTATTTTGAAGCCTTAACCCACAGCTTTGGGGTGATGGAGAAGGGCATGAGTAGGGCGCAGTTTTTACAGTTTAGGCAGGCCTTGGTACCAGCAAGCGGTTTTCAAAGCGCACAGTATCGCATTATTGAATTGGCAAGTACAGATTTCATAAATCTGGTGCATTATGACCATCGTTCTTCTTTCACGCTAGATAGCTCCATCCATAAAATGTATCCGTTTATTTATTGGAAGAGTGGCGCTACGCTTGAGGATACTGGCGAAAAAGCATTTACGCTTAGGCAATTTGAGCAGAAGTATGATGATGAATTTATCAAAGCTGGTGAGCGCTATGCATCTTGTAATCTTTGGCGTAAATACAAGCAGCTTTCTTCAGAAGAACAAAATGACCCAGCACTTCGCGATGCTTTTAGGCTACTAGATTTAAATGTGAATGTGTATTGGCCTTTACAACACTATAAAACAGCGGTAAGGTACTTGGCTGGGCCGCCCGATGCAGCCGCCACTGGAGGTACAAATTGGCAAAAATATCTCCCGCCAAGATTTCAAAAACGCATTTTTTACCCAGAGCTTTGGAGTGAAAAAGAACGTTTAGAATGGGGAAAAGGCTGGGTGGAAGAAACTATAAAAAAGCTGAGAGAAGAGGGATAGATGAAATCAAACTACCTGCGAATAATCGCAATTTTAGTGGTTGCAATTACTGCGGTTATATATTTAGCGCTGCGTGCTACAAATGAAATTGTTTCACCAGATGATGAAATAGGCCAATCAGATACCACATTAACCACGCCAGAACCAGCCAAGCTATTCGGCTTAATAGTAGATTCTTTTAACATCATAGATGGCCAAATTAAAAGTGGCGATTCATTTGGTAAACTTACTGGCGAGGCGGGTTTAAGTGCCGCGCAAATTGCCAACATCGCCCAACGCATTGATAGCATATTTGATGTACGAAAAATAGCCATCGGCAAAAAATACACCATCCTAAAAGGCAGCCATGCCCATAAACCAAGCTATTTTATTTATGAAGCGTCTAAGCGCACATATTACCTTGTTGGGTTGGGTGATAGCGTATTTTGTAAAGTTGTACAGCGCAAGCAAACCATTAAAGAGCGAGTAGTTACAGGGGTAATTACGCACTCGCTTTATGAAACACTTGCCAAGCAAGAAGTGCACCCTGGCCTTGCTATGAAGCTGGCAGATATTTACGCTTGGACGATCGACTTTTTTCACATTCAAAAAGGGGATAGCATTACCGTGCTTTTTCAAGAGGTGTATGTAGATGATACCCTTTATGTTGGTCCTGGAAATATTTTGGCCGCACGGTTTGATCACTTCAAGGAGCCTTTTTTTGCGTTTCGCTATACCGATACAACTGGGCAAACAGATTATTATGATTTTGAAGGCAACAGCCTTAGAAAGGCATTTTTAAAAGCACCCCTTAACTATTCTCGCATAAGTTCTAGATATTCAGCACGTAGATATCACCCTGTTTTAACCGTTTGGAAAGCGCATTTAGGTACAGATTATGCGGCGCCACGTGGCACGCCAATTATGACAACTGCAGACGGTATCATAGATAAAGCGGGTTACACCAAAGGCAATGGCAATTATGTTAAGGTGCGCCATAACAGTACCTATAGTACACAATACTTACATATGAGCAAAATCGCCAAAGGCATTAAAGCTGGTGTTGCGGTTAAGCAAGGAGAGGTTATTGGCTATGTAGGTAGCACCGGATTGGCCACTGGGCCTCATGTGTGCTATAGATTTTGGGTAAATGGAAAGCAAGTAGATCCGTATAAACAAAAACTACCGGATGCAAATCCGATAGACACTGCATATAAAGCCGACTTCCTTAAGCGGGCTTCGCTGCTCAAAAAGCGCATCAGCAAGCTTTAAAGTCATGCGTTTACCTTAAGTTTGTTGCCCTGAATTTAGTAGGGCAGGGCTTAATTGGCTCATGTATAAAACGATTCTGTTTCCTATGAAGAAAATGTTGTTGATTTTGATTGTGCTGTTCTCGGGGTATAGCTCTTTTACACAAGCGCAATCTGTGGTTATTTTGGATACCAATTTCACAAGTTTCAAAAACATCTACTTAAATGCCCTTGGTAGATCAGAATTGCGGCTCGATACCGCGAGCTACAACGTACAAACGGATAGTATTTATGTTAGCCAAAAGGTTTTTTCTTGCGCAGATAGAAATGACTCCGTACAAGTTCTGGTTAGCATAACAGACACTTCTGCCTTACCCTATGCAACCTATTTCTCAAAGTCGCTCCGCATATGGACCATTGATACAACAGCGCCTTTTATTGATATCGCTGATACTGCCACGGTTTTTCTTAAACAGAATGGTACGGTTAAGTTATTTTTTAATGATTTTAATCTCGGCACTTGGGACAGCTGCGGTGTTAGCACTGCTGGATTTCAGATTTTAACGGTAACAGATTTTTTCTGTTCTGATATCGGAACTAAGCGCATTCGCGTTTCTATACCAGATTTTAGTGGCAATGTCCGCACAGATAGTCTATACGTTACGGTGGTTGATACCATTCCGCCAATGCTTCAAACAAAACAAGTTGATACCCTCTATTTATCTGGAAGTCCGCTATCTGCCAGTCTATCTTTTCCAGCTATTAATTTGGGCTCATCAGACAATTGCGGCTTGGGTGCAGCAACTTTAAACGGGCAGCAAACTCTTGGCTTTACATGCGCTGATTTGGGTTTAAACAAAATTCACGTTCAGCTTTCAGATCAATATGGCAATAGCAGTGCAGATACATTAAGCCTGTATGTTTTAGATACAACATCTTACACATACGTTGCTAATCCAACAACGGTTTTTTTGCAGGGCGATAGCGCTAAAGTTGCTACATCAGCGCTTGTAACGATAAATTCATCCGCTTGTGTAGCGCCAACACTAACATTTTTAAGTGATACCGTTTTTGACTGTATTGATGTTCAAAATAGCCCAATCTATTTGCAGTTTTCAATCAACGCGGGTGGCTTAGCTGTCTTAGATAGCGTTCCTGTTACTATTGTTGATACCATTGCGCCAGTAATTGCGTTGGCCACAGATACCTTTTACGTTACCTCAGGTTCTTATGTGGTGAGTTTTAACGCTATTGATAATGGAACTTTAGACAATTGCCAACTAGATTCTGTTGTGCTCAATGGCGCTAATCAAGCAACTTTTGCTTGTGCCGATACAGGTTGGCAAAAAGTGTATGTCCGCGCATGGGATGCTTCAGGAAATGATAGCCGTGATAGTATTCTTGTGTATTTACGCGATACCGTACAACCTACCTATACAGCACAAAACATAACAGCCTATTTTCAAGGGGATTCACTTAGTATTTCAAGGGGAGATATAATCTCTAATTTTATAACAGGCTGCTCAGGTGCATTGCTCAGCTTTGTTTCAGATACCGTTTTTACATGCTCGGATGTTGCTCTAAATCCAAACTATGTGGTTTTTGCATTAACATACGGAGGCATAACAGCTTTGGATAGTGTAGCCGTAACCGTGCTAGACACCTTGGCGCCACAAATCAATTTACACA
>CAYQDW010000009.1:0-20475 GCA_964416385.1 uncultured Cryomorphaceae bacterium | reverse complement strand
GCATAACACGCACAGATAGCGTGGCTATTACCGTTTTAGATACTGTTAAGCCGGTGCTCATGCTGGCCAGTGATACGCTAATCCTTGGTGCTAACGGCTATACACTACAATTTAGCGCGATAGATAATGGTTCTACAGATAATTGTAGCCTTGATTCTGCACAGCTCAATGGCGCCTCAAGTATTGTATTTGGATGTACAGATACAGGGTGGTCTACAATAAATGTTGTGCTCTTTGATCAATCTGGCAACACCGCGACAGGTGCGGTAGACGTGTATGTTTTGGACACCCTAGTGCCCACATACTCCAAAAATCCATTTACAGCCTATTTAATTGGAGATAGCGTTCATGTGCGCCGCAGTGATTTCTTAACCAATGTAACTGGTGGTTGTGGATCAACCTTACACGTTGCTGTGACCAGTGATACCGTGTTTACGTGTGCGGATGCGTTATTAAATCCGCACTATGTTGGGTTTACCATAAGCACGGCCAACTTCTCAATAACAGATAGTGTAGCCGTAACCGTGCTAGACACCTTGGCGCCACAAATCAATTTACACACAGACACCTTATACCTAGCTGGCAGCCCGTTACAAGCCCAACTCACCTTTAACCAGATCAACAACGGCACCACGGATAATTGCGGCATAGATACTTTAAACATCAACGGGGCAGACACGCTTACGTTTAACTGTTCAGATTTAGGCATGCAGCGCATTGTGGTATATGCAGCAGATGCCAGCGGCAATATGGCCCAAGACTCAATAGACATTTGGGTATTAGATACCATCGCGCCAGCCTATACCAAGGTACCACAGACGGTATATCTACAAACAGACTCCGTTATTGTACACACCGCACCACTCCTCACCGCACTAAATGCTGGATGTTTTGCACCACAGGTTACCTGGTTAGGCGATACCATTTTCACATGCGCAGATGCATCAGCAACGCCAAATTACATTCCGTTTACCATTAGTGCCGCAGGCATAACACGCACAGATAGCGTGGCTATTACCGTTTTAGATACTGTTAAGCCGGTAATTGCCGTTGCACCTGTAGATACTGCAATCATTTTTGGTACGAGTTTAACACTTGATTTTACACATTTTGATCAAGGATCCTTTGATAATTGTGGTATCGATAGTGTAACGATAAATGGCACCAATCAGCTAACTTATGGGTGCTCAGATTTGGGTTTGCAAACCGTAGCGGTTGCCATTTGGGATGTTCATGGCAATAGCGCTTATGACACCATCAGCCTGTTAGTGATAGATACTGTTTCGCCAAGCTATACCAAAACGCCACATACAGCTTATTTAACGGGGAGTACTGTAGCGGTTAGCAGAGGTGATATTTTGACCAATATAGGCGGAGGCTGTTCTTCGGCATCTGGTAGCGTAGCCCTATTGAGTGATACCGTTTTTAATTGTACAAATCTGAATACAAATCCAAATTGGATTCATTTTTCTGCTACAGCAGGCGGCATTACCGTTTTTGATAGTGTACCCGTAACGGTGGTTGACACCGTTAAACCTGTATTTGCTACAAAACCAACGCAAACTATTTATCTCAATGCAGCGGGTAGTTATACGCTAACCTTAGCTGATTTGGTGCAAGGTGTGCCTACTGATAATTGCGGAATAGACTCTGTTGCTATAACGCCACCCGTTTTGGGTTGTACTAGCATTGGCACGTTTTCGCCCATTGCCATTCAAATGTGGGATGCAAGCGGTAATAGCGCCACTGAGTTTATGTTTGTTTTGGCTGTTGATACCGTAAAACCTGTACTCGTTGTACAGTCAACAAATATTGATTTAGATCCTTTTACCGGAACTTACACGCTTACCGCTAATGATGTCATTCAGCAAGTGGCGGATAATTGTAGTTTGGCAAGCGTAGTCATTACGCCCAATACATTTACTTGTGCAGATACAGGTGCCGTAAACGTTGTTATTACGGCTACAGACGCAAGTGGCAATGTGCACAACAAAACAGTACCTGTTAACGTATCAGATGTAACGCCTCCGGCAGTGCAAGCCGTCACCAGTTATCAGGTTTATTTAAACGCTTTTGGTACCGCTTCATTAAGTTTAGGTGATGTGTTAATCGCGCAACCATTTGATGCTTGCGGCATAGTAGATACACTGTTTTCTAAGTCGTCATTTACTTGTAACGATGTTGGTTTTGATAGCGTGTTTTTTGCGCTTACAGACCCAAGCGGAAATGTTACCTCTGGCGCAGTGCTCTTGTCTATTCAGGATACCATTCGCCCATCTGCTACTTTTAAACCAGTGGTGCTTAAACTAGATACAACAGGCACTGCCACGCTTGGCGTAAATGATGTTATTCAAACAATTAACGATAATTGTGGAGTCAATCTTTCTGCCGTTGTATTTAGCAAATCACTTTTTACTTGTACAGATATTGGCTTTCAAACGGTATATGTAACTATATTCGATATACATGGCAACTCTAGGTTATACCAAATTGTGGTTGAGGTAGAAGGATCCTCCGGTTGGGGTTTGAAAATTTCAGGACCTGCCAATGTTTGTCAAAATCAGTTTAACGTTAAGTATAAAGTAGATTCTGTTGCAACCTTTAATACTTATGATTGGAAGTTGCCTATTGGCTGCAAAGAGATTTCAAGATCTTTTAAAGGCAGAGAAATATATGTACACTGGTTACCGGGCTATGCAGGCGGTACGCTACGCTTGATTGAGTATAATGGGATATGTACCATAGACTCGGTTGACTTTACAGTTACGGCAACGGGGGCTGCACCTGATACAGCTACCATCTCGTACTGGAATGAGCAAACCAAAACAACATTGGTTATTTCTGATAACACATCTTCATATTACCAATGGGGATTTGATCAATGGATTAACGGAACACGCGTTTCAACGCCTATCGCTGGGGCGAATAAATCGTCATACTACAATACCTTAATTGCATCTAATATCGCAGATTTTGGCTATCAGTATTGGTGCGAAACTTCGCGTGATAGCGTATGTTTTAACCGTTCTTATTTTATGGGCTATCCCGTTGATATCGTAGAAGATCAACTAGATAACATTGTTGTTTGGCCAAATCCATTCACCCAATATTTTACAATTTCGGCCACAGCGCCAATTAAACAGATAGAAATATTTGATCTTTTCGGAAAGACTGTTTTTAAAACACACTATGACGAGAATGAAAACGAAGTAATCATTGATGCGGCCTTACCAGCTGCCACTTACTTTGTTACTCTGACCTTACAGAATGGAAAACAGGTAAACCATAAAATCATAAAAACGAAATGAAAAAGTTGCTCTTTATGATAGGCACGCTTGTGCTATTGGTTTTTGTGCCTCGGCCTAGCGTGGCCCAGTTGTCAACCAGGTTAGACTCCGTTGTTTGTAATCCGTACAATCCGGAGGATACGGTTGGTGAGGTGATTTGGAATCTGTTAAATGAATATAACCGATTTGGCCACTTTAGTAATACTCTTGAGCGCACCACAAAAACGGCATACAAGCAATGGATGCAACAGATGTTTGTGCCGCTAACCATGTTGCCCAATGATTTACTCGGTAGTGAACAGTTTTCAGACATTGTTAGCATTGATGATTATATAGTGCTAGGTGAAAAAAGAGGATATGTTCCCTACACACTTATTGCTGGCAAAGTAAAATTTAGTGGTGTTAAAAGCCCAAAAGATACCGTTTATACGGGCTATGTGCGGTTGTTTAAGTTGTTTAGCGATACCGTAAGGTTAGATAAAGAATATGAGCTTGGGGTGTTTTATGAATTAGAAATTCAACTTAACACCGAAACTTTACGGGCTTGGATCAGCAATGTAACTTTTCTGGATCAGCGCCTGTACACTAACTTTTTACTTACCAGTTTTGGATATCAAGGTAACTCAGAAATATTGCTTACTAATAATCTTGATCAGCTCGTGGGCTATAAGCCTCCACCCAAACCAAAAGTGGCGGTGCTCACAAAGACTAATTATAATTTGCGGGCTGGTTACGTCTCATCAGGCTATCTCAAGGCAGAAAACTTTCTTATGAATGAGAACCCAGAAGCTTTTAACTCTTCTGTGCAATCTGGAATTTTGGGTGGATTTCAATTTCAAAAAGCCTATGGTACCAAAGGCTTTTTTGGAATCCTGTTTGGTTTAGAATATGAAAAACAAACCTATGAGATTGCCCACAGAAATATTAGCCTTAGGTATACTAGAGATTGTGATGGCAATGTTTTAACAGATCTAGAAGGCGGTACATATGAGCGTAAACGAGCTGATATTTCTGTGATAGATGAGTCTGGTCAGATGACTTATATACGACCAGAAGTGGGTTTGTTTATCAATATTCCATTTAAACCAAATGTTACCATACAAGTATTTAGCGCACTTGGTAATGCTTTTAAGTTGAGTAGCACCTATCAAGCGCAAGCCATTGTTTCATATTCTGGTACTAAAGAAGACTATGTTATAGAAAACGAACCTGCGCTAGGGTTTTATACTGATCAAGTTGTAAACTATTCTGGTAGGCATCAAAATGCACAAAATTTTATGTTCTATCGGTTGGGACTTGCATTCGATTTTCAATTGGCGCCTTGGTCTGCTTTAAGCTTACAGGTAGAATATAGAAACGCACTTACTTATGCGCTGCGGTTTAGAAATTATCCATGTATCTACCTAGATCCTGATGATATGCGCAGCTTTGTTAGTCAGTTAGATGCATTAAGTTCTTCTAGAAGTTACAATGCAGTAGCCTTAAATCTTGGCATAAAAATATTCTTGAAAGAAAAACGACAGCAGCTGTAAAAAAGGTGGTGCGGCTTTGCATCATTTGCGCAGAATAACTTACTTTAAGGCAAAATTTATAACGTTATGCTTAGAGTGGGTACCTATAACATTGAATGGTTTGACAAGCTATTCAATGTAGATAATACAAATCGCCAATTTAATATTGCCAAATCTTCTGAGCGGTCTTTAGCCACAAAGCGCGATGCAATAGCCACGGTTTTACAAACCATAAACGTAGATATTCTTGGTGTTGTTGAGGCGCCAAACACAACCACTACAACCGGAATTCAAGATTGTGCAACTAAGTTGATGCAGTTTTTTGCAATGCTCAACATGCCCCAATATCAAGTATGCATGGGTTATATATCACGGGGCAGCCAAGAACTAGCGTTGGTATACGATGCCACAAAAGTGCGCGTAAAGCATGTTCCTGGTGGCGTATCAGGCTCAAAATCTAATCCGCCCTTTGATGAAAAATTCTTCTTTGATACTGATGATGATAACGTTGAAGAAGTTTATACAATGTATAGGCCACCGCTAGAAGCGGAGGTTGAAATCATTGCAACTGGAGAAACATTCAGGTTAATGTTGGTACATGCAAAGAGTAAAGGCATATTCAACGCCACAGATCGCGTACATTTTGACGCTACAAGTTTGGGCAACCGCAGAAAGCTATTTGCAGAATGCACCTGGATTAGAAGACGGATTAATGCATGGCAGCGCGATGGGCATCGTATAATTGTAATGGGTGATATAAATGACGGTCCGGGAATGGATTATTATGAAACCACCTTCGGTAAGAGCGGGGTAGAAATCCTTATTGGAGACATTTTTGATCCGCATAATATATTGATTCATCACGGTGGTCGCCCAAAATGGGGGCCTTATGGTTGGGAGCCAAGCAGCACAAACTTTAAAGACCCATATACAGGTAGAAGGGTAAATGCGCAAATTGATCACATTTTAGCATCTCCCAACATACCTGTTATGCCAAATACATATCATATCTGGAACCCAACACTTCAAAGCGAGGCAAGAGCAATTGGCAGCCAATTAAAAAAGGCCAGCGACCATTATCCAGTTACTTTAGATTTAAATCTTTAGCATAAAGATGCCCAGAGTCTTTAGCGCTGCCTTTTTCTTTCTTTGCGATAGGTGAGAATGGCTTCTTTAGTAGTTACCCAATTTCGCCCTTCTTTGTAAGCATCTATTTTTCCTTTACGGGCTAACAAGCTCACATATTCAAAGCCATAAGGCACATCGGGCTCTGCAATAATATCGCCAATGGGCCGGTAATCATCTTGCCTGTTTTCTAAGGCACTGAGGTAAATGTCTAAGCTACGTTCTGATGCTTGCAAAACCAAGAGTAGAAAATCGCGATAATCTCCTTGATTGGCTGTGTTTAATGCACGGTAATACTTTTTCCGATCATTAGCTAAAATGATTGCTGGGGGGTATCCTGCGCGCATTAATAATAAATTGTAAAGCAAGCGCACAGTACGCCCGTTACCATCAAAAAAAGGGTGTATCCATACAAAGCGATGATGAAAAAGGGCAGCACGAACCAAAGTATGTAACACACTTGCCTCGTGATTTAACCATGTTAAAAGCTCATCCATCAGAGCATCCACTTTTAAGGCATTGGGCGGTGTAAAATTAGCATTGGTTATACGCACACCACTGGTGCGATACCTACCCGCATATTCTTTTTCTATGCGTTGTAATACCAATGAATGCACATCTAAAATAGTTCGCGCGGCAAGCGCGGAGTTATCGGTTACTAAACCTTCAACAAATTGTATCGCTTCATGGTGATTAAGGGCTTCAAAGTGTTCACGTAAACTCTTGCCGCCAACAGTAATTCCTTCTTCAATGATTAGTTGCGTTTCTTGTAGTGTTAAAGTGTTGCCTTCAATGCGGTTGCTGTTATACGTCCATTCATAGGTTAGGCTTTCTTTTATGCTTTTTAGGGTAATGGCAGGAATGGGCCTTAGGGCATCTAGCCTTGTTTTTTTTGCATCAATGCGGGCGAGGTGCTTATCTAATCCTTCAAATTGGTAGTTGTATGTTTTCCAACTTAGCATGCCTCAAAGGTATGTTTTATTTTTTAAAATCGGATATATAAAATATACATTTAACCGATATTAAAATTTTTCGCAAGTTTTATTTCTATGACCGTTACTTTTTAAAAATGAACGAATATTCGGGGGATAAATGAGATGTGCTGTTCTGCGTTTTTTGTTTTATGCGCCTATTTGGCGCATTGGCATTTTTTAATTTATGATAATTTAACATCCGCTCTTCATGATTAAGTACATGGCCCGTCTACCTTTGCCGCTTTTATAAAGAAATCATGAAATTCTTCCGTTTATCCTTGTTTTTCTTTGTTTGTATTACTGCGTTACAAGCACAAAACTTCGAGCCAGTTACAATTACTCAAAATCTGGCTGATCCGCGATATGTTGAGACCATAGATTTTAATGGTGATACCCTTGATGACATCTTAGTAGCGAGTTCTGAGGGTTTGTATCTCTTTGAAAATATTGGAGCCGGACAGTTTTCTAAAAAACCATTACTTGATACGCTTTCACTTGTTTTTAGGTTTTCTGTTTTTGATTGGGGTGCAGATGGTGACCTAGATATATTCTACACAACCTTTGATTTTCCGCAAAAAATTGCATGGCTAGAAAATGATGGTAACCAGAACTTTAGCTACCACCTCATTACAGATACCATTGCAAGTCCGTTTCATATTCGTCCTTTTGATATTGATCAAGATAATGATGTGGACATTCTTGTTTCATCTTCTGCCACAGATGAATTGTATTGGTTAAAAAATGATGGCACAAATAATTATTCTACGATAGATACGATAGGCACTGTGATTAATCATTTTGAGGTGGCAGATTTAAATGGTGACAATGACTGGGATATTATTTATGGCCGCCCCTACACGGGTATTACTATTTCTGAAGTGAGAGCCCTTCAGAATGACGGCACCAATACATTTAGCACCATAACCCTTAAGTCAGGGTTTTCAACCATTCAAGAGGTTTTTGTTGAAGATATAAACGGTGATGGCTTCTTTGATATACTTGTGCCAGACTATAATAATGATCGTATTTCTTGGCTTAAGAATGATGGCAACTACGGCTTTGCCACACAAAGTAACATCATCATAAATTTTGATGGCCCCGCAGGGATTGACATACGTGATGTAAATCAGGATGGCAAAAAAGATGTTATTGCAGGTTCTTACAATGCTGATCAAATCTATTATTTCCAGGGGCAAGGCAGTACTTCTTCTTATACCTTTTCGTCTGGCACATTGCTATACAGCGGGCTAGTAAATATCTCAGATTTAGCCATTGGTAATTTTGACAATCAAAACAACCTAGACTTTGTACATGGCGATTTGGGTACTGATGAACTATCTATTTGGCTTAATAATGGCGCACAATCGTTCACCCAAAATCGCATTGCGTTTTCATTTGATTCACCAAGGGCCTTTGATATGCAAGACCTTGATGGCGATGGGGATGATGATTTTGCCGCAGTGTCTAATGATGGCGATATGGTGGCTTGGATGGAGAATGTTGGAGATGATAATTTCTTAACGCATATCCTGGTAACCAATTACGAAGAGTCATATGCAGTGCGTATTAATGACCTTGATGATGATGGTGATTTTGATATCATCGCGGCATCAGACCTTGATGACCGTGTAACTTGGTGGAAAAATGATGGCTTTGGAAATTTTGTACAAATTCAAATTGCCACAAACCTAAATGGACCACGCGATTTTTGGATTGAAGATTTTGATGGGGATGGTGATAAAGATATTGCTGTAATCTGTTATTGGCTTTTTTCTAAGTCTGGAATAACAGGTGCCCAATTGCTCACTAATGATGGCAATGAAAACTTTACAATCAGCCAAATAGAAGATGACATCAGAGCCGGGAGATGTATTCGCGCGGCAGATTTAAACGGTGATAGTTTGGTAGACCTCGTGATCTCTGCCTATCTATATACGGGCAGTGAGCTCCATCTTGCTATTAATACAGGCTCGGGTTTTAGTGTGATGGACATAGACGATTTGCTCTCTGAAGATATTGAAGTGGTTGATTTTGATGGTGATCAGGACATTGATATCCTTGCTCTAGATTTTGCAAATGATAGTTTATACCTGTATGAAAACACCGGTAGTCTACAATTTCAACGGCAAACCTTGGGCTATTTTCAAGATATATACAATATGGCTCCTGTAGATTTTGATCATGACGGAGACATTGATGTGGTATTTAGTACAGGGTGTAATTGCTTTACAAACGGTTCTGGTTTTGAGTGGGGATTATTTAGAAACAATGGTTCTGGAAGTCTTTCACCAGAAGTTTGGTACCAAAATTTATCACTCATTAGAGCGCTAGAGGTGTTTGATTATAATCAGGATGGGGACGTAGATGTGGTTGTAGGCTATGACTTTTTAGATAAAATAACCCTCTACAAAAATCTTGATAATGATTGCTATTTAAACGTAAGCTTATCGGCCAACGGGAACACTTCTTTTTGTGATGGTGATAGCATCCAGCTAACCGCGGCAACTATAGATACTGGTTGCAGCTACCAATGGTATAAGGATAACGCGCCTATTTTAAACGCCACTACATCACAGCTTACAGCCTACACTAGTGGTTTATATACTGTGGCCGTATCAGATACGCTTTGTACTTCATTCTCTAATGGCATTCAAGTCTTTGTAGGTCAACCGTATGCAGATACCATAGCCATGAGCTTTTGCGAGAATGATAGTATTGTTCTTGACACGCTCATACTAAAAGCGCCAGGTACATACGTCCGCACTTTTATGGGCGTAGCTGGATGCGATAGTACATTAACCTATATGGTAACTCAAAATAATACGGATTCAATTTTTATGAGTGCGGCTATCTGTAGTAGCGATTTCTACATGTTTGGCGGTGTGCCACGCACACAAGCTGGGTTATATACAGATACATTGGTTTCGCAATTTGGGTGCGATTCTGTATTGTTTTTAGATCTAGCTGTAAATTCCGTTTACAGTCAAAACCAAACTATTGCATTGTGTGCCGGTGATAGCGCCTTACTGCCTGGTGGCTATTGGCGTGCTAGTGCTGGTACTTATGTAGATACGTTACAAACCTTTACAGGGTGCGATAGCATATGGACCACTCAAGTGCAGGTTTCACCGGTTTTTTCAACCACCGATGCGGTAACCCTTTGCCAAGGTGATAGCGTATTAATTAATGGTACATATCAAACCGCTGCAGGAATTTACGTAGACACGCTCTTGGCCGTTTCTGGCTGTGATAGTATACATTCTGTAGCAGTAACAATCCTGCAAACGGCTTTAACTACACAAAATATAGAGATTTGCCAAGGCGATTCGTTTTTTGCTGGCGGAGCGATTCAAACACAATCAGGTGTGTATTATGACACGCTACAAGCTGCCAATACATGCGATAGTTTGGTCATCACCAACTTACTGGTATTACCCAACGTTCAGCAAACAGTTAGCTTTACAATATGCCAAGGCGATAGTGTTTTTGCCGCCAATGCTTGGCAAAAAACGTCAGGAACTTACTTAGATACCTTGCTTGCTGTAACAGGCTGCGACAGCGTGGTAACTACTACACTTTTGGTTAACCCAACATTTAGTATTCCTCAAAACGCAACAATATGCCAAGGTGATTCTATCTTTTTAGGTGGAAATTGGCAAACGGTTTCCGGCACCTATACCACTTTGTTAACTTCTACAAATCAATGTGATAGCAGCATTGTTACCACCTTGTTTGTTCAAGATGTAGATACCTCTGTTACAGAAAATGGTGTTGCGTTTACAGCAAATGCGAGTGCCGCTACATACCAATGGTTAGATTGTAATCAAGGCTATGCGCCCATAATTGGGGCTACTGCAGCCGTTTTTGTGGCAACTACTAACGGTAGCTATGCTGTAGAAGTTACACAAGGAGGTTGTGTAGACACTTCTAAGTGCTACGTGGTATCAACAATAGGGCAAGCAGAATTGCAACCAAAAATCGATTTCTCGGTATATCCCAATCCAACTAAGGGTATAATTGCAATACGCGGTAACTTTTCAACTGAAACCAAAGCGATTGAAATCACACTTTATAGCATGCAAGGCGAGCTGCTTTACCGCAAGGGAACTTTAATTGAAGATGGCGTGCTAAACACCCAGTTAGATATGACTGATTTACCAAATGGCGCGTATCAATTACGTTTAAACGCGGGTGGTAACTATCAATCCTTGCCGCTAATTATTGCCAGGTAAAAAAGATCAAACCCTTAAAATTTAAGAGGGATGTAGCCGCATGGGGTATGCAAATACAGCATAGGCCATGCGGCTACGATGTATTTGGTTTAACCGATAACGATATTTACAATTCTACCGGGCACCACAATAATTTTTCTGATGCTTTTGCCATCCAGGTATTTTTCTGTACGCGCATCGGTTAACGCGGCTTTTTCGATTTCTTCTTTAGGCATGTTTGCGGGCAAGCTAATGTTAAAGCGGACTTTACCATTAAAACTTACAGGGTAATCTTTGGTGCTTTCTACCAAATATTTCTCCTCATATTCTGGGTAGGTTGCTTGCGTAACGCTTGGCTGGTAACCTAATTTCTCCCAAAGCTCTTCAGCCAAATGTGGCGCAAAAGGGGAGAGGAGAACAGTAAGCGGTTCTAGAATTTTACGTTTGTTACACTTAAGGTCTGTAAGCTCATTTACACAAATCATAAAGGCGCTAACAGAGGTATTAAAGCTAAAGGCTTCAATATCTTCATTTACCTTTTTAATGCATGTATGCAGTGCTTTTAACTCCTTTTCGTTAGGCGCTTCATCTGAAATTGCAACTATATCATTAGTGTAGAATAGGCGCCAAAACTTCCGCAAAAAGTTACTTACGCCACTCAAGCCTTGTGTATTCCAAGGTTTGCTTTGCTCAATGGGGCCAAGAAACATCTCGTACATCCGCAGTACATCGGCACCGTACTTTTCTACAATGTCGTCTGGGTTAACCACATTGTATTTTGATTTAGACATTTTTTCTACCTCACGACCACATATATATTGATCACCTTCAAGCAAGAATTCAGCTTCCTTAAATTCTGGTCGCCAATTTTTAAAAGCTTCTATGTCTAAATCATCACCCTTTAATAGGCTTACATCTACATGTAAAGCGGTTGTTTCATAGTTATCTTTTAAACCTACAGAAACGAAAGTGTTTTTGCCTTTTACGCGATAAACAAATGCACTCATCCCCTGAATCATTCCCTGATTCACCAGCTTTTTAAAAGGCTCTTGCGTATTCACCCACCCGCGGTCAGCAAAAAATTTGTGCCAAAAACGGGCATATAACAAATGGCCGGTGGCATGCTCGCTACCACCAACATATAAATCTACATTTCCCCAATAATTAACGGCCTCTTGGCTCACAAATGCACTTTCATTGAGTGGGTCCATGTAGCGGAGGAAATACCAACTACTTCCCGCCCAGCCGGGCATGGTGGTTGTTTCTATTTCATGACCCTCAAATTTAAAATCCGCTGCACGCGCCAATGGCGGTTCGCCATCTTCGGTAGGCAAATATTTATCAACCGCGGGCAAGTTTAGCGGCAAATTATTGTCTGGTAATAATTTGGGGATGTCGTTTTCGTAATAAACCGGTATCGGTTCTCCCCAATAGCGTTGCCTCCCAAATATAGCATCGCGCAGGCGGTAGTTTATCTTACCATTGCCAAGTTCGCGCTTTTCAATCTCCTCAATAATACGCTGCTGCGCATCTTTTACTTCTAAGCCGTTAAGGAAATCACTATTTATTAATATGCCCGATTTAGCATCATAGCTTTCTTTTTCTATATCGCCACCACTAACCACCTCTACAATAGGTAAATTAAAATGCTTGGCAAAGGCCCAGTCGCGGCTATCATGGCCAGGCACGGCCATAACAGCTCCGGTACCATATCCTGCCAAAACATAATCTCCAATCCAAATTGGAATTTCTTTATTGGTGAACGGATTGATGGCATAAGCGCCCGTAAACTGTCCGGTTACGGTCTTGGTATCGGCCATACGGTCGCGCTCGCTGCGTTTGCTGGCTTGCAGTTTGTAGGCAGCAACGGCCTCTTTGTATTCGTTTGTAGTTATTTGGTCAACCAACTCGTGCTCCGGTGCCAGCGTCATATAGGTGGCGCCAAAAATGGTATCGGGGCGGGTTGTAAACACCTCAATTTGAGCTTTAGACTTAGAGATTTGAAATCTTACGGATGCACCCTCAGATCTACCAATCCAATTGCGTTGACTTTCTTTCAGGCTTTCGCTCCAAGCAATACTATCAAGGCCATCTAACAAGCGCTGGGCATAGGCACTAATGCGCATGCTCCACTGCATCATTTTCTTTTGCACTACAGGGTGGCCGCCACGTTCACTCACGCCATCTTTTACTTCATCATTGGCAAGTACCGTACCCAAAGCCGGGCACCAGTTCACCATGCTTTCGCTACGGTAGGCCAGGCGGTAATTTAGCAGTACGTCACTTTTTTCGCGTTCGCTGAAGTTGCGCCATGCATCAGCCGAAAAGTTCATTTCTTCTCCGCAGGCCGCGTTGAGATTATTGGTTCCATTCGCCTCAAAATGATTGATTAGCGTGGCTATATCTTCAGCTTTATTGGCTGCATTATTATACCAGCTATTGAACAACTGTTTAAAGATCCATTGTGTCCAGCGGTAATAAGTTGGGTCGCTGGTGCGTACCTCGCGGCTCCAGTCAAAACTAAAACCAATTTTATCCAACTGTTCTCTGTAACGGGCTATGTTCTGCTCGGTAGTAATGGCTGGATGCTGCCCTGTTTGTATAGCATATTGCTCGGCCGGTAGGCCAAAGCTATCATATCCCATGGGGTGCAGCACATTAAATCCTTTATGGCGTTTGTAGCGGGCATAAATATCGCTAGCAATGTAGCCAAGCGGATGGCCAACATGCAAGCCGGCACCACTAGGATAAGGAAACATATCTAGCACATAATATTTTGGTTTATCGCTGTTGTTTTCTGCCTTGTATGTTTGCTTTTCTGCCCAAAAGGCTTGCCATTTTTTATCGATTTCTGACGGGAAATAATCCATGCCTGCAAAATTTTGAGGCGCGAAATTAACCAATTGATGAGGACTAGGCGGTTGTGTTGCGGTTTCTTATGTGTTTAATTAGTGTAGTTTTGATTCACACAACATAAAATGAACACCACGCAAATAAAGCGCCTCTTTGAGGCTGGTTTAATATCTGAAGAGAATAAAGCCCAACTAAATGCTATGGCAGATAAAAAGGTTTTTTCTCTGTATTATGAATTGCGCACATTGCTCTACATTGGCGTATTGCTGTTTAGCGGCGGGGTAAGCATTCTCATCTACAACAATCTTGGCCAGCTTGGTCATTATCTGGCATTTGTTTCAATATGTATAGCTACAATTGGCTGTTTTTATTACATAACGCGCCATCAGCTTGCCTTTAGCAAACGTCTTGTTGAATCAGAAAATCCATATTTTGATTATGCACTACTCCTTGGCAGTTTGTTCTTTATTAGCACATTGGGGTACATACAATTCTTGTTTGGTTGGTTTACAAATCACATCAGCATCATCTCCCTCATTTCGGCATTGGTGTTTTTTTATTTAGCATATAGACATGATCATTTAGGCGTGCTATCATTGGCAATAACCGCAATGGCTGCTTTTTGGGGATTGGCAATAAGCCCAATGAAATGGTATGAATTTAATTTTCCTAATGACGAAAGCGTTCAGTGGGTTGCTATAAACTATGGCATTGTTATCTTTTTGGGTGCGCTGGTTTTACAGAAGTATAAAATCAAGCCACATTTCACAAAAACATATTTAAACTTTGGTATAATCATCGCGCTCACAGGTAGCACAACAATGCTTTTTAGTGGTAATCAGCCCGCATATCTGCTCGCTTCAATACAAATTATGGCTGCGGCGTTTATTTCTTGGTATTCGTATCAACAACGCACGGTTCTGTATATCATTTATGGGTATGTTTTTGGGTTTATCGCGCTTAGCTATGCGCTATTTAATGTGCTAAAGTTGTATGATGTTGTCTTCTGGCTGCTATACACAATTGGTGTATGTGCGGGTTTTATTGTTGTTCTTCTCAGGTTGCGAAATACATTTAAGTACGATTCATAATGCTGGCACATAATAAAGAGAACATTCAAAATCTTGAAATTCTGCGGCTTGCCCAAAAGTTAAGGCAGTCTGGTTTTATTGCCCAAGATGCAGATTTAAGTGCGCTAGAAGAGAAAAGTACGTTGTATCATCCCGGTTTATTCATGCGTGTTTTCTTGTTTATAGCGGGGTATGTTGGCGGCAGTGCTGCAATTGGCCTTTGGTTTTATATCTGGAAAGATAATTTAGATGAATACTGGCGCTTTGTTAGTCTTATTGCGGGCATTGGCCTTTTGGTATTTTTAGAAGGCGTGTTAATCCGTGCGCAAAATCATTTTAAATCTGGTATTACAGAGGTTGTGCTTTATGGTGCTTTGGCACTTATTGCTATGGGCATTGCCGCAGATACTGGGGCGGATGATTGGGTTGCTTTGCTCATAGTTGTGCTTTTGTGTGTGCTAGCCGCAATTCGTTATACAGATGCTTTTTTATCTGCCTTGGCACTTGTGCTCTTGGCTGTTGTGTTTTTGTTTTTTGTAGAAGATGAGCGCCTTGCGCTTGCCAGAGTGCTGTTGCCCTTTTTTGTAATGGTCTTTTTTACGGGGATGTATATCATCTTTTTGCGCTTTGAAAAACGTTGGTTAGCAGCGTGGGCAAAACCAATAAATGCCGCCCAAGCCATAAGTTTAATATTAACTTATCTCGGTGGTAATTATCTGGTTGTGCGTGAGTTTAATGCGCAACTAAGTGGAGAAGTGGTACAGCTAGGCGAGGACATCCCCATGGCTTGGCTGTTTTATGGGCTTACCATTTTAATGCCCATTTTGTATGTATTTATGGGTATTAAAAATAGAGATCGTATTCTTATATGGGTTGGCATGTTAACCACGGGGTTTTCTGTATTTACCTTTAAATACTATTATTCTTTCGGTCACCCTGAAGTTACACTTACCATTGCAGGTTTGTTTGTTTTGGCATTTTCTGTTTTTGTGCTTAATAGATTAAAAACGCCCAAAAGGGGTTTTACCCGCAACAGGCTTGCAAGCGCAAATTTGGACTATCTTACAGCAGAGGGGATATTAATTTCTCAAACCTTAGGTGGCACAACAAATACCCAACAAGCAGAAACTTTTAAAGGTGGCCAGTTTGGGGGTGGTGGTGCCAGTGGTAACTTTTAGACTAAGAACAATTTCGGCACTTAAAACAACAGCTAAACAGTTTTTGCGTAATCAAAAAGTCGATAAGAAAACCTTGTTTTTGTGTTTAACGTATAGCAATCAATTGTAAATAATTAGTTAAAAGCTATGGTAGGGGCGTGGCTTGCATAACTGTAGACAAGATCTTAATCTGACACCCGTTATTATTTCTAAATTCGCCTCCACGATTGTGAAAAATGACGAACAAAGAAGAGCGGTTCAATAAACGCAGGTTGCGTTCTGCATACACCTCTGTTACAGTGAGTATAGCCCTTGTTTTATTTATGGTAGGGCTCCTTAGCGTTTTGGTTCTCAATGCGCAGCTACTGGCCAAAGAAATGCGTGAAAATTTCACTTTTACGTTGCTTTTAAAGAGTGATGCTGCTGAGGTAGATGTACGCCAATTGGTTAAAGAGCTACAACTAAAGGCGTATGTAAAAGAGGCTGAACTTATCGCTAAAGCAGAAGCTGCAGAACTTTTAAAGGAAGATCTTGGTGAAGACTTTGTTGAATTTTTAGGCTATAATCCGCTTACAGATGCTTTAGATATTCGGTTAAATGCAGATTACGTAAATACCACTTCTATTGAACAGATTAAAAAAGAACTGTCATCAAATCCATTGGTTACAGAAGTAGTTTATGACCCTGATCTAATTCAGTTAGTAAATGAAAATATTGAGCGCATTGGCATGTTGCTTTTAGGCGCGCTTTTACTGCTGCTCTTTATGGCCGTAGCACTCATTAACTCATCAATACGGTTAACCATTTACAGCCGTAGGTTCTTAATAAAAACCATGCAATTGGTAGGCGCTACCAGAGCATTTATACAAAAGCCCTTTTTAGCGAGAAGCATACGCCTCGGTATCATTGGTGCGTTGTTGGCAGCTGCATTAATGGCTCTTACAGGATTTGTGGTAAATCAGTATTTGCCAGAATTGATTGCGTTGCTTACACCGCTTCTTTTGGCGCTCGTGTTTACACTAATGCTTATCATTGGTATCTTAATTAGCTTGCTAAGTACATGGTTAGCGGTAAATAAATTTTTAAAGATTAAAACAGACGAAATACACTATTGATATGAATAAAGAAGCATTTCTTTTTGGTAAGCGTAATTTTATCTTACTCTTGGTTGGGTTAGCCTTTGTAATTGTTGGCTTTGTGCTGATGATTGGTGGCGGTAGCGATGACCCCAATGTTTTTAATGAAGAGATTTTTAATGCCCGCAGAACTACATGGGCACCCATATTTATTTTGGTTGGTTTTGCAATAGAAGTGTTTGCCATTATGACCAAACCAAAAAATGACGATGCTGAATGAGTATCATCCAAGCGTTAATTTTAGGCATTATTCAGGGGCTTACTGAATTTTTGCCAGTAAGTAGTAGTGGCCATTTAGAACTTGGAAAAGCCGTTTTTGGCCTAGAACTCAACGGTGCTGATAGCCTTACGTTTGATGTCATTGTACATGCAGGCACGGCACTGAGTACCATTTTTGTTTTTAGAAAAGACATCATTAACATTTTGTTGGGGCTGCTTAAATGGGAGTGGAATGATTCATGGAAATTTGCCGTGAATGTTCTAATTTCTATGGTGCCCGCAGCCTTTATAGGCTTGGTGTTTCAAGATGAAATTGAAAAACTGTTTCAAGATCAAATTTTACTTGTAGGCGGTATGCTGGTAATTACCGGGCTCTTACTTTTTTTAGCAGATCGGGCCAAGAATACACACCGTACGGTAACCCCGCTAGATGCCGTTATAATAGGTATTTCACAGGCTATTGCCATACTTCCAGGCATTTCGCGTAGTGGCGCAACTATTTCAACCTCTGTTTTACTAGGTGTTGATAGAGAACGTGCAGCGCGCTTTTCTTTTTTAATGGTATTACCCTTAATTATTGGTAAAAGCCTGCTAGATGTTAAAGCTATTTTTAGTGGCGAAATTGATACTGCAGGCGTAGGAAACGTTCAACTTTTTATAGGCTTTTTAGCAGCGTTCTTTGCGGGGTTGCTAGCCTGTAAATGGATGATTGCTTTGGTGAAACGCGCCAATTTGCGATGGTTTGCCTTTTATTGCTTTGCCGTAGGTATTGCCGCAGCGCTCTACACGTTGTTTTTCGGATGATGCCAAGCCCAGAAGATTTTCTCAATGGCCAGGTCTTGCTGATTAATAAACCCATTGGCTGGACAAGCTTTGATGTGGTGAACAAAATACGCTTTGCGCTACGCAAGTATACTGGCAATAAAAAAATTAAAGTAGGCCATGCGGGCACGCTAGACCCTCTTGCTACGGGATTGCTCATTGTTTGCACGGGTAAATTCACAAAGCGGATTGATGCCTTGCAAGGCATGCCGAAAAGCTACAGGGCAACTATAAAATTCGGTGGTCAAACACCAACCTACGATGCAGAAACAGAGCCCTCACAAACCTACGACATCAGCCACTTGACAATTGAAGATGTAATTGCGGCCAGTCAAAAATTTGTGGGCGAGCTTAATCAACTTCCACCCATATATTCTGCCATAAAACAAGATGGCAAAAAGCTTTACGAACTTGCCCGCAAGGGTGAGGAGGTGGCGTTGCGCGCCAGAAAAGTATTGGTAACCAAATTTGAATTGGTAGAAAACCGCTGGCCAGAAGTTGTGGCCGATATTGATTGCAGCAAGGGTACTTATATCCGCAGCTTGGCGCATGATTTGGGCAGAGCCCTGAATAATGGCGCATACTTAACTGGCTTGGTACGCACGGCCATTGGCGATTTTAAATTGAGTGAAGCGCAAGAATTAGAGGCGTTTGTTTCCAGTTTTTAAGGTTGTTTATGCTAAGCAAAAAATCCTACTTAAGTGGTAAGCCATCGAGCATAATTACTTAATACAAAAGGCCTTTAATTCCTCCAATGTGCCATTAAAATCATTGCCATCAACCTTTGTTTTTATGCCATTAACACGTACCCGTTCTGTGAATTGATGAAAAGTCCAGCTTGTTCCTTTTAATCGATGCTTACCAGAATAAGCGGCAATCCAAATAGGATAATCATCCACATGGCCCTTTAGAATATCTTTATAAAAAGCCAATCCGGTGTAAATCATCGGCTTTACGCCATACGCCTCTTCTGCCAATTTTAACCAGTTTAAAACACCTTTTCTCAAGTTTTCTTTGCCGTGTTTACTTTCTTTTTCTACATCAAGAATTGGCACAAAATCACCTGCTTGTAATTTAACAACAGATTTAAAATTATTAAACTGAAGAGTTGAATTTTCATTAGGGCGGTAGTAATGGTATGCCCCGCGCAAATATTTGTAGTTTTTGGCATTCTTCCAATTCTCTAAAAATCGATGGTCTTTGCCATCAGTGCCCATTGTAGACCTTATAAAAATGAATTTTATAGGATGATGGCTCGTCTGTAATTCTTTCCAATTAATGTGTCCTTGATAGTGCGAAATATCAATGCCAAACACATGTGCAGAACTGGATACGGATAGGTTTTCTGACCAATTGAATTTTGGAAATTTTAGCGATGAAAACGCAACAGCACCTATGACTAAAAGCACAATAGCTCCGCCAATAAATAGCCTGTGATCTTCTTTAGATTTGGGCGTGTTTTTACTTTTATTAGTGCCGATGTTTTGTTTTTTATGGTTTGAAAATTTATGGTTTATGGGTATAAAGACCACAGCAAGTACCGCTAAACCTATTATTATCCCCAAAAATCTTATGGGATGTATTTCTACTAAATGAATCAGGCGGTTGTAAATGGTAAGCATGGGTTGAATTAATTTATAGGATTAGGTAAATTAGAACGTATGGTTATTTATGATTTCACGTTTGCTATGGGTTTTAATAATCTCTTTAAGTTCTTTAATCATTTTTTTGAAACGACTCATTTCAACTTTGTAACTGATAAACGCGATTAAGGCTGCAATTACCCATCCTAAAGCTCCAAAGCTAATTTCAGTCTTGCTGCCTGCATTATAACTTGTGGCGATATTTCCACCAGACCACCCAATGAGCCAAAACAACAGGAATAAACTGGTTCCTAATGGTACTCTTGCAACAAGCTCAATCTTATTTGGGGTTATGGAGCCTATTGTTTTGAAAGGAAAAGGCGTTCTTAAATTGAAGAATTTGAACCAAAATCTCTGAGAGAGAAAATAGACTTTATGGTCGGTAGTAAATTTAAATCGACCCTCGGATTTTTTTATGATTTCATCATATTCAATATTAAGGTCTTCTGTATTGATATTTATTGATT
>CAYQDW010000008.1:251-63937 GCA_964416385.1 uncultured Cryomorphaceae bacterium | reverse complement strand
AGAAAGAAGGTTCACGGGTAAATCGTAATTTCGGCTATCTGTAGGAGCTTAGTAAAAATGGATGATTCACCCCTTTTAAGAGACATAACAAAAGACCAGACCGAGGTACTTAATCGCTACCGCGCCCTGCTGCGTAGTTTGGATGACAAGGCCGACACTAAGGACAAAAAGATGATCCGAGAGGCCTTTAAGCTGGCTATGGATGCCCATAAAAACGTGCGCAGAAAAAGCGGTGAGCCGTACATTCTCCACCCTATTGAGGTTGCTATAATTGTAAGCAAAGAAATTGGTCTGGGCCCTACCAGTATTGTTGCGGCCTTGCTGCATGATGTGGTTGAAGACAGCGATTATACCTTAGATGATATTGAGCGCCTTTTTGGCGAGAAAGTAGCGCGCATCATAGACGGCCTTACCAAGATCTCCGGGGTGTTTGATCAAAACGTGAGCGTACAGGCAGAGAACTTCCGCAAGATGCTGCTTACCATTGCGGATGACATCAGGGTGATTCTGATCAAGTTGGCAGACCGCCTGCACAACATGCGCACTATGGAGAGCATGCCGGCTCATAAACAGCTTAAGATCGCTTCAGAAACGCTATTCATTTTTGCACCACTGGCACACCGCCTTGGCCTATATGCCATTAAAACGGAGTTGGAAGACCTCTCTTTAAAGTACACAGAGCCCGAAGTATACCGTGATATTGTTCTAAAGATCAAGGCCAGCAAGGCCGGTGAATTAAAGTATCTTAAACGCTTTAGCGCCAAAATCAGAGAAGCCTTAAAAAAGGAGGGGTTCAATTTCACCATTAAAGAACGTACCAAGTCTGTATTTTCTATCCGCAGAAAAATGGTAAACCAAAATGTACGTTTCGAAGAGGTGTTTGATAAATTCGCTATGCGCATTATCATAGATTCTCCACCAGAAGATGAAAAGGCAGATTGCTGGAAGGTATATTCTATTGTAACGGATTACTATCGCCCTAACCCAGACCGACTACGCGATTGGATTTCTGCTCCAAAAAGTAATGGATATGAAAGTTTACACACCACCGTTATGGGGCCAGAAGGCCACTGGGTAGAAGTTCAAATACGCAGTGAGCGCATGGACCAAATAGCAGAAAAAGGCTATGCCGCCCATTGGCTTTACAAAGAGGATAAATCTGGCAGTGACAACCTTGATATTTGGCTAAATCGCGTTCGCGACTTACTAGAAAATCCGGGTCAAAATGCGGTAGACTTTATTGATAATTTCAAACTCAATTTATTTAGTGATGAAATCTTTGTTTTTACCCCGCAGGGTGATATGAAGATTTTACCCAAAGGCGCCTCTCCACTAGATTTTGCCTTTGAAATACATACCGAAATAGGCGCACATACCCTTGGCACTAAGGTTAATGGCAAGTTGGTGCCGCTTAGTTACAAGCTTAAAAGTGGCGATCAGATTGAAATCATCACCTCTGATAAACAAATGCCCAAAGAAGAGTGGTTGAATTTTGTGGTAACCAGCAAGGCGAAATCAAGCATTAAACAAGCACTAAAAGATGAAACCAATAAGCTCAGTGGTAAAGGCAGAGCCATTTTAGAGCGAAAACTGAATTTCATAAAGCTAAAGGCCAATGACAGTACCATTCAAAAAATGGTCAACTATTACGGACTCAAAAACCCGCAAGAGCTTTTTCATAAGGTTGGCATCGGCATTATTGATAATAAACACATTAAAGAGTTTGCAAAAGATCATGCTGGCGGCTTGTACAACTACTTTAGAAGTAAAATAAAAAAGCCACAATACACCAAATCTAAAACAACCTTATCTGAGCAAAACGGCTTACCAGGCAAGAGCACCTTGGTTTTTGGCCCAAATCAGGAACAACTAGAATACAAATTAGCCAAATGCTGCAACCCCATACCGGGAGATAAGGTTTTTGGTTTTTTAACCAGCAATGAGGGCATAAAAGTGCACCGCCATGATTGCCCCAATGCCGTAGCGCTACAAAGCAGGTTGGCAAATAGAACCATAAAGGCAGAATGGGTGCGTACAGAAGCATCTAGCTTTACTGTTAACCTGCTTATTAAAGGTATTGACAAGGTAGGCCTCGTAAACCAGGTTACACAAATCATTAGTAATGATTTGAATGTAAATATTAGAAGCCTGAGCATTGCCGGAGAACAAGGCGTTTTTGAGGGGAATATCAATTTGCTGGTAGAAGATAAAATCCACCTCTTTAACGTTATAGAGAAGCTTAAAAAAGTTGAGGGTGTTACCAGTGTACAGCGTACTTCTGGCCGTTGAAAACCTTTAAATCAAATCATAGCCATTAACCCGGCTTTGTTCCTAAATTTGTCAGCTTTACAATTGCAATGGAAGATACTAAGGCATACGAAGAAGTAAAAAAAGTTTTTACCGATTTCTTAGAGAATAATGGTCAGCGCAAAACACCAGAGCGTTACGCCATACTCAAAGAAATATATGCCAATAACAACCATTTTGATATTGAGAATCTCTACATCTCAATGAAAAATAAAAATTACCGCGTTAGTAGAGCTACCTTGTACAACACTATAGAATTACTCTTAGCATGTGGATTAGTGCGCAAACATCAATTCGGCCAAAACCACGCATACTATGAGAAATCCTATTTTAATAAACAGCATGACCATATTATCATTGACAATACGGGTGAAGTCATTGAGTTTTGCGATCCCCGCATCCAACAAATAAAAAAGACCATAGAAGATGTCTTTGGCGTACAAGTAAACGGTCATGCACTTTACATTTACGCTACAAAACCCGATACAAACGAAACAAAATCTTAATACCAAAACCTAGTTTTATGGCAGTAGATGTGCTTCTGGGCCTGCAGTGGGGCGATGAAGGAAAAGGAAAAATTGTTGATGTATTAACGCAAAATTATAGCACCATTGCGCGTTTTCAAGGCGGTCCAAATGCCGGGCATACACTAGAGTTTGATGGTCAAAAACACGTTTTACATACCATCCCGTCAGGTATTTTTCATAATGGTGTAAAAAATATTGTGGGTAATGGCGTGGTTATAGACCCTATTATTTTTAAAGGCGAAATCTTAAAACTCCAGGCCCAAGACCCGCACGTAACTGATCGGCTTTACATCTCGCGCAAAGCGCACCTCATTTTGCCCACCCATAGGGTTTTAGATGCTGCGTCTGAAGCCAGCAAAGGCAAGAAAAAGATTGGTTCTACCCTAAAAGGCATCGGGCCCACCTATATGGATAAAACAGGGCGTAATGGTATACGTGTTGGTGATTTAGAGATGGATAATTTTATGGAGTTGTATGCCGCATTACGCGCCAAACACGAACAGCTTATCACATTATACGCGTATGAGTATGATTTGGCAGAGATGGAAACTGCTTGGTTTGAAGCCATAGAATTTCTGAAAGGTTTGAAGCGTATTGACAGTGAACATTATTTTCACCAAGCGGTGCAACGCGATGAGGCTATATTAGCAGAAGGAGCACAAGGTACCCTACTCGATATCGATTTTGGGTCTTACCCTTTTGTAACCTCGAGCAACACAACTGCCGCTGGCGCATGTACAGGTTTGGGCATTTCACCTAGATCTATCAATAACGTATATGGCATTTTTAAAGCTTATTGTACACGTGTTGGGAGCGGCCCATTTCCTACTGAGCTAGAAAATGAAATGGGGCAACATTTACGCGATAAAGGCAATGAATATGGCAGTACCACTGGCAGACCCAGACGTTGTGGCTGGCTAGACATCCCCGCATTAAACTATGCCATACAGCTTAATGGCGTAACACAACTAATGATGATGAAAGCCGATGTATTAAGCGGCTTAGACGAAATAAATATCTGTACGCACTACCGCTACAAGGGCGAAGTAATTGACTACCTCCCCTACAAAATTGATCCGGAATTGCTAGAACCTGTTTATATCTCAATACCGGGCTGGCATGAAGATTTAACTACAATTAAAGATAAAGCGGATTTCCCTCCCACTTTTGTGGCATACATAAAGTTTATAGAAGAACATACAAAAACACCCATCGGAATCGTTTCTGTTGGGCCAGACCGTGCGCAAACCATTTACTGGTCAAATTGATAACACGCAAAAGACATAAGTTTTTTTACAATGCCCTGACATGCTTAGTGTTGGGGCTGTTTGTCTCTACAAATGCGGTAAGTCAAAATAAAAATATTAGCATTAAAAATGCCGATAGCCAAACATACAAGCAAGTAGATGGCAATGACATTGTTTGGCTGGTTGGCAATGTTATTTATGAGCATGAAGGGGCATTAATGACGTGCGATAGCTCCATTTATTTTAGAAGTGAAAACCGCTTTAATGCTTTTGGCAATGTGCGCATCAATCAAGGTGACACCCTAATTATACAGGGCGATATGCTTGAATATGATGGTTCTACCAAACTTATGCACCTTACAAATAACGTACAAATGCAAGACGGTGATATGACGCTTTTTTGCGAAGAAATCACCTATAACCGCCAAGATGCAACCGCTTACTATACAACTGGGGGCACCTTTAAACAAAATGAAAATACATTAGTAAGCAAGAAAGGGTTTTACAACGCCAATAACAAACGCTTCACCTTTAAAGACAGCGTTAGGCTACGGCATCCCTCCTACACTATTGATGCAGATACTTTGCGCTATGGCTCAGAAACAAATATTACTTATTTCAGTGGCCCTACTACAATTAAAACAGACAGCGCCTTGATCTACTGCGAAAGTGGGAGTTATGATACGCAAAACGACATCGCCATTCTTACCCAAAATGCACGCATAGAAAAGCAAGCACAAACCATTAAAGGCGATAGCATATATTATCAAATGGGCTTAAAACAAGGCCAATTGTACAGAAATGTATCTATTACAGACACTGTTAATAAGTACGTTATTACAGGTGGTTATGGTGCGTACACAGAACACCCTGAATCTGCCATTATTACGCAAAAACCCATTTATCGTCTAGATATAGAAGGTGACACCCTATTTATTACTGGTGATACTTTGCGCGTTGCGCTAGACACAAACATGAAAAGAAGAATACGCGTGTACCGCCACACGCGTTTTTATAAAAGCGATTTTCAAGGCAAAAGTGATTCGCTTATTTACACGCAACAAGACGGCACTTTTCATCTGTATCACAACCCCGTTGTTTGGAATGAAGACAACCAGCTAACAGCCGATTTCATTTTTATGACTACAAGAAAGGGCCATTTAGATAGCCTGTTTATGCTGGGTAATGCTTTCTTAATCGCCTTAGAAACCGCAGATAAATACAACCAAATTAAAGGCCGTAACATGTATGGCAAATTTGTAGACAATGAGCTTAGAAGCATCTATGTAAGCGGTAATGGCCAAACCGTATATTATGCCTATGATGAACAGGACAAAGAAATTGGTGTTAATCGTGCAGATTGTAGTGATTTATTAATCCGAATAAAAACAAATAAAGTTGAGCGCGTAACGTTTATCAAAAAACCAAATGCTACCCTCTACCCGCCTGGCCAAATACCAAAAGGAGAGTTGTTTTTAAAGGGATTTAATCAGCGGTTTTCAGAAAAGTTACCTTCAAAAGAAGCATTTTTAGACTTATGAAAAGATTGATGTTGTTTGCCGTACTATTCATGAATTTGTCGTTAAATGCGGCTATCAACTTTATCTCGGTAAAAGATTTAGCAACTTGGGAAGAAATGCTAGACTTGGCCCATGATGCCAACAGAAATCTTTTGGTTTATCTAGAAAAACAAGGCTGCCAAACGTGTAAAGTCATTGAAAAAACAACCTTTGATGATAAAGCTCTAAGCTCTTGGGCAAAAGAAAACATATTGGCGCTTTCACTTGATGTTGGTACAGAAATTGGCGCAAACGTGGCGCAGCTCTATGAAATCTCTACCTATCCAACACTGGTATTGATTAATCCAGGTGAAATAAGATTTGAAACCATCACAGCTCTTGATCATGCTGATAAGGTTCTTGTACAACTTCAAGCAGCCAATAAAAAAGCCACTTTATATCCAGAATGGAAAAAACAGGCTGCTACAGGAGATTTAGACCACCTTACCTATATTGACTTTATACTAATAGAGTACCAAAACAACCGCATCGCCATAGACCATCCCGTTGTTCATCAATTGGCCACCACCTTAGATTCTACAGATTTTAATGTACCTGCAGTGCTCACATTTATACAGCAAATGTGTGTAGATGTAGACGGACCCATATATAAAACCCTTTTAAATCACCCAGAATGGATTGAAGATTCTGCACAGTTTAACTGGGACGTCTACAAAAAGAATGTGTACGAATTCAACATTGCCCGTGCGGTAGATCAAAAAGATAGTATTCTTTTAGAGGATGTGATTTATCAAATAAGTCGTTTACACAAAGGCGAAAACATTGCCAACCTCGCGCAACGCGCAAGACTTATTTATGCGGCAGAGCTGGGCAAATGGGCGGTTTATGATACACTCGTGCTTGCGTATTTGGCAGATATGCCAGCAGATAGTGCAGATTTATACCAAGAGGAAGCGCTTTTCTTGATGGATAATTATAGCGATGCAGAAGCAAATAAACTGGCTTTGAAGTTCATTAAACGCGGACTTGAAAAAAAGGAAACATTTCAGCTTTACTATACGCTTAGTTTGTGGTTGTATGCTAATAATGATTTAACGAATAGCTATAAGGCTGCTTTTATGGCAGAAAAATTGGCCGCAAACACAGAAGAAAAAAGCCTCGCAAGACAAATTCAAACGGTTATAGAACGCGGTTATTGAGCATCCTCTGGCAGATGTTTGCGCAAGACTTTTAAAAGGTCTGGCTTAAAATACTGATCGCTTTTTAACACTTTACCATCTTCGCGATAAATGGGCTTACCATTGCGGTCTAGCTTACTCATGTTACTGGCCTGAATCTCTTCAAATACCTCTTCAATAATTTCTTGCATGCCATGACTCAAAATGGTTCCGCATAAAATGTACATCATATCCCCTAAGGCATCCGCAATTTCAACAAGATTACCCCGTTTTGCAGCCTCAAGGTATTCATCGTTTTCTTCGGCCATTAACCGGTGCCGTAAATCTATAATGCGCTCCTCTACTTTGGTGGTAGGTACACTATTATTTGTAATGCCAAAAGCCTCATGAAAGGTATGTACATGTAGAATTTGTTTTTTCATAATGCCGTTTATTAATTGCAAACAAGATATTTTTTTGAACAACATTTACGCCTCCTTACCGCGAAAAATATGTCAACATGTTTTCCACCCATAGACGCGTTTAGTGCAAGCGTGCGATCTTTAAATTGTGTTTCCTTTTTTAATTCTTGCAAAAACCTGACGGTTATCACATCCTAATGATATTTTTGCGTGGAGATTTGCAACGAATTAAGCACATGGAAAACATCACCACAGGACATTGGATTTTTGCTGGCCTTTTTATGGTTGGATTTATTACTTACCTTATTTGGAGCTACCGTAAAGATGCCAATATCCACAAAATGCACTACGGCAGGGGCGCCAAAATTCTTTTGGTTTTGGTGGTGATTATCTTTGTGCTCTTCATTGTTAAGCAAATAATCCTCCGTTCATAAATATCATGGCCACAAAAACAATAAGCGCGCAAGAAGCCCTTAAAATTGTTAAATCTGGAGATACACTTTATCTACATACAGCAGCAGCAACGCCACAAGTTTTGGTTAATGCTCTGGTAGAACGCGCACCTGAGCTGCGCAACGTTAAAATCTACCACCTGCACACTGAGGCCTCTGCACCTTATGTTAATCCAGAATACAAAGGTATTTTCGAAACTTATGCACTTTTTATAGGTGGTAACGTAAGAAAAGCCGTTTGGGAAGGCAGAGCCAATTTTGTACCCGTTTTTCTAAGTGAGGTGCCAGCACTTTTTAGGCGAATGATCATCCCGATTGATGTATGCTTGATTTCTGTTTCGCCACCAGATAAACACGGTTTTTGCAGCTTAGGACCAAGTATTGATGCAACGCGTGCAGCCATGCAAATGGCTAAACACGTTATTGCTCAGGTAAACATCCACATGCCCAGAACGCATGGCGATGGCATCATCCACATGAGTCAGATTGATGCACTGGTTGAAGGCAATTTGCCAATGCCAGAAATGCTTTTACCTAAACCTGATGCCATAGAAGATAGTATCGGTACACACATTGCGGATATGATAGAAGATGGTTCTACATTACAAATGGGCATCGGAACCATTCCAAATGCAGTACTCTCTAAGCTTACCAATCACCGAGATTTGGGTATTCATACCGAAATGTTTAGTGATGGTGTAATTCCGCTTGTTGAGGCTGGTGTAATTAACAATTCACGAAAAAAAGTGCATCCAGGTAAAATTGTTAGTGGTTTTGTGGTAGGTTCTCAAAAGGTTTTTGATTTTATTGATGATAACCCAATGGTTAACATGCTTGATATTGCCTATGTGAATGACATTGCGGTGATTCGGAAAAACCAAAAAGCAGTTTCTATTAATAGTGCTATTGAGGTAGATGTAACAGGCCAGGTTTGCGCAGATTCTATAGGCGCGAAATTTTTTAGTGGTGTTGGCGGCCAAATGGATTTTATTCGCGGGGCATCTTTGTCGCAAGGCGGCAAACCCATCATAGCTTTGGGCTCTGTAACCAAACGCAATGAAAGTAAAATTGTGCCGATATTAAAACCCGGTGCCGGCGTTGTTACCACACGTGCGCACGTTCATTATGTAGTTACAGAATTTGGCGTGGCCGATTTATACGGGAAGTCTATTAAAGAGCGTATCAAAGCCATGATAGATATTGCACACCCAGATCACCGCGAAGCGATTGATAGACAAGCTTTTGATATTTATCATGTGTAGTGAATAAAGATTCTAAGAACATAATATGGCAAGCAGGCGGAAGCATAATCCGCCTGTTTCTGTTTGTTATCGCTTTATTTTCTTTTGATGCCAAGGCACAGATTTCTGTACATTATTCAAGCACCAATTTGTCGCTAAACACGGCTACCAAAGAATTATCAGGAACAGTAAGCGTTGCGCTAACCAATCAAGGCGACAGCGTTTACAGCAACATCAAGCTATTGTATTGGCCGCTTGCGTATCAACAAATGGGTACCAAACTCGCTGCCGAACTTTTAGAAAATCAAAATGCACGTTTAAGATTTTCCAAGGCCGAAGATTGTGGAAAAACCCAACTCTCTGTTAAAATTATAAGACCTGACCAAACGTCACAACCACTTAACATTACAGAAGAACTCACGGTTATCCAAGAAACATTAAAACCAGGACAAACACTTAATTTACGTTTTGAGTTAGTGGCCATACTGCCAAATGCCGTTTTTAACGGATACGGTGTTTCAACATCAACCTTGCGCCTTTCACATTGGTTGCCGCGTATTTCTGCCGCCAATAACACGCAAAATGACGCCTTTAATAGCAGTAACCGCGAAGCATGGTTTTACCCAGCCACCTACGATTTACAGCTAAGTTTATCAGAAGGCGTTAACATTTGCACCAACCTAAAACTTGTTCCAACGCCAAAATCTGCAAAACCCTTTTATCACCTGCGCAGCACGCAACCACAAACGGACGCATTAATCTTTCTTTTTGCTAATGGCACCAGATTCCCCATTCAGAACGACAGTACCACGGTGTTGCTTTTCTTTTCTGGAGATTTTCCCGCATTTAATACCAACAGTACCGTAAGTAAAACAAAAGCCTTTTTAAAGCGCGAATTAGGCATGAATTTGCCCGACAGTCTGAAAATAGTTTTCGTGGAAAATAAAGGCGGCCTGCAAAGTGCTGGAAATTGCATTGTACTAGAAAAAAACAGTACACAAGAAAACGTAGAAGGCGACTTAGTGGCGGAGCTTGTAGAGGTGTATGCAAGAGACCAGCTGCACGTTAATCCTGTGGCGCATCCGTTCTTAGTAGAAGGTTTAGGTAATTACTATAAGCACCTGTATTTCAACGTACATTATCCAAACAAAATGTTATTGGGCCCACTGGCCAATACGTTCGCTGCGCGCTTTCTAGACGTAGACCACTACCCGATTTCCTACCAAAACAGGATGCTGTATTTATACATGGTAAGACAAGGTCTTGACCAACCACTTAGTGATGCAGCGCCAAACTATTCGCGCTTCAATCGCGAAGCAGTTATTAGGGGTAAAAGTGCACTATGGTTTAGCTATCTCCGCAGTTATGTGGGCGAAAAGAATTGGTTACGCGGTATGCGCAGATGGGCACAAACCTCAGATGGTAGTCCAGAAAGTTTAATTGCTGCCATGCAGTACTATCATAATCAAGATGTAGGTTGGTTTTTAGGGGATTTGTATGCCACTTCAAAAAAAGTAGACTACGCACTAAAGAAAACTGATCGGTGCACTTCGGTTTACACAGCAACAATAAAGAACAAAGGCAATCTTGATGTCCCTTTTTCTACCACAGGCTATCAAGGTCAAAAAACAGTTCTCACAGAATGGCATGAAGGTTTTACAGGCAAAAAGACCATTCAAATTCACTACGAAGATTACAGTGAGGTAAAGATAGATGCCGCCAATGCCATGCCCGAAACGCGTCAGCGCAACAACACAGCACGTACAAAAGGTATATTCAAAACGCTGCCGCCTCCCGCCTTACAATTTTATACCAGTTTTGAAAATCCAAAAACTTCACAACTTTTCTGGTTACCCAGCGTAAAGTACAACGCCTATGACCAACTGCTCATTGGCGCGCAGTTCACCAACGCCAATCTTTTTAAAAAATCATTTGAATGGAAGCTTGCCCCCGATTTTAGCACCGGTACGGGCACCATTACAGGTATGGGTAGCCTACGTTTTAACCTAACACCTTACAATGGGCCATTTCATTTAATCAGTTTTGGGCTGTATGGTAAATATTACCACTATGCACCTGAATTGGGCTATATGCGATTATCCCCAACCGTAAATTTCCATTTTAGAAAAGCCGAACCCCGCTCAGAATGGATTAACACCTTGCGTATGCGGGCCATATTGGTTAACCGTGAAAGCAGCACCGCAACTGACGCTGTGCAGCTGCCTATTGTTGAAGGCCCTTTAAACTACCGCATACTTGATTTGCGCTACCACGTAGAAAAAGGCGCGCTTTTAAATCCTTTTATTGGCTTTGCAGATGTACAAGTTGCGGATGACTTTGTAAAATTATCACTAGAGGTAAAACAGCGCTGGCGGGTCTCAAAAAATCACCTCTTTACGGTGCGTGCTTTTGCCGGTACCATACTTCATAACAACACACCAGACCCCTATTTTCAGTTTGGTTTAAGTGGTACGCGCGATTACCTCTTTGATTACTATTTTATAGGCAGAAGCGACCAATCTGGTGTTTGGAGTCAGCAAATGTTCTTTTCAGATGGTGGCTTTCGCACACAAACAAACACCTTTACCACCAGCCTATTAGCAGCCAACTTAAACCTGCCATTATACCGTTTTATTGGTTTATTTGGGGATGTTGGCTACAGCTTTAATAATACATCTCCTTTTTGGGATTATGGTGTTTACCTTGAATTTATTCCTGATTTTATTGAAATTCACTTCCCCATTGCGGGCAGCCAAAAAGTTTTTGTTCAGCAAAACGATTACATCAAAAATGTGCGTTTTGTACTTAATTTAGAACTTGACGCCATCGTAAACCGAATAAGGCGCGGGTGGTATTAACAAATAACGCTACTGCTATGAAAAATATCTTTTTGCTGATGAGCATCGTTCTTTTAACTGCGGCCGATATCAGCCAAAAAAACCACATCCAAGGGCACTGGCAATGGATAAAAAGTATTAGTACCAACCGCATCTTGAAAAAAACGGATGTAAAAACGCCAAAAAGCAGCAAACAAGAAATCCTTCTGGCTATTAGTGAAAAAGAAATCCAAATCTTTAAAAACGGACAGGCAGAAGCAATTTATGCCTATTTGCATTATAAGGACGAAAGCGGATTGCAAATACTACGGGTTGCCACACCTATTGATCAATCATTTTTTCAATTAAGCAGTGGGCCATTAACTTTTAATGGTGATACCATGATTATTGCAGGCGCATATAATGATGCCGGAGAGGATCAATATTTTTTACGCACAAAAGCACCAAATCCCCAAACAAAATGAACGAGTTACCTGGATTAAATGAATGGGAAGCGCAATTTTTAACAATCCTAAAAGGCGCTTCCATCAAAAAGGCCGAGTTATTCAACGTAAATCCAAAATATTTTGCCTTTGACCCTGATAAAATTTGGGTGCTTGATGGCGGCATCTCCCTAACACTATCAAACGAAAAGACCATAACCTATTGCTGGAATAAAGAAATGGAGCTTATGGATATGATTATTGGTGATGCAGCCATACTTTTTGGCGATTTAGACTATTACACTGTAGAAGATGTTACAGCGCGCGTTAATGTTGCAATTGCTGGCAAAACCATTGATAATGTTTCTTTTGAATGGAATTGGTACCAAAAAATGGACGAAAATTTTGAGCTGGAAGACGCGCTAAATTTCGCGCCGCTAGGCGTGCAATTAAATTTTACAGATGACAGCACCCTTCAGCTAGCCGCCATTCAATTTTCTATCGCTACAGATGATCAGCGCCTTACCAAAGTAAGCTACTTAACAGAAGGCGATTTATTGGTGGCCTTAAATACCATCTTACCGATTGAAATGCCAGATGACGAAACCCCAGAATGAGTTTTCTGGCCATGCTTTCCGTGAACAAATCACTATTTTCGCAGCCCCTTAATTAACCCACGCAAATTCTAATACATCATGGGCAAACCCGGTACAGCCAAAGAGATTTCATTTGAAGAATTTAAAGCCAGCATACTCGCAGACTACCGCCTCGCCAACATCAGCCGCGAAACAAGTCTATTAGGAAGACGCGAAGTCCTTACCGGAAAAGCCAAATTTGGCATCTTTGGTGATGGAAAAGAAGTGGCTCAAATTGCCTGGGCTCGTGTTTTTGAAGATGGCGACTTTAGAAGTGGTTACTATCGTGACCAAACATTCATGATGGCCATAAACCAACTCAGCGTACGCGAATTTTTTGCAAGCCTATATGCAGATTCTGATGTAGAAAGAGAGCCAGCTAGTGGTGGCCGACAAATGAATGGGCATTTTGCAACGCGAAGTTTAAATGCCGATGGCAGCTGGAAAAATCTCACAGAACAAAAAAACTCATCTGCCGACATCTCGCCTACTGCGGGCCAGATGCCCAGATTACTTGGTTTAGCGCAAGCCTCTAAGGTATACCGCGCTGTTCCAGAATTAAAAAAAGCGAAGTCGTTTAGCCATGCCGGCAATGAAGTTGCTTGGGGTAGTATAGGCAACGCCAGTACCAGCGAAGGCCTCTTTTGGGAAACCTTAAATGCCGGTGGCGTTTTACAAGTGCCAATGGTAATTTCTGTTTGGGATGATGATTACGGCATCTCTGTACCAGCGCGCTATCAAACCACCAAAGAAAATATCAGCGAAATATGCAAAGGCTTTCAACGTGATGAAAAAGGTGATGGCTATGAAATCATTACCGTTCGTGGTTGGGATTATCCAGGGTTGATTAAGGCCTATGAAAAAGCAAGCCGCATTGCGCGCGAAGAACACGTGCCTGTGCTTATTCACGTTCGTGAAATGACACAGCCACAAGGCCACTCTACCTCTGGTAGCCATGAGCGCTACAAAAACCAGCAGCGTTTAAAGTGGGAGGCAGATTTTGATTGTATCCGCAAAATGCGCGAATGGATTCTTGAAAATACATTTGCCTCAGAAACAGAACTCAATGAAATTGAGAATGAGGCGAAAAAACACGTGCGCGAAGAAAAGGCAGAAGCATGGAAAGCCTTTTTAGCGCCTATTAAGGCAGAGATTAAAACGGTTGCCGATTTGCTTGATGCGCTGATTAATGAAAGTGCAAATGGAGCGTTTATCTCCCCTATTAAAGAGCAGCTTTTAGCGTTAACAGAACCTTTACACAAAGACGCAGTGGGTGCTGTTAGGGCTGCTTTGAGACTTGTGCGTGGTGAAGAAAGTGCGGCACGTATACAACTTATACAATGGCTAAAGCGTGAAGATGACCTTAACCATGAACGTTACAGCAGCCACCTTTACAGCGAAAGCGGATGGAAAGCCGCGAATATTAAAGAAGTGCTACCAACCTATGATGAAAGTGCTGAACAAGTTGACGCACGCATCATTATCAGAGATAATTTTGACCAACTTTTGGCCAACCACCCCGAGGTGCTCATTTTTGGAGAGGATAGCGGCAAAATTGGTGATGTAAATCAGGGCCTTGAAGGTATGCAAGACAAATACGGAGAAGTTCGTGTTTCTGATGCCGGCATACGTGAGGCAACCATTGTAGGGCAAGGTATTGGCATGGCCATGCGTGGCTTAAGACCAATCGCGGAAATTCAATATTTAGATTATTTGCTTTATGCCCTGCAAATTAGCAGTGATGATTTAGCCACAGTACAGTACAGAACTAAAGGTGGCCAAAAAGCACCTTTGATCCTCCGCACGCGTGGCCACAGACTTGAAGGAATTTGGCATAGCGGGTCACCTATGGGCATGATCATCAATGCGTTACGTGGCATTCATATCTTGGTGCCCAGAAACATGACCAAAGCAGCAGGATTCTATAACACCATGTTAGAAAGTGATGAACCTGCTCTAATCATTGAATGTCTAAACGGATATCGCCTCAAAGAAAAAATGCCGACTAACTTGGCTGAAATCCGCACACCTGTTGGTGTACCAGAAGTAATTCGTGCAGGACAAGATTTAACAGTGTTAACTTATGGGTCTATGTGCAGACTTGCAATGGCTGCTGCCGATGAGTTGCAAAAAGTTGGTATTGATGTAGAAATCATTGATGTTCAAAGTCTTTTGCCTTTTGACATAAACCATCAAATTGTAGAACACCTGAAGCAAACCAACCGCGTACTTTTCTTAGATGAAGACGTTCCTGGAGGCGCTACAAGCTATATGATGCAGCATGTTTTAGATATTCAAGGTGGCTATGCATATTTAGACAGCAAGCCCGTTTGCTTAACGGCTAAGCATCATCGCCCCGCCTATGGCACAGATGGCGACTATTTTAGCAAGCCTAGCATTGACGATATTTTTGAGACCATTTATGGCATGATGCACGAGGTTAACCCAGATAAGTTCCCCAGTCTGTTTTAAACAATCGGCTTCTATATTGAAGATTAACCGCTTCATGGTAAAGTATGAATCGCCCAAAGATTAAACTGCATAAAACGTGGTTTGATTGGCTTCTAGAGTTATTTACAATCGCAGGCATACTAGGTGCAATTGTACTATTGTGGTTGTATTATCAAGAACTTCCGGCTAAAGTGCCCATCCATTTTAATTGGCCTTCTAAAGACGCTCAAGGTCTTGGCGAAAAACACTTGCTTTGGTTTAGTCCAGTAATTTGTACCATACTTGCCATCGGTATTTCGATATTAAACCGGTTTCCGTGGGTGTTCAATTACCCCGTAGAGATTAATGCAGAAAATGCCCGCTTGCACTATGCACAGGCCACACAGATGCTCAGGTTGATAAATTTGCTCATCGGCCTATTATGTTTTTGGGTTACGTTATTATCTATTTATGATGTACAAGGCAAAACATTAAAAGGAGCCGCCCTACTCGATTCACTTTTTCCGATAGCTTTTTTTGCGCTGCCAATATTATATCTCATTAAAATAAGCATCAAACAAAGAAAAACTGGCTGAGCTGAAAATACCTTAAAACGATATGCGCAAATGTTTGCGCGTACATCCGTAGATTTGGCCAAGAATCTAAATCTTGGTTTTTACAACCACACACATTGTACACACAAAAAATATTCCCCAACACCGTTGCAGGCGTCATTGAAGCCTTAGAATTAACCTTTGGCAAGCGTTTATATGCAGATAAGGTTGTGGATAAGCTTCTTAGACAAAACAAAAAATGGGGCAGCAGAGACCGCGCTTTTGTTGCAGAACACACATACGAAATAGTACGCCACTGGCGCTTTTTATGGGCGCTTTACGGAAAACCTGAAAGTGTTAAACGAAAAGATCTCGAAAAACTATTCGGTATCTATTGGCTTTGGCGCGGCTATCAATTACCAGATTGGCCCAAATTTGACGCTGTACGCGAAATTGATCTTGCACATCAACTGGCAGAAATCCCAAACAATATTGCCACTAGGACATCTTTTACAGATTGGTTTGCAGATTTGGCACAAGAAGAACTTGGCAAAGCTTGGGAAGACATTGCACAAGCGCTAAATACACCTGCAGATGTTGTTTTACGTACTAACACCCTAAAAGGCGACATAAAAGCTGTGCAAGCCGCTTTGGCTGATGAAGGCATTGAAGCCCTAGAAATGCCAGATTTCCCTTTGGCGCTAAGGCTCACCGGCAGGCCCAAACTTACCGCACAACAGAGTTTTGCGCTCGGGCTTTATGAGGTGCAAGATGCCGGGAGCCAAACCATTGCTCCTTTTTTACAGGTACAGCCCGGTGAGTGTGTGGTTGATGCCTGTGCCGGTGCTGGCGGTAAAACACTGCAACTTGCGGCAGAAATGCAAAATACTGGCTTGCTCATTGCTATGGATGTAGAGCCTTATAAGCTTAAAGAACTCGACAAACGTGCCACGCGTAATGGTGCAACCTGCATCACAACCAGCCTCATTGTTAACAACCAAAGCATAAAGGCCTACCATGAAATGGCAGATCGACTCTTATTAGATGTGCCCTGCAGTGGTAGCGGTGTGATTAGGCGCGATGTTGATACCAAGTGGAAACTACAACCCGAACACCTTGAACGAAATATTGGCATACAACGCGACATTCTTTTGCGCTATACGGCCATGCTTAAGCCAGGCGGAACTTTGGTATATGCCACATGTAGCATTTTTAAATCTGAAAATGAAGCGCAAATTGCATGGTTTTTAGAGCAAAACACAGACTTTGTTTTAGAAGCTGAGCAACGGTTAAACCCATCAAAAGATAATGATGGCTTTTATATGGCGCGGTTGCGAAAAAGTACGTCAAATTAAAGTTAAGCGCGCTTTTATGTTTTTCTGGAGAAATAACTTCAAGTCAATAGTGGTAGGCTCAAGAATCATGTTTTGAAGGAATAGGACTTGTGCGCCATCAATATTTTACTTTGCAAACATCTTACAACACCGCAATGCAAAAATCTAACAAACCAACAGAAGCACCTTCATACTACAACAACTTGGAGAAAATGTCAGTTGGCGCATTGCTTCAGGGGATTAATAATGAGGACAAAACGGTGCCTTTGGCTGTACAAGAGGCCCTTCCGCAAATAGAAAAATTGGTAAGCGCGTTGGTACCGCGTATGCAGCAAGGCGGACGATTATTTTACATTGGGGCCGGTACTAGTGGCAGACTAGGCATTGTTGATGCCAGCGAGTGCCCACCCACATTTGGGGTGCCACACGGTTTGGTAATAGGCATTATTGCAGGCGGTGATGGCGCCATTCGCAAAGCCGTAGAATTTGCCGAAGATGACTATAAGGGCGCATGGCGAGATCTCCAAGAACATGCCATTGGCGAATTAGATTCTGTAATTGGTATTGCCGCGAGTGGCTCAACGCCTTATGTAATTGGTGGATTAGAAGAAGCTAGAAAGCACAAGCTTCTCACCGGCTCTATTACCTGTAATCCCGATTCTCCTGTTGCTGCAGTGGCAGAATTCCCCATAGAAGTAATTACAGGCCCTGAATTTGTAACAGGAAGCACACGCATGAAAGCAGGCACCGCGCAAAAGCTTGTACTCAACATGATTACAACCAGCGTTATGATTAAGTTGGGGCGTGTAGTAGGTAATCGCATGGTAGATATGCAGCTTAGTAATAATAAATTGGTAGATCGCGGTAGCCGTATGGTAATGGAAAGCACCGGTGTTAGTTATGAAGAAGCACAGAAACTTCTGTTAGCACACGGCAGCGTACGCAATGCGATTTCAGCTTTTCAAAAGGGTTAAGTAGGCAACTTTCGCAAAGGCAATGATGCCGTACATTTGATTAGTAATAAAAACTGTTTTGGCTTAAAAAACAAATTCCACTCCAAAAAACGATTAACTATGGCAACAGACAAAGACAAATTAATGCGCGGTGTTAATATTATGGCATTTGCATTTCCGTTGGTTTTGCTGGGGCCATCGCTCTACTTTTGGAAAGGTGCAAATAGTTGGCAAAATGGCCAATGGTGGTGGGGCGTTATCAGCCTACTCATCATGGGGGTAGCCATTTATTTGTCGGTTAAAGGCTTTAAAATGATTTTAGCGGGTATTTTTGGCGATTAAGGCACTGCCCTATTCCGCTATTGCAACACCAATTTAAACGGAGGTTAATAATTCTTGTGCCGTTTTACGTGCCGCTTCACTTACCTGTGCACCACTCAACAAGCGGGCAATGGCTTCTACACGCTCAGTATTAGACAATGCTTCAATGACTGTTTGTGTCTGTGTGTTGTTCACCTCTTTACGCACTTGCAATTGTTGATTGCCACTAGCAGCAATTTGCGGCAGATGGGTAATGGCCAAAACCTGCATTTTGGTTCCCATATCACGTAAAATCTGTGCTGCTCTAACAGCTGTTTCACCTGATATACCAGTATCTATTTCATCAAAAATGATGGCGGGTAAACTTTTGGTCTGGGCCAAAATAGCCTTAAGTGCAAGCATTACGCGACTTAATTCTCCACCAGAAGCCACTTTATTTATAGGCTGTGGCGTACTACCTGGATTTGCAGAAAACATAAACTGAACATCATCAAAACCGTTTACGCCCACGCGGTCTGTTAGTTTTATGCGAACATGCACTTTGGCATGCGGCAATTGTAGTTGTTTTAAATAACGCTCTATCTCCTGCTCTAAGGCCGTAGCGCGCAAAGTTCTTGCTTCGTGTAGCTTTTGCGCATGCGTTTTAAGAACCTGTATCTGCTGCGTTATTTCGTTGTTTTTAGCATCAAGGGCCTCACTACCCTGCGTAGCCAAACGCAACTGTGTAGATAAATCAGCATATTTCTCTAAAAGTTCTGCTGTAGAAACCACATGATGCTTCTGCATCAAATGTTGTATTAGGTTAAAACGCTGCTCTGTGGCTCTTAGCGCATCTTCATCCACAATAATATCTGAAATGCTAGCCTCTGCTTCGTTTACAATATCCCGTAACTCAATTTGCACGCTATCTAACCGGTTGGCCAACTGTGAAGCTTTTGGTAAAAAAGAGGCAATAGCTTGCATAGCTTTTATGGCTTCGCGAAGCCGATCTAGCACACCAAATTCATCTTGCAAGTGCCCTAAAGCATTACCTAAATTACGCTGTATGTCTTCTGCATGCTGTAACTGTTGCAATTCTACAGCCAAATGCTCCTCTTCGCCAGCCTTTAATGCACTGCTTTTTAACTCATCCACTAAAAACTGAATATAGTCTACATCGCGATCTACATTAATGTTTTGCTCAAGCTCTTCCTTTTCGGCAAGTAACTGTTGATATTTAGCATAGGCTTGTGTATACACCTGCATATTAGCCTTATTGTTGGCCAATACATCAAGCATATTAAGCTGAAAACTTGGGTTCATCATCAACATACTATCATGCTGGCTGTGGATATCTATGAACCGTTCACCTATAGCCTTGAGCAATTCTAGTTTTACGGGCGTATCATTTATAAAGCCTCTGCTTTTACCAGAAGGCAGAATTTCTCTACGTAAAATGGTGTTGGCTTCATAATCTAGATCATGTGCCTTAAAAAAATCTTCAACACCTAGTGCAGCTACAGCAAATGTGGCCTCTACAATACATTTTGAGTTTTCATCTGCCAATACTTTGCTATCAGATCTATTGCCCAGAACCAAGCCCAATGCACCTAACAAAATACTTTTTCCCGCGCCTGTTTCGCCAGTTATGGTCGTAAAACCGCTTGCTAAATCAAGGCGTAGCTCCTTAATTAGGGCATAATTTTTAACGTAAATCTGAGTTATCATCGTGCGGTAAAGCTATTATGTAAAATGATGAAATAAAAGCTTTGTGCTAGGGTTTAATTTGCTCATACTTATTACTCCGGCCTGCGTCTATTTGTTTCAGGGTGTTAATCATCCCCTGAATGTCTATTTCTGGACCATCACTAAAAAGCGCCACAATTTCATCGCTTTTGGCATCAAAAAAACTGTTTAGCAAGAGTGCATTAGGTCGCTTTTGATACACCGCTTGCATCGAAATGATGGCATCGCGAATTACGGTTTTGGCTTGTGCTTGTTGATCGGGGTCATGCATAACATCCATCCCCTGGCGGTGATAATAATAATAAGCAGAAATGATAGGTCCAAAGGCCGGACTATTTAAATTGTCGCTTAGCCAATAGCGCGATTTATTGCCGTCAAAACTACGCCAGCCACTTGCGGTACCGTCACTTTGTGCATTTGAAATAATGGTTTGGAGTTGCGCAAAAAATGGTTCACCTGCGCCCATTTGCATGGTAGATCGGTCTAAGCCAATAATAAGATTGCAATAGTAAGCTAATAATGAGGTAAGGTTGCTCAGGTGGTTATTGGGCTGATATTCTAGCTGTTGATTTTCAATGTAAGTAAAGCTAACATCGTTATCAATATAATTCAGTACCGGACTGTTGTAATCCGCATTAAAAATGGGCCTTGAATACTGCACTTGTAAGTTGCCAGCAAATGACGAAGGCTGCTGGTAGCTGGTTATTGTGAAAATAAAAGAGCACTGAATACGCTCTTCATTTTCATATTCTAGATTGGTCCAACGGTAGGAATTTAGAAATTCTCTAATAGCCGTTTCTAAAGTTGTAAACACCTGCTTATTCGTCATTTGTATGGTTGGCGACAAGATGTTTACTGTTGCATTTATTTCTTGAGATGATACTCTTAATGCATTGATAATCAAAAATATTAAGAGGGCAAATTGTTTTGTTTTTCTCATGCGTCAAGAAGAATTTTCCAAATCTCTTTTGCTACTTCATTTTTGGGTAGCAAACCGGTTTCTGTGAGGCTTCCACCCTTGCTAATAACGGTAACTTTATTGGTATCGTGCCCAAAGCCGGCACCAGAATCGCGCAAAGAATTTAGCACGATAAAATCTAAATTTTTACGTGCCAATTTATCTTGGGCATATTGCAGTTCATTATTAGTTTCTAATGCGAAACCAACTAACATTTGGTGCTTTTCTTTGGTTTTACCCAACGTACTTAAAATGTCTACAGTAGGTTCAAGCGTAATGGTAAGCGCATCTGAGGTCTTTTTTAATTTATGATCTGCTGTATGCACCGGCTTATAATCTGCAACGGCGGCGGTAAGAATGGTATAATCAGCACCTATAAAAGCCTCTTTGCAAGCCGCAAACATATCATCTGCAGAAGTAACACGTACTGTATTTATGCCCTCAAGGGGGAATGTTAGCGGTGTTGGCCCCAAAACGAGGGTAACCTCTGCCCCAAGCTGCTGTGCTTGTTTTGCCAGAGCAACACCCATTTTACCTGTACTGAAATTACCAATAAAGCGCACTGCATCTATTTTTTCATAAGTAGGACCCGCATTGATTAAAACGCGTTTACCATTGAGAGGTGCTTGTTGCCGTAAATGATTTTCTATGAAAGCACAGATGTGTTCCGGTTCTGCCATACGTCCTTGACCTTGTAAACCGCTTGCCAGTTCACCATGCTCGGCCTCAATAATATGATGCCCCATTTCATGTAAAGCACTAAGGTTAGTTTGTGTGGCGGAATGCTTGTACATGTCCAGATCCATTGCTGGTGCGATGTAAATAGGACATTTAGCACTCATATAAGTGGCCAACAGCAGATTATCGCATGTGCCGGTAACCATTTTACCCAAAGTATTACTGGTTGCCGGGGCTATAACAAATAAATCTGCCCAAAGCCCTAACTCAACGTGATTGGTCCAGACTTCATTTTTGTCTTCTTGAGTAAATGCCGTATGTACAGGATTTTTAGAGAGTGTTGACAGCGTAAGGGGTGTCACAAAATCAACAGAAGCCGGGGTCATAATTACTTTGACCTCGGCTCCGGCTTTTACAAATAATCGTACTAAAGAAGCTGCTTTATAAGCGGCTATACTTGCAGATATACCCAGAAGTATTTTCTTGCCGCGCAGCATATATCAGAATTTACGCTCCTGCCTGATTTGTTTCTTCGGCAGCATTGCGATGATAAATCTTGTGGTTAATCCACTCTTCTGTGGCCACCGCAGTAGGTTTTGGAAGGTTTTCGTAAAACTTAGAAACTTCGATTTGCTCTTTGTTATCAAAAATCTCTTCTAAAGTTTCTGTGCTTGTTGCAAACTCTTCTAGTTTATCATGCAACTCTTCGCGCATAACATCATTGATTTGCTCTGCACGCTTGCTAATAATTACCAACGCCTCATAAATGTTTTCTGTAGGCTTATCTAGTTCAGCTAGATTTTGGGTTACTGTGGTCTTGCTTGCGTTGATTTTTTTAAAGTCCATTATTAGATACTATTACGTTCGTTTAATTCTTGATTTTTAAGGATATCCGCCAAATTTTCGGCTTCTAAATAAATTTTTTCTGCCTGCTTTTTATAGTCAGACTCTGGAAAAGCAGTAATAAATTCATAGTAAGCAGTAGACGTTTGTTTTAGCCTTTGCGGTTGCAAAGATACAATACTGTTTTTTGCGAGCTTAAATGAAGCATCCAGTTTTAAAAACATCGCTTCTTCTCTAAAAGGCGTATCAGGAAAATCATTGAGATGTCCGCTTAAAGCCTCTACAGCTGATTTAAAATTTTCTGTATGCCAATATTGTCTGGCGATTTCAAAGCTCTTCCGTTCTAACTTGCTGCGCAGCTCATCTATTAATACATTACACTCTTCGATGTGTGCACTATTTGGATGTGTATTAATATAGAGTTGTAACTCATTAATGGCTTTAAAGGTGTTGGTTTGGTCTAGGCTGTATGTTGGCGACTCTTTGTAGTAACAAAAACCCACCATAAATGCTGCTTCATCTGCAAAGGCGTGATTTGGGAATGTTTGATAGAAGGTTTTAAAGTGGTAAGCAGCCAATAAAAAGTCTTGAAGCTGAAACTGCGTCATTGCGTAATAATAGTAAACATCTTGCGCTTTACTGGTATTTCTGTACAACTGCAACAACTCATCAAACAGCGGGAATGCCTTGGCGTATTTTCCATCTTCATAATAAGCAATTGCCTTTTCTAACTTATAATCAAGGTCTGTACTTTTAAGCACCTTTTGGTAGCCATCACAACCAGAGTGCAATAGCGTGCCCATCACCAGAAAAAGAAATACAACCAGCTTTTTAAACATGGCGCAAAAGTAATTTTTTTAAGAAAGGTTTGGTAGAAACGTTAAACCTCGCGCAATGGTATATCATTTACCAAATTGAACAATAGCTCGCGGGTGAAATCTGGATAATTTGCCGGGCTAAGTGGTGCTGATTGTAGCCAGCTATTTATTGCTGGAATAGACTTTTTAGATAGTTTATGCAAAACGTGAACCCCTTCCATTCTTAAGGCTGCAGCATTGCAAAGTTGTTCATATTGGTTCCGAATAGGCACAACCATCAATTTTTTTCCAAGATAAAGTGCCTCTGCAGGCGTTTCAAAACCTGCGCCACATAGTACCCCAAAACTACCGGACATACTCTTTGTGAAATTTTCGTGATGTATTGGGTGTAACTGTACGTTTTGATGGTACGTAATCTGTGCAACGTGTTTTGTAAAAACGTGAAATGTGTAAGGTGTAAGCGCGTTAAATATCGGCAGCAAATGGCTCGGATGATATGCCGGCAGATAAACCGTAATATGCCCTTTGTTTTCTGGCACAACTGCCCTTATTTCTTGGCGAAGTACTGGCGGATAAATGCTGGCGGTGTAACTTCTAAAGTGAAAGCCAATATGTCTGTTAGCGGGTGCATACCATCGTAATATGGCCTCCCCTAACCATTGTTTAAACCGCGGGCGTGGTGTTTCTGGGTGGCGGAATGAAGCCTGATGCCCAAGTGCAATACAAGGAATATTGCGCAACTTACAGGCCCATGCGGTAGTACTTTCAAAATCATTGAGTACCAAATCATAGCCCTTTACCGGGGCGTTAATTATTTCACGAAGTATATCAGCGTAGTTATTTCTGATTAATGTTTTAATATAGCTTACCCCACCTTTCTTATTGTAGTGCATAACTAACCCGCGGGTAAAATACTTTGGTGTTACAGGCAGCGCCACTTCGCTCTGATTGCCCCCAAGCCACACATCTACCGTAGCAAACGCAGCAAGCAATGGAATGATTTGACGCGCACGTGCCACATGCCCATTACCGGTACCTTGTACAGCATATAAGACCCTTTTAGGCCTCATTACCAACTTTTTCTTGGAGCATCATGCGCTGTAAAAGCCACTCAGTTGTTATTTCTGGCCATTCCTCAGAGGTGGTCTGCGCATGATTTTTGATTTTATTATCTGCGATATGATGATAAACTCTCCACGCACCATTAGCGTATTCTAATGCAGATAAGTTCTCCACCCAATCACCACTATTCAAATACATGGTTTCACCTTTCTTTCCGAGTACTTTTCGAATTTGTGGTTGATGAATATGTCCGCAAATTACAAAGTCATAGCCATTTTCTATGGCCAACTCAGAAGCGGTATTCTCAAAATCATTGATGTATTTAACCGCTTCTTTAACACTATTTTTTATACGCTTGCTCAATGAATAGCGCTCCTTGCCCATTTTATCTAAAACAACATTGATGAAATGATTAAGATAAATAAGGAGATCATAACCCCAACCGCCCAATTTGGCAAGCCATTTCGCATTTTGAATAGAAACGTCAAAAACATCGCCATGAAAAATCCATGCTTTTTGGCCATCAAGGTCTAATACAAGTTTGTTTTTGAGGTGGATGCCGCCTGTGGTATAATCAGTAAACCTGCGCAAAAGCTCGTCATGATTACCGGTTAAGTAATAAACAGTAACACCAGAACTGGCCATGTCTAAAATTTTTTGAAGTACCCGCAGGTGGTTCTTCGGGAAAAAACGCTTCCTGAAATTCCAGATATCAATGATATCACCATTAAGGATTAATATTTCAGGGGAGATGCTGTTGAGGTAGACTAAAAGTTCTTTGGCCTGGCAGCCAACTGTACCTAGATGAACATCGCTAATTACAACAACTTTTGGCGTACGTGTATTTTTCAAGATGCCATTTTATTTGCGAATGCAAGTACGCTGGCACATATCACCAAAGAATTATGTGAATGTTATAAAAATGTAGATAATCACAATTGATATTTACGGTACACGTAAAAACGCGTTAAGCGAGATTTAAATCTGCGTTAACGCGTTCTATTTTTAATACAAGAAACAGGCTCAAATCGCAATAAAAACTCTTTTATACGCCTGTTTAAGAATTATTTGTTGGCGCTGCCTGCGGTGCTATGAAAAGTTTTGATATCGCGGTCAAACAGGTACATCCCTCCTTTATCATTGCCAATAAGTTTTAGCCGATCCATGATTTCTCGTGCCAAGGCTTCCTCCTCTAATTGCTCGGCCACATACCATTGCATAAAGTTGTGGGTGCTATAGTCCTTTTCTTGTAAACAAGCATCAACTACCTCATTAATACTTTGCGTAACGCTAACCTCATGGTTTAGTAAATCTTGAAATAGCGCACTAATTTCATCGTATTCTATTTTTGGTTTTTCTAAAGTGGGTATGCTTGGATAACCGCCCCGTTCATTGATGTATTTAACCAACTTTAGCATGTGTATGCGTTCTTCATCACTGTGGGTATACATAAACTCAGCAATACCTGGATAACCTTTATTTTCTGCCCAAGCAGCCATAGCTAGATAATAATGACTACTCTGTGCTTCTGTTTTTAGCTGCCCGTTTAGTGCAGCTTCTATTGTTTTAGATAACATTTTTTTGTGTTTTAATATGTTAGAACTAAAAGTTTAGTATTCTTCTAAGATACGTTTTACTTCCAATTCAATTTTAAGATATAAGTCAGTAGAAATCGGCCAAAGCGGCAGGCGCATATGGTCTTCACAAACGCCTAAAACCTTAAGTGCAGCCTTAATACCCCCAGGATTACCCTCTGCAAATAAAAGCTGCGTAAAATTAAAAAGGGTATAATGCGCACTTCTAGCGGCATCAAAATTTCCTGCTAAAGCATCTCGCACCATTTGCGTGAAAACCGTGGGTAAGCCCTGCCCTGATACAGAAATTACACCAACGGCACCAAGCGCAAGCATGGGGAATGTCAAGTTATCATCGCCACTAATAACCTCAAAACCTGCAGGTTTAGATTTTATTATCTCCATGATTTGCTCCATGTTGCCACTAGCCTCTTTTATGGCAATGATATTTTTAAAATCACGGGCAAGCCGAAGTGTAGTTGCTGCACTCATGTTACTACCGGTACGCCCTGGAACGTTGTACAAAATAATGGGCTTAGGCGAATGTTTGGCAATAGCCTCATAATGCCGATAAATTCCTTCTTGGGTGGGTTTATTGTAATATGGGGAGACAGATAAAATGGCCGATACACCATCTAATTCGGCCTCAGAAATGGCATCAAGTACTGCAGCCGTATTGTTGCCGCCAACACCATATACAATCGGCACGCGATTGTTTGCAAATCTTTTTACAGCACGAAGAGCAGCTGTTTTTTCATGAGCCGAGCAGGTAGCACTCTCTCCTGTTGTACCCATAACCACAAGGTACTCTACCCCACCTTGAATGCAGTGGTTAACCAGATTTTCTAAGCCGGTGAAATCAATACTTCCATCTGCTTTAAAAGGCGTAACCAGCGCTACACCAGTGCCGTGCATCATTTTATCCATGATTTATCAATTTTAAATATTTCATCACCTCTTCTATCACCTTTTCTTTAGGGTTGCCCCGGTCTTGTATGGTAAGGGCAAAGCAAGGTAGGTTTTTGTTAATTCCTATTTTCAAAGTGGCTTTTATAGTTGCCGCCAGAAAATCATTGGGCGATACAGTCGCCTTTGTCCAATCAATAAGTACATCTACCGCATTTGGAATATTAGCCACCACGCGGTTGGTTGGCTTTTTAAGCATATTTACATCTGCCGTGTAATACGTGTTTGCAGGTACATTTTCTTTTGGTTTTTTGCCACTTCTGTAGCAAAACAATGTTACTTGTTTACCAGCATCCGTTAACGCTTTGCGTAGCTGCTCAACATCTTTTCGTGTTTCCGTTTCTTCTGCGTCATACACTAACAAAACGGTCTTAAGCTTTAAAAAACCTTGATATTTTGTGCTTTCAGTATTTTTTTTCAACGCACGATGTAAAAGATAATTGCGCATTATTCTGGTTTAATTAAGCTTATAAATTCATTTTCTGAGATGATGCGAACGCCTAGTTTTTCGGCCTTTTGGCGTTTGCTTGGCCCCATGCCATCTCCTGCAACGAGTAAATCTGTTTTTGCAGAAACAGACGAAACATTAATACCGCCATAATCTTCAATTATCTGCTTTAGTTCATCGCGTTGAAAATTTTGGAATACGCCTGAGATTACAATTTTCAAGTTGGCAAGCTGATTGCCTGCTGCTTTTTTCTCTTGTATGGCAAACTGCACCCCCGCAGCTTTTAGCCTTTGCAACAAGCTCAAAGACTTTTCATTCTGAAAAAATTGGTGCACACTGGCTGCAATGCGTTCACCAATCTCTTCAACCTCAATTAACTCTTCAATGCTTGCCGCAGCAAGTGAATCAATGTTTTTATAGTGCTTAGCTAGTTTTTTAGCCACTGTTTCGCCCACATAACGAATGCCCAACGCATACAGCACACGCTCAAAAGGCACCATCTTGCTGGCGGCAATACCTGCAATAATGTTGGTACTAGATTTTTCTTTAAACCCTTCAAGGTTTAAAATTTGGGAAGCCTCTAAATCGTATAGATCGGCATAATCACCAATCAGGCCTTGGTCTACAAATAGCTCAATGGTTTCTGCCCCTAAGCCCTCAATATTCATGGCTTTACGGCTGATAAAATGTTCTATTCTACCTTTTATCTGCGGTGCACAACCCGTTTCATTTGGGCAGTAATGCTGAGCTTCGCCTGTTTTGCGAATTAACGCGGTACCGCACTCTGGGCAAGCTTCTATAAAGGCTACTTCTTGGGCGTTTATGGGACGCATTTTAACATCTACACCAACAATTTTGGGTATAATCTCGCCACCTTTTTCAACAAAAACTGTATCCCCAATGTGCAGCCCCAATTTGGCAATTTGATCAGCATTGTGCAGTGAGGCACGCTTTACTGTGGTTCCTGCCAATAAAACGGGTTTTAAATTAGCTACAGGAGTTACAGCACCCGTTCGCCCTACCTGAAAACTTACAGATTCTAGAAGCGTAGCCTCTTGTTCTGCTTTGTATTTATACGCAATAGCCCAGCGCGGACTTTTAGCTGTTGCGCCCAACGCCTCTTGTTGTTGATACGCATTTACTTTAATTACCACGCCATCCATTTCAAAGGGCAAATCCATCCTATGTGCCTCCCAATAGTCAATAAAGGCCATAATCTCATCTACATTGTGAGCAAGCGTAACGTATTTATCTTTGGGCTGCGGCACTTTAAATCCCCAACGCGTAGCTGCCTCTAAACTTTCAAAATGACTCTTTAACTGTTTTTCTGGGGCAATAACAAAATACAAAAAGCTGTCTAGAGGCCGAGCGGCAACTATACTGCTATCCTGCATTTTTAACGTGCCTGCGGTAGAGTTTCGCGGATTGGCAAATGGCTCATAACCGGCTTCTAAGCGGTCTTCATTGAGTTTTTGAAAGCCTGAAAGCGTCATGAAAATTTCGCCTCTTATTTCTAAATCTTCCGGGTAATCGCCTTGTAGCTTAAGCGGCACACTGCGGATGGTGCGTACGTTTGCCGTAATATCATCCCCCTGACTGCCATCGCCACGCGTTAAAGCCTGGGTAAGCTCACCGTTTTTATAGGTGATGCTAATGGCCACACCATCATATTTCAGTTCGCAGACAAAAGCAATGGGTGCTTCTATTTCCTTAGAAATGCGTTTGATAAAATCCTCTATTTCTTCGCGTGAGTAGGTATTACTCAAGCTCATCATGGGGTACCTGTGCTTTACTGTGGGAAAATCTTTTGTGACTTGCCCCCCCACACGTTGACTTGGAGAATTGGGGTCATGCAACTCAGGGTGCCGCGCTTCTAAAAGTATTAACTCCTCAAGTAGCTTGTCGAATTCAAAATCACTTATTATGGGCTGTGCCAACGTATAATACCTGTAATTGTGCTCTTCAAGTATTTTCCTTAAATCATCTATGCGCTGTTGCTCTGTCATGTTTACAATGTTATGGCTACAAAGCGTTCCTTGCCAAACATATCAACAAGTATGCGCTTTTCACTCTTTTTTGGTGCTAAATCAGCCACTTGCTGAGCAGCATCAAAGTGGGTTTCAAAATAAATCCGCCCCCCTTTTTTTGCCAAATTTTTAGCTGCGAAAGCTAGTATACAAGAATAAAAGTGCAAAGGTTTTGTTTCTGGGGCAAAGAGCGCCATTTTGGGTTCATGGAGGCGTACATTGGGTGCAAGCTCTGCTTCGCGTTCAGCGGGTATATATGGCGGATTAGAGATGATAATATCAAATATGCCGAGATTTGGCATAGCACACATATCTGCCAGCTTAAAATGTACAGCTAAACCAGTGTTAGCGGCATTGTTATGTGCCACAGACAAGGCTTCTGCACTGCGGTCTACCCCCACTACCGTCCAATTTGGTTTATGCTTTTTTAATGCAAGGGCGATGCAACCAGAGCCTGTGCCAACATCTAATACACGCAGAACCTGTTGACCATTTTCACGTAGAACCAATTGCACGAGTTCTTCTGTTTCTGGCCGCGGTATTAGCACCTGCGGCGAAACATCTAGCGTGAGGTCCATAAAAAAGGCCTTTTCTGTAATGTATTGGAGTGGTTCATGATTTACCAAGCGAGACAATGCAGCGCGCAACTGTTGTTCCTTTTTAAGCGCCAAATCGCGCTTGGTAGCGTAGGCAATGCGCGTTATGTTTTCATAATGCAGCAAGAGTTCAAAAAAGATAGCATCAATCTCTTCTTGCGGATACAAGGCCGCCAAATTGGTAGAACACTGTTCACGAAAATCATCAATTTTCATGCAACAAAGTAAATCAAGCTAATCGTTAAATTAATCAAATGCATTATTAAAAGTTTTAACATTTCATTTAGCCTTTCATTTCATTTTTTTGCGGCCAAACTACCTAAAATGCCAAATTTAAGAGAAGAAATCAAGGCCATGCTAAAGGAGCAGCCCTTCATAGAAGAAGCGCTGTACGAAGGACTCATCAATATTTCTTCACTCGCCAGAAAAATGACGCCCGAGCTGGAAAAGCGCATGGGAAAAACGGTTAATGAAGGTGCCATTATTATGGCTGTAAGGCGCATAGGCCCAGGTTTACAATTACAGCTTCAAAATAGGTTTAGGCGATTTATGACCCAGTTGGGAGATATCATTGTGCGCTCTAACCTAGTTGAATACACCTTTAAGAACGCGCCAACATTGGCTGCCTGCGAGCATACATTCTTAACGATGATTGCAGATTTGAACAATGGGTTTTACTCGTTTTCTAGAGGTGTAGATGAAACAACTATTATAATTTCTACCCATTTTGAAGAGGCGTTAAAAACCGCTTTTGAAGAAGAACCAGTTATTAATTCTACAACAGAACTTTCTTCCATCACCTTAAAAATGCCAAGCAGCAATCGCGAAACGCTTGGGCTTTATTTCTTTTTATTTAAAAACCTTTCTGAGGGTGGTATAAACGTGATGGAGGTGATTTCTACTAGTAACGAAGCTACATTTATTGTTCGCCAGCGTGATGTTGACCGCGCTTTTAGTATCTTGAACGGACTAAAACGTTAAACCATGTTCAGAAACATCTTATTTGCCATTGTACTGGTAATTTTAGGTGTTTCATTTTATTACAGCAAAGATTTTCAGCTCATAGCCGCAGGCGTAGCCGTTTTGCTTTTTGGCATGAGTTTTCTAGAACGCGGCTTTGAACGTGCATTTACAGGCGCGCTTTACCGGCTATTAAAAAAGGTTAGCAACAGTTTGTTTTTGAGTTTTACCGTTGGCATGTTGGCTACGGCTTTACTACAAAGCAGCTCGTTAATTACTGTAATCACCATTTCTTTTCTGAGTACGGGCTTGCTGAGCCTGCGCAGCGGCTTGGGCATTGTGTTTGGTGCTAATCTGGGCACCACAACCACTGCTTGGATTGTTGCCTTGTTGGGTGTAAAACTCAATATCAGCACACTGGCACTACCCCTCATCTTTTTTGGCATAATGCTGCAGAGCAGAAAAATTACGCTGCAACGGGCCTTTGGCCATATTGCACTTGGTTTAGGTGGCTTTTTTATGGGAATCTACCTGATGCAACTCGGTTTTGCCGATATGGAAAACAGCATGCCCTTTACTTTTGTGGATGCAAATCCATTTGTGGTAACCCTGATTGCGGTATTGGGTGGCATTGTTTTAACGGCCATTTTGCAGAGCAGCAGTGCCAGTATGGCCATGATTATTACTGCGCTTGCTGCAGGACAAATAGATTTTAGCCAAAGCTTAGCTATGGCAATTGGCGCAAATATTGGCACCACAATAACGGCCTTGTTAAGTGCCTTACATGCACGCATCACTGGTAAACAATTGGCCATTGGCCATCTCATTTTTAATGTACTTACGGGTGTTTTCGCGCTTATACTCCTGCCGTTTTTTCAACTCTTGGTAAATAAAAGTGCAGAATTACTAGCGCTAGATAATGCAGCGTTATCAATGCGATTATCACTCTTTCACACCTTTTTTAATCTTGCCGGTGTGTTATTGATTATGCCGTTTATAAAACCTCTTGAACGCCTATTAAAGAAGATTAAATCCAAAAGCGCTGAAGAAGCGAAACCAAAGTATTTATCCATTAATGTAGAAAAAGTGCCACAGTCTGCCTATTTAGCACTTTATCACGAAGCGCACCATATTTTACATTTACTGGTGCAAAAGATGCATCTCACCCTTAATACGCAGCTCAGCAATAGAGATAAGGGTTTTTTGCGGATGCTTACCACCACAGAAAGCACCCCGTTTAAGCAGCGCTATTACGAAGAGATCAAGCCAATATTGGCAGAAATACAACGTGTTTCCGCGTTGTTATCAGGAACTTATAAGACCCAACAGTTTAGTGTAATTAGCAGACTTGTTGCAGAAATTAGTCGTGACTTTGATCATATTCTCAAGGTAGCAAATGCGCAAGACCATATGGAACAGACAAAGTTTAGAACGATATACTTTGACCTCTTACATCAGCTGAAACTTACTTGCCAAGCCATGCAACAGGCATTAACAGAAAATGAAGAACCTAGGGCTGAAGCTGAAATGGAACAACGCAAAGCAGATTTTGATGTTTTTAACAAAAAGCTTAATACCCGTATGTATCAGCTTTTAAGTAACAACGAAATCACCTCTCTTGCAGGTACAACAGCCATACATTCTGCCGACTATACCAAGCGGATTATTCACAAACTAAACCGTTGTACGCACCTACTCTACACTGTTAATTATCTAGAGATAGAAGCACAAAAAGAATTTGAGAAAGGGTAAAGATTAAAAAACACACCTACTAAGCCCTACTAAACTTTCTTGCCTTTATTCCACGGTAGCATGGCTATGCCCATGCGCATGTAGCACCGATCTATTAAAGCCGTAATAGTTAAGCCTAAACCTAATATTACGGGGATAATGATCATATAACCGGTAAAATTCCTGAGCGATAAATAAAGCAACAACAAAATACCAAGCGAAAATCTAAACTGCCTGTCAATAGACCAACCCTTTGTGGCTTTGGTATTTTTAATGTCTTGCATTTGCGTTTCCAACAAAAACACTTGATTAAAACCGTCATTGAGAAGATTTTTACCGATAGTCTTGGCGCGACTACCACTCTGGCAGACCAAAGCGATTTTCATTTTTTGAAAACCCGAATAATGGTCTCTGTTGTATTTCGTTGATGGAAAATTGATAGCTCCATGAATGTGGCCCTCGCGATACTCTGCAGGCTCTCTAACATCTATAATTACTAAGGCGCCAATTTCTAACTCAGTATTGGCTTGGGCATTGCCGATGATATTCATAATTATTGGTGGTTTTAAAGCTGGTTAAATCATTAAAATAAATACGTTGATTTTTAGTGTATTACACATAATGTTAAAAGTAAAAATTTATAAACAAAATGTGAAAATTTCATTAGGCAATTTAAAATGATTTGGAGCCTCTTAACTTTGGTTATTGCGCTGACAAGAAAAGGCTACCTTAAAACCGCATTTAAGCCGAACCCATATCACTTTAGGATATTCTTTAACCAACCTCTACATTCACAACCCTCAATAAACCTCTGTGAGATACAAATACGCTTCAAACATATGGTTAGTCCAGATTTGCTTACGGTCTTGCGGGAAAATTGCGTAATAATCGCTATCTGGAGCCAAAACAATTTGCTGCCCGGTTCGCACGTAGTTATTAGTGTTGATGTATTCTGGCGATTCAAATTCAGGAAAAACCAAGCGTACGTATTTCTCTAAAACCTTTCCTAAGTATTTCTGAAATCTCCGATTGGCCTTTTTTGTTGGATTAACCAATCCATTATAAACGCGATTCATCACCAGGCGCTTAAGAAGAGGTTGATTTTTAATGGTGGATTTAGCATTTGTAAATGGATTAACCTCTGTAAAATCTGGTACGGTTTGAATTGAAAATGGCGCCTGCGGAACCCAATCAGCTGCATTTATCACCGTTAACGCCCATCCGCCTTTGGTCATATTTTCAAAATCATATGCAAAATATAGGTTGCCCGGTTTGGGTGCGGCACTACAATATGTCTTAAAAGTGATGTCTTTAGGCAGCTCTCCGTTTTCTTGCCTTATTAAAAACGAGGCCGTAAGTAAATACGCAATGGCACCACCCTGACTGTGCCCCATGATATAAAAATCCCGAAAGCCTTTTTCAAAAAGCGAGTCTATTTTTGGCGCTATATCTCGCGATAAAAATGCCGTTGAAATCAACCAGCCTGTATGCACAGCAGCTTTTGGGTTATGACTTAGCTTATAATCATAAACAAAATCATCACTAATTTTTAAGGTGCCTTGAGCGGGAGACATCGCTGCATAAAAATTGTCAAGCCAGCTCACTTCTTTAACCGTTGTGCCTCTAATGCTTATGCAGACTGTTTTATTTTCACTAATCCATAAATCCCAGCGGTTGTCAAAACCCATAGCCGGAGATCTGTAAATCATTTTAAACTGTTGTGGTGCAGGCAATGCCGGATTGTAAAGTGAATCGCCTTGTCGGCTTGAAATCTTTAATAGTTCTAAGAATTCGCCTTTATCAAAGCCTGGTTTAAAAACGCTTTGCGCATACGCTACGTTGGTTAAAATCGCAAAACATAAGCTAAGCAAAACACAAGATAAATAAGTTTGCTTTTTCATTTCTTTAGTTCTTGAATCCCCTATTCTGTGATTAAAATGAGTCTATTGTTAACGCCCACGTTGCCTTTATCATCATTACAATAGATATCTAACGTATAGTAACCTGTTCTAATTTGGGCTGGGATATCAATGTTCCAAGAAACATTTTGAATGAGATCATTTCCATCAAATGCTCTGGTTACATCCAATGCCCAAGTACTATCATTAGGATTTCCAGAACTATTAGTAGTATCGTTATGCCAGCTAATCTTGTAACGATATGAATTAAGAGATACAAAGTCTCTCATTATGGTTACTACTAAAAAGTCATTGCCACGGCTAAAACTGGCACTATCAACTGGTTGTAACACTGTAATATTGGGTGGTTGGGTATCAACATCCACCTTTTTACAACTGTTTAAAAACAAAAGGATAGATGTAAATGCGAGGATTAAAATGGCCGAAAAAACAAATTTCATTGTACTAACTGAATTGGGATTAAATTAAGGTTTAACCGTGTTTGTAATATCATTGACATTATTTTTCTTATCCGCATCATCATCAATCACCTGTTCTTTTACGGTAGCAAAATCAATAGACTTGAGGTCGATTTTACGAATTTGCCGGTTCCACATGGTATGAAAATAAAACACCTTGTTTTTTAGATCAGAAGAGGTTGTAATTTGTGTGGCACTCACAATATCTTCTGGCGTATGCCCTTCGGGCACTTGAGCACCGAGGGGGATATTAAAATTGTCCAAAATCCTAAAAGACTCAAAAACAGCGTCTTCGGTTGTTTCTAAAGGGCGACAAGAGGCGGTAAATGCTGCGGCTTTCACAAATCTTGAAGGCGGTGTAAAATCACCCGGTAAACCCAAAAGCCCAGATCCGCCACCAGTAGGCGATAACGTGTAGGTACCGAATGTTTTTGATGTGTCTGGTAATGTTGATAAGCCGAGATAATTTCTTTGGTTGATGATGTGCCAATCATAGGTTGGGGAATTTGTAATCACACCCAAATAAGGTTCATAGACTTTTATTTCGCCTTGATTTACAATTTCAATGATTTTGCTGTTACCGCTTGGGTCGGCTATTTTAAAATGAAAAGGTAAATCTGCACCGCCAAATTCTTCATTGGCCACACTTACCACTATAACTTTGTCAATATTGGCGATGATTTCATCTACGGTTTTAAAAGACGATAGCATCCACTGCATAAAATCGCCAACACTCATTGAACGAGATGCATTGTTCTTTTCATAAACGGCATATTCTGCAAAGCCAGGCAAATAATAGACACCCACATAAAGGCCTTCTTCATTTAAACCGTCTGGGCCATAAGGTTGCCCATAAGCCGTAAGCGAAACAAAACCATACTTGCCTTTCCATTGCATACCATTATTGCCATCTGGCGTAAGCGCCATATACTTTTTATTGCGCGGCACAATCATAATTTTGTTGTGCTGTGCATCGCTTAATGCCCATTCAACAGTGCGCGCTACCACCAAGCCACCATCTTCAGACGTTAGCGTAATACCTGTGCAAGCAAAAGATATTGGGGTTATACTTAAAAATAAGGCGACAATAAGTGCGGTAATCGTCTTTTTGTTTTCTCTTTTCATTTTGGTAGCTGTTTTATGTGATTAAAGTTAAATCTTAGACTAATTTGTTTCAGGTTAAACATGCGTTTCTGCCTTATATTAAGGCAAGAAAGGTCTGGCGATAAAATGCGATAAAATTGATTTTTAAAAACATAACATTGATTTCCAAGCCAATTTCTGGCATCGTTATCTATAATTGGGAAAAAGTAACCATTCCAATCAAAATCTCAGCGGTCGTTATCAATATCTACCATATAAATTGAAGATATTCAAGCCCGTTGGTTAACAACAAGCATATACCAATCATTATCTAACGATAAATAGCCCTGTTCATAGCAAAAGATGTAAGTACTCCCCTTTTTTGTGGTGAATTGATGCGTATAGTACGCAAAGTTAAAGCCCGCTTTTTGCAGCGCATCTTTATGAACTTTGGTCTTGCCATTGGTATTTAAGGTGATGAGCACACGTCTATTTTTCCTTAAAATGGCATTGATTGGCTTGATAAATGTAGCTTCATCCGTTTTTTGTTGGTTATGGAAGATATTTCTACAAACATCATCACAAAAACGCTTGTCAATGCGCCCTGTGAGCTTTTTTCCGCAATTTTCACAAATTTGTTCGTTCTGTAAATCCATGTTTAAGCCGTGTATACACGTGTATACACGTTTACAAACGTAAGTAAACGTTTAATATACGGCTTACATTTTTTTATTGCCAGATGTTTGTCCTCGTCAAAATGACAACAAGATGTTTAACCTTAAATTTTAAAATCATGAATGCACTTGTTAATCGCGTACAGCTAATCGGATCACTAGGACAAGATCCTGAAATCAAAAAGTTTGACAATGGTAAGGTTCTGGCTAAATTTAGCATGGCTACCAATGAAACCTATCGCAATGCGCAGGGTGAAAAAGTAACAGAAACGCAGTGGCATAATGTTATTGCATGGGGCAGCACTGCCGGTATTTTAGAAAAATATGTGCGCAAAGGTGACCGCATTGGCATAGAAGGTAAGTTGGTAACGCGCCAATGGGAAGACAAAGAAGGTGGTAAACGATACACCACAGAAGTGGTTGCAAATGATGTGCTTTTGCTTAGCCAAAAGAAAGCCGAATAACGGCATACCTCGTTAATTATCACTAACCCTGCATCGCCAAGTGTGATGCGGGGTTATTTTTTTATGCCTTGATCCAGGTGCAATCGCCCTACTGTGGTCGTAATCATGAAATCAGCATATTGACCAATTTGGGGTGGCTCTGTTAGCGCATCTGATTGCCAGATATATGTTTCTAAACCTACTAAATGGCGTAAATCACCAAAATCTTCCACTTTGTAACGGACTTCAAAGGCATTATGACGTACATATTCATCCACCAATAAAGCAATATCCACTGTATAAAATTGCCCGTGTTGCACGATTTGCACGCCTTTTATTAAAATATCTACTTGATTTTTCTCATTTAATGGTATGGCCTCATAGGTGTCGATATCAGGTGATGCGTTAGCCAAGTGGCGCGATAAAAAGGCATAAAGAGCCACAGGCATGGCCATACGGGCTTTTTGACGCACAGGATCATTCTTAGCCGCACCACATTCTACCAAAATAGTTGGAATGCCTAGCTGTTGAATTACCTCACCTACAGCCGTTGGGTAATATTCATCTGTATATCTGCCTATTTGGCCCGGAATTAGCGTGGATAGTTGGTGATATGCATGACTAATTAAATCCATTGCTTTGGCTCTAGTCGGCGTCATTTTACGCGTTTCATCAATAGCTGGTGACAAAAAAGACACCGTGGCCGAATGACCTTTTACAGAAAATATAGAGCGCTGGTCGTGTAAGTTAAACGCAAGTACCGGAAGTAAAGCTTTAACTAAATTAAGTAGAACACGCATTTCTGGAGATTGCAAAGCGCGTGCATCGCGATTCATATCTAGACCCTGGGCATTTCGCCTGGTATAGCGCTCTGCACCATCTAGGTTTAGCATTGGTATAAAGTACAGGGTGTATTGAGCCAATAATGGCGCAAGAAGGGCTTTTAGCTTGGGATGTTCACTTTGCATAAATAAGTCTAGCCAACCACGCAAAGCGGTTGTTTCATTACCATGCATGGCCGCCCAAGCCAATACGGGCAGTTTTCCTGTGCCTAATTGTAACATGTGAATCGGCCTTCCTTCTGCTGTTTGCCCTAAAGTAGTAGACGTTACGGAAGGCGGCAGCTTCTTAATGACCGCTGATAGCAAGCTGGGAGTAACCCAACGTAAATCTAATTCAGGAATCCGAAGGTCATTAAAATGGGTAGACCAATAAGCCTTAAATGAATCTTCTGGCGTCATAATGCGCTAAAGTAATGAGAGTTATGTGCAAGATGGTTTTTACGGGTCCGAAACTTTTGTAATTTACATTTGTAACTCTACCAATTACCTGTATTTATTATCACAGCAAGATATTTTGGTACAGGTAACGAATAGATCATCCTTCGATTTACATTTGTATATACATTTGTAAACAAGGATGAATTTAAAGTCGATATAATTACCTATATAACTCTTTTTCAGGTGTTTATATAGTCTTATTTAAACTTATCATTCCGCTGTTGATTTTCGGCTGAATTTGCTGTTTACTTTTGTAATCTGTTGTACCTTTACCGCATGGAAGCAATTGTTTCGCGTATAAAAACCATCATGGAAGCCGAGGGTTATTCGGCAGCAGAATTTGCAGATACCTTAGGCATTGGCAGACCATTATTATCTCATGTTTTAAGCGGAAGAAATAATCCGAGTCTTCAATTGATCATGAAAATTCTAGAGCGCTTCCCTTCCTACTCTGCCGGCTGGCTCATACAAGGCTCGCAACAAACCGAACAGTCGGTTAAACCCAAACCACCCAGCGGCGAGCTCTTTTCAGAGGAAGACACAGAATCGCCATACGAGCAGGCGCCTGTTGTGCCAAAATCAACTAAGTCAGAACCAGAACCTAAAAACGTTGTTAACAAAACAGATCCTATTCGCGCAATTCTTTTTTTTAGTGACGGAACGTTTGAAACTTATAATTTACGCCACTAAATAAATTGTGCAAAGCGCGCAGTTTTTTACTTTTTTTGCACGTCTGATAAGGAAAAATGTTATGAATAAAAATGTCGCTTTAGTCGTTTCTTTTTTAGCCATAGGTATTGCCTCGCGCTTTTTAATGCTTCCCAACTTTACCGCCCTCGGTGCCGTTGCCTTGTTAGGAGGTATGCTTTTGCGCAAGCCTATACAAGCACTCGCCATAACGCTTGTGGTGCTCTTGCTCAGCGATTTCTTGCTTAATAAATTGGTTTACCATGTAGACGGTTTGTTTTATGAAGGTGCAGCATACGTTTACTTGCCAATTTTGGGGATGACCCTTTTTGCCCGCTTATTTAAAACATTCACAATTTCTAGGTATATAGGATTATCAGCACTCTACACCGTTGTATTTTTTCTGGTGTCAAACTTTGGTGTTTGGCAATCTGGAGGCATGTATCCTAAAACTGGCGCAGGCTTAATGGCCTGTTATGTAGCTGCCCTGCCCTACGCCCTGAATATGTTTTTAGGCACCCTAGTTTTCGGAGTGGTGATTATGGGTGCATACAACTTGGCTACCCAGCAACGTAAATTACAATTTCAGCGGTTGTGATTAGTTTTTGGGAAAGAGAACTTTGGTTTGAAGAAATAGATTTCCTCATTATTGGGGCCGGTTTTACCGGCCTTTTTTCTGCTTTATCTCTCCGAGAAAAATACCCACGGGCAAAAATTCTCGTTGCAGAGCGCCATCATATCGCCAAAGGCGCAAGTACTAAAAATGCAGGATTTGCATGTTTTGGCAGCGTGGGCGAAATTTTAGATGATTTACTAGATGAAGATTTTGACAGCACTTTAAAACGCATTGTTAAACGCTATGAAGGCTTGCAAAAGTTGCGCGCACACATACCTGATGTGCATTGCGCGTATCAATCTACCGGTGGTTATGAGGTTTTTAGAAACGGGGAAGAAAAGTACTTTGAGAAATGCCTGGCTTTTATGCCAGAATTGAATGAGAGTTTAAAGAAGCTACTTGGTTTTGAACCCTATGCTGCACATCCTAAAGACGTGTTTGGATTTAAAAACATCGCAGGAATAATAAGCATTGCTCAAGAGGGCATGCTGCATCCTGCAAAGGCGATTTCTTATCTCCAGCAAAAATGCGCATCCAAAGACATCATGTGCATACATGGTTTAAACATCAAACATATTGAACCAGGAAATGATTCTGTAGCCATAGAAACAGACGAGCTTAAGTTTAAGGTGAATAATGTCCTCTTGGCCACCAATGCTTTTAGTAAAAGTTTATTGCCAGAGGCGGAGGTTGTGCCAGCACGCGGCCAGGTGATGATCACTTCTCCCATAAACGATTTACCTTTTGAAGGCACCTTTCACATCGAAAAAGGATATTATTATTTCCGCAACGTAGGCAACCGTGTGCTCTTAGGTGGTGGTCGAAATTTAGATCTAAAAGGGGAAGAAACATTCTCCTTAACCCTAAACAACACCATACAAGATGAACTTGAGCGAATGCTTAAAACGGTAATACTACCCGGCCAAAATTTTCAAATAGAACAGCGATGGAGCGGCATTATGGGTTTTGGCCCAAAGGGCGAGAAAGAACCCATTATTAATAAAGTTAAGCCAAACGTGGTTGTGGCATGTAGACTAGGTGGCATGGGTGTGGCATTAAGCGCCCAAGTAGCAGAAGATGCCGCGGGGCTTTTTTAAAACGTTTATATGCGTAATACCCTATTAGAACAAATGTTGCGCAACTAATTAAACGTTATCCCACCAGGTATTAGACCAACTTGTACAGAATCAATTAGGTTTCCTGTGATTGTGAAGCGTCTTAAAATGCCATTTTGTTGATAATCTAAAGCATCGGTAGTATAAATTTCATCAGTGGCTAAATCTACATTAAGCGCGTAAAAAGTACCATTAATCATTGGCGATAATGGAAGTTCTGTGTCTTGAACATCCATTTCTACCACAGAACCAGCATAGGCATTATTTAGCCAATACAACTTATTTCCCATCTTATTTCTACATAACTGTACCGGATGTTCTGTTGTGGTTGGAAATTGAAACTGCTTTACAACATTACCAGTAGTTAAATCAAATTGGATGAGCTTGCCGGCTGTACTATTTGCCGGATTTGAAAAATCATTGATGCCACCACATAAAATCCAAAGCATGCCGTTGGCATCTAGCACCAAGCTATTCGGATTATGCCCTACCACGTATGTATTTTCTACAACATGGGTTGCGCTATTAATAACAGATATTGTGCTATCAACGCCAAAGCCACCACTATTTACAACAACAACGCGATTGCCAACTGCCAAGAGCCGCTCTGGCCCAACACCTACGGGTATGTTTGCTTGTATGGCATTGCTATTTAAATCTACAATAGCCACACTATTGCTAACCCAGTCTGTAACATAGGCGGTTGTAAGGTCTGTTTTAAGCATGTAACGGGGCGATGAAAAACCCGTTATTTCACCCTCATATTGCAAGGAACCCAGTTTAGAAACCACAATTTTTTGTGAATTATTGAGGATGAAATACGCTTGATTTAGACTTGGATCTACCGTTATGGCATGAAAAACACTACCTAGCGGAAAGTTATTCACGCGTTGAAAAACATCGTTTTCTATGGTATTATTCTGGTTGTCATACCAGCTTAAAGTTCCACTTCCTGCGCTAAACGGCCCTTCATTGCTAATAAGAACACCTCGGCTATAGGTTAATTCGCTGGGTGGAGTTGGCTTTGGTGATTTTTCCTTACAAGAGCATAAAAGCCCTGCGCAGAGCGCAATAAAAAACACATTTCTCATAATGATGCACGTAATGTTAAATTCATATTTATCCCCGGCATGGGGAAATAGGCTATGTTTTCGTAGTAGGTATTGGTGATGTTATTAATGTTTAAGGCTAAAGACCAATTCATCCAAAAAAGCGGCTTTGCAAGGCGGTACGCGGCACCAACATCCAACAAATGATACGCTGGTAGCGTGTTGTTTGTACTAGCATAATTAGTGTTTACTTGCCCAATGTAGCGGTGACTAACCTGGGCAGACCAGCGCTTAATGTTATATTTTACCTGATGTGTAGCTTTAAATCCGGGTTGATAAATCAACTGTTGCCCAATGCTTTGGTCATTTTTAATGTGAGATTGCAACACTTCAGATTTATTAAAAGACCAACCACCACGCAGCTGAAAAAAGTTTTCACCCAGATGTAGCTCAACGTTAGCATTCACGTCAGCGCCTTGCATACGTACCTCTTTAACATTCATTGGGCGCCAAATATTCCCTGTACCAGGCAGCCATTGTATTAAATCGTTCATCAAGCTTTTATATAGCGCTGCGCGGAAATTAACGCCCCATAAGCCCAGCGATTTGTTGTAATTAAGAGATGCTTCGTAACTCCATCCATTTTCAGGATTTAGCTCTGGATTGCCACCTGGTACCCAAAAACGATCATTTAAACTTGGCACACGATAATTATAACCCCCAAAAGCACTGATAGAAAAGCCGCTACCTATACCCCACTTTACACTGGCAAACGGGCTGAGTGGTAATAATTGATTATTCCATATTTCTGCACGCAGGTTTGCTTGGGCTTCAAAATTGTTTTGTTTAAAAAGCAGGCCAGACTGTGCACTGTTGGTATTTTGATGGCCTTCTCGGTTACTCCCGCTTACTTGGTCAAAACGGTATTGAAGGCCATTTTGCCAAAACAGATGTTTTGAAATTGCAAAAATGTAATCTACGCGTACAATCTGGCTCACCGTACGGTTGGTATCATCTGTAGCCCTGCCATATATGTCTGATACTAATGGATTTGTGTAGCGCTGCCACTCATGCAAAAAAGCATAACCCACATCCACTTTATGCTTGTATTTAGCGAGATGCCAGCCCATACGTACACGCCAATTTTCATCCATTAGTTTGGCTTGGCTCGCGTTACCAACCAGTATGTTATTTGGGGTTTCTCTATCCGCAAGGCTATACCATAGTTCTGCCTCTATGCGCTGATTGCGGTTTAACTTATATTCAAAGAGTTGCGTGAGATGTCGGGTATTGTATGCTGCTCCGCGCATTGTGTCTATAGGTTGAAGCGCCTGGTAAGGATTAGAAAACGTGTATGTATTGGCGCTGCGCGTAGTATACAGTCGGGTTAATGCAGTGAATTTTGGTGTACCGTAGCTAAGTTCTAGTCCGCCATTTAAAGTTAAAAAGCTACCGGCTTGCGCAAATAGGGCCACGTGTATGCCTTCTGTTACTACGGGACTTTGCAGTGCCAAAACACTCCCCATCGCCCCAGAACCAAACTGAGCAGAGCTTCCGCCGCGTAAAAACGTAGATTGAAATATGCTTGTGGGCACCAATGATAAATCTGAAAGTCCGGTAGCGGGAGAATTAATTGGTATACCGCCCCAAAGCACTGCATTTTGTGCACTTGTGGCGCCATGTGTGCTATAACTGGCTACCATGCCCGGTGCGTATTGGCGCACATGCACGCTACTTTCTTGCGGCAGCCAATCTGCAGCGGTATGTAATTGGTTTAATTTTAGTTGGATGGAATCTTGCTGCAAACTGAATTGTGCTGTTTTTAGCCATAGATAGCGCTCATCTACAACCGTAACTTCTGGCAATAAGGTATCAGGCTGCTGTGCAAATGCACGGCAGGCAAACGCCAAAAACAATAATAGCCATTCGTTTTTCATCGTGTCCGTACCTTTTATTCCCGAAAGGTGTGGGTTATGTTTTGCACTTGGCAGGTCTTCTGACTCACTCCTCCCGCCTGCGCCTTCCCCCCTATACAATTACAGAGAGTGGTTATGCAGGTTTTCTACAGAGATTACAGCTGCGGGTACAGTCCCGGTTTTGCACCGGAGTTCCCTTTTAACCCCGTTATTACACGGAGACCTAATGCTGCGCAAAGAAAGGGTTTTAGATGATTAGTTGAACCTCGCCCGCCTTATTGTTCTGCCCACCGTCTATGCTCCCTGTCTCACAAAGAGATGGAGGACTGTCCTATTCTATGACATGATTTTGAGGCTGAAAATGGGATTTTAGAAAAAAGACCCTTTTGTCTGTTATTTGTAGATAAATACAAGAAAGTTTATCAGACCCGAGATTACGCTAAATAGAGCGCTTACCATGATTCTTTACTACTTGCTTCCGGCATTGCTGGTATTGCTACCGATTGGTGCGATTTGCAGAATAATTGAGGCCAGACAATTGGAGGGTACAGGCGTAAGTACAGAATGGACTGGCATTTTGTTGATTTTGCTCGTAGCTATGGAGTTCTACTTAATACTGCATTATTTATGGTTCAGGATTATTTTCAGGAGAATGCTCAAACCCATCGTAAAGCTTATTCACCTATTAACAATACTGTTTTTAGGTGTGCTACCTGGTTTGGCTATGCTTTATCGAACTTTTATAAATTCTTAGTTGCAATAGTTTTAGCCTTGTTTGTTACATAATTTCTATCTCTCTGCGCCCTAATGTGTTTCCTTTTTATAGTTTTAGCTGTTCAGCTGAAACCAATAATCGTAAGCAGTTGTTAGATCCAAAATAGTTTCATGAATCGTACCTATAACCAAGAAATTTCGGCCTTAAAACAATACTGTGAATTGGTTGAGTTATACGATGAAAACGCCAAAATTGCCATTTCACCTTCACTTCAAGGCAGAGTCTTAACAAGTTGTACTTCAGGCGATTTACCTGGTTTTGGTTGGATAAATCACGAGCTGATTAAATCAGGAAAACAGCAACCACATATCAATGCTTATGGTGGTGAAGATCGTTTTTGGATTGGCCCAGAAGCCGGACAGTTTGCCATCTTTTTTAAGCCTGGTGATGCACTTGATTTTAACAACTGGCAAACGCCTGCTTGTATAGATTCTGAGCCCTTTCACATAGTAAATCAAACCGATAACTCCGTTAACCTTGTTAAAAACTGTAAGCTTAAAAATTATCAAGGCACAGACTTTTTAATTGAGATCAACCGAAACATTTCGATTTTTTCGCGTACCGTAGTTCAAGAAATGTTACCCAATATTGACCTTTCTAAAGTTGCTTCTGTTGCGTACAAAAGCGAAAATAAGCTCGTTAATAAAGCTTTAGACACTTGGCGTAAAGAAACAGGCTTGCTAAATATTTGGATTTTAGGCAAGTTTAAGCCTTCAAAAAAGTGCTGGGCCATCATCCCCAACACCCCTAACGCCTACATTAATCAGAATTATTTTGAAGCAGACTTTAGCAATCGACTCATAAAAACTACGGATTTTGCGCTGATGTTAGTAGATGGTCATCAAAAAGCTAAAATTGGCATCGCGCCACAGCATGACAAAAACGTGCTGGGCAGTTTTGATTTTGAAAATAACGTTTTAACCATTGTAGCGTATAAAACGGATAAGAACCAGGTTTTCCTCAATTCTGAATGGAACATACAAGAGCATCCGTATGCGGGTGATGTTTTAAACGTTTACAATGATGGCCCCAACCCCGATGGCAGCATACTTGGCCCGTATTATGAGTTGGAAACATCTTCTTCTTCTAAAGAACTAAAATCTGGTGAAGCCATATCGCATACGCATTCAACTTATCATTTTACGGGTAGCTTTGATGCGCTGAATGCCATCGCCAAGACTTTATTGTTTGTAGACCTTAACACCATTAAACAAACCGTACATGCCTGAACGCAAAGTTGTCGTCCTCGGCCCTATACCCCGAGATACCATTATTACCCATCACGGTGAAACCATAAAAAAGTACGGCTGTGCCACGCATACCGCCATTGCACTTTCAAATTTAATGGGTAATAGTGGCGAGATTATTCCGGTAACGCATATTAGGCAAAAAGATACAGCGGCCATTCTAGAAATATTTTCTGCATATCCAAACATCAATACAGCGCACATTAGCAATGAACATGATAGTGGTGATGTGATTCAGCTGCGGTTTATAGATCAAAATACACGCTTAGAAAAGCAAACGGCTGCCATGTACCCCATTTTACCCAATGATGTTAAAGAGCTTTTGGATGCAGATGTGTTTGTTTGCGTACCTGTAACAGATTACGAAGTGCCGTTAGATACGCTCAAGTTTATCAAAGAGTTTTCTCACGCCACTATTGTATTTGATGCGCACGGCCCAACCAACGGGCTATCGCATCAGGGCGACCGGTTCATGAAGCTGTGGGTTACGCGCGACCAATGGCTTCCTTATATAGATGTACTCAAAATGAATCTTGAGGAAGCAGGGTGCAGTTGGTTTCAAAAAGAATACGACCTGGCGGCCCTTAATGGCGAAAGACGCATTGAGCGGCACGAAATACCCGATTTTGCAAGGCATTGTCTGGTTAATGGGTTGCGAAGCCTTTACATTACCTTGGATGAAAAAGGCGTTTTGGTATACACTGTTGAGAATAACCAATTACGCGAAGATTGGGTAAAATCAATACCTGTAGGCCATGTGGTAGACACCACTGGTTGTGGCGATTCTTTTGCTGGTGGATTAGCCTTTGGCTTGATGCACAACCATTTTGATTATATAGGCGCAGCCAAATATGCGAATGCAATGGGCGCACAACGTACGCAAGGCAAAACCTTTGACGTTTTTAAGCCTTTTTCAGAAACCAAAAAAATGATTGATGGGTATTACAGCCAAACCGAAACCATAGAAACCACGTATTATTCGCTACAAATAGATTAATACGGAAAAGTGCGTATGGCTTGATTATAAGCACTTTCAAACGCTAAAGCATTAATACCTGTTTCTAATTTCTTCTCTGCTGCAAAACTGAGTAAATTTTCAGTGGGCATATTGCCACATAAGGCATCCTGTGCCAAAGGGCAACCACCGTATCCTTTTATAGCACCATCAAATCTGCGGCAGCCTGCGGCATAGGCCGCATCCACCTTTTCGCGCCATGTGCGGGCCGTAGTGTGCAAATGTGCCCCAAAAGAGGTTTCAGGGTGTTTGGGTATAAGATTGCCAAATAAATAGGTAATACTTTCTGGGTTACTGGTGCCGATGGTATCGCTCAAGCTAATTGTAGATATACCCAAATCTATCATCTTTTTGCACCACTCTTCTACAATTTCTACGTTCCAAGGTTCACCATACGGATTACCAAAACCCATACTGATATAAATAACCAGCGCTTTGCCGTGGGCTTGTGCCAGAGCGTGCAATTGCTTCACTTCTTCAAAACTTTGTGCAATAGATTTATTTGTATTACGCCTTTGAAATGTTTCAGAAATCGAAAAAGGAAAGCCCAAATAATCGATTTTTTCATATTTAACGGCATCTTTTCCACCGCGCAAATTAGCCACAATGGCTAGTAATTTGGTTTTTGTTTGGCTTAAATCCAGCGCATTAATTACCTCATGCGTGTCTGCCATTTGCGGTATAGCTTTTGGCGAAACAAAACTTCCGAAATCAAGCGTGTGAAATCCAACCCGCAATAAGGAATTCAAATAAGTAATCTTCTTTTCTGTGGGGATAAAAGGGTGAATGCCCTGCATGGCATCACGCGGGCACTCAATAAGCTGTAACGCAGAAGATGGGGTCATCCGTTAAAAGGTTTTTAGGGGTGGTCTAAGGTATGAAGGCTAACGGATTTAAGATGAATAATTTTGTTATAAAAACTAAAATTTAGCATCGCTTTTGGGCAAGCCGATTTATAACAAGCAGCCTATTATAAACGTGCTAAAACTACTTCTAAAGCGTTCTTAAGATTGATTCTTAAAAAACAGCCTCAACAATTGGTTTAAGCCTAAATAAGGTGTGGCCAAAGAAAAAAGTATCTTCACCCTTTAATAATAAGTACTCAAATTAAGATTGCCCTATGGCTGATGGTCTCAAACTAAACATCCCAACCCCTTGCAGCGCAGATCAATCAAATTTTAAGCCCACCGCTAACGGGGGATTTTGTAACCACTGCGCCAAAGAAGTTATAGACTTCACCAATATGACCGACCAAGAAATCCTCGCCTTTTTTAAAAATAACCAGGCTGGTACTTGTGGGAAATTCAAACCTGCTCAACTAAAACAATATCCACTCACAACTGCTGCACCCACGCATCAACGGTGGTTAGGCGCTCGGTTATTGGGTTTACTTATAGCAAGCATTTTTCCTGCTTCGGGGTCATTTGCGCAATCTGTTCCGCAACAAACAGAAACGCCACAAACACAAAATGAGGTTATTAAGTGGAATATTACGCCATCTAAAACAGATACCAACGCAAGAACTATTCGGGGCATCGTACGCAATGAATCAGGGGAAATCATTCCATTTGTAAGTATTGTGGTGCGCACCGACCCACCGCAGTTTTTTGCTGGCGATGCAGATGGTAAGTTTTCTTTTAACCTACCACAAACAGATTCTGTTATGGTACAATTTCAATATATAGGCTACACCCCCCTTAAAATGACTTTTAAAGAAGATAGCCCTGATTACATAAAAATTCAGCTTAATGAAGTAGAAATGGATTTATTGGGCAAAGTGATGGTGGATGAGGTATACTCTTCTAGACCTTCATTTTGGCGAAAATTAAAAAGACGCATGAAATGATGCGTTTATTGGGGCTTTTATTTGCCTTTCACTTTTACCTCTCGGCCGCTGGCCAATGTTATGATTTTGCAGATGTTGATTTTACCAGAGCAGACAGCATTGCTTTGCATTACAAAGGGTACAGCCTTAAAAATATGCCAGCGCTTGCGTATGTTTTAACGCATCATTTACCCACAGATGTAGAGAAATTTAGATCCATTTATCTTTGGGTTTGCCAGAATATTGAAAGTGATTTCGGCTTGTACAGCCGTAATACCCGAAAGAGAAAAAAATATGCAGGCGATGTACAAGGCTTGCAAACGTGGAATAAACACATCAAAGACAAGGTTTTTAAAAATTTGGTTGATGCACGCAGAACGGTTTGTACGGGCTATGCCTATTTGCTAGAAGAACTTTGTGCTGCGGCTAATTTGCAATGTGTACGCATTGATGGGTACGGCAGAATTGGCGCAGATGAAGATCCTAAAAACCTGTTTCCCAATCATACATGGAATGCCGTATTGCTTAATAAAAAATGGTATTTGTGTGATGCCACGTGGTCTAGCGGCTATTTTGATGGCCGCACTTTTGAATTTATTCAGCTCTATAATGATGGTTATTTTTTATGTGCACCTTCATTATTCGCTAAAAACCACTTCCCTATTGATACCACTTGGCTTTTGTTAGACACTACGCTTACACTTGCTGATTTTAAGCAGGCGCCCGTCACCTATGGGGCTGCGTTTATGCAAGGTGTTTTTTCTGTGCAACCTGCTACTCTAAACATTTATACCACCGTAAATACGCCTATTAGTGTTCAATTGCATGCTTGTAATCCCTTAAAGAAAAAGAAGCTCTCTTTTGTTATGGTTTACCGTACCTATACCTCACCAAAAGAAACAGAAGTAGCGCAACTTTCTGCGACAAGCTACCAGTTAACCACCAAATTCAAGCAGAAGGGTATTTATGATTTGCACATCGCCTATGAAGATAAAATCATAGCGACCTACGTGGTTCACGTCAGAAAAAACGAATAAAAAATCACAGAATAAAAGCCCTTGTTAAGCTTTTAACGCTGAATTAATCCATCGCAAATGCGTTTAACCATGCCTGGTCCTTCATAAATGAACCCGGTATATACTTGCAGCAATGTAGCGCCAGCGGCAAGTTTTTCGTTGGCATCATCAGCAGTAAAAATGCCTCCTACCCCAATAATTGGAAAATCTGGACCAAGCTTTTCGCGTAAATATCTGATCACTTCTGTACTTCGCTTGGCGAGTGGTTTTCCGCTTAAACCGCCAGCACCCATAGCAGACACCTTCATTTCTGGGGTTTTTAAATCTGCCCGACTAACCGTTGTGTTTGTAGCAATTAGTCCATCTAACTTGGTTGTGTGAGCTATTTCAATAATATCGTCAAGTTGAGAATTGGTTAAATCTGGTGCTATTTTCAAAACCAACGGTTTGTAGCCAAGTTTTTTGTTTTCTGCCTGTATGGCGTTTAATAGCGCGGTGAGCGGTTCTTTTTCTTGTAAATCGCGAAGGCCGGGTGTATTGGGGCTGCTTACGTTAACCACAAAATAATCGACTACATCAAAAAGTTCGCGTAGGCAAAACAGGTAATCTTGCACGGCATCTTCTTGTGGGGTTGTTTTGTTCTTCCCGATATTTCCACCAATAATAACCCGCCCCTTGTTGTTTTTTAATCGTGCGGCAGCGGCCATTACCCCTTCATTATTAAAACCCATTCTGTTAATTACCGCTTGGTCTGCCGGAAGTCTAAAAAGACGCGGTTTATCATTGCCAGGCTGTGGTTTTGGGGTAACAGTGCCTATTTCAACAAAGCCAAAACCATAATTGCCAATTTGGTTAAAGAGCTTGGCATCTTTATCAAATCCTGCCGCAAGCCCTATTGGATTTTTAAATGTTAGTCCGAAAACTTTACGCTCTAAATGCTTGTCGTCTTTTGCATAAAGCGCGCGCGTTATGGCGCCAACAAATGGCAGCGCCTGCAACACTTTTATAAAATGAAATGAAAAATGGTGAATCCGCTCAGGATCAGCCAAGAAGAAAAGCGGGCGGACTAGTGCTTTATACAAGGGGTGATTTTTTATGCCACAAAAGTAAGGGCTGCATATAAATTAGCGCATAAATTATGGTGATAATTATGCGCCACAAAGGTTAATAACCCGTTTTAAACTGCATTCAAGTACAGATGACCTAAAACACACTTTTACACACACCCAAAAGGCGTCAATCGTGTAAATGCCCGTATCTTCGCGCCCTTATGCAAGTAAACATTCAAAATAAAAAAGCGCGTTTTGAGTATGAGCTGCTGGATATTTTCACTGCCGGTTTACAATTATTGGGCACAGAAATAAAATCCATTAGGCTTGGTAAGGCTTCTATTGCAGAAGCTTACTGCTTTATGAAGGATGGCGAATTGTGGATTAAAGGGATGAATGTTGCTGAATATGAATTTGGAAACATCAATAATCACGATCCGATACGCGATAGAAAGCTGCTTTTGCAAAAGCACGAGTTACAAAAGATTGAGAAAAAAATAAAAGATCAGGGCATCACGATTGTACCCTTAAAGTTGTTTTTAAATGCGAAAGGCCTCGCGAAAATAGACATTGCTCTAGGGCGCGGTAAGAAACTATTCGATAAACGGCATACCATAAAAGATCGCGACATAAAGCGCGATTTAGACCGCGTACGCAAATAATGTACGGCTGTGATACAAAAAGGGCAGGTTTTTACTCTTTTTTTGAGCAAACACCTACCCCTTTCTAAATTTGATTAGTATTAGCTTAAACTCAGTTTTTCGTAAAACGCGTAATTCCTACATCATCAGTTTGCGTGGTTACCTTTAGCAGATAAACCCCTTTTGGCAAATCGGCAATAGAGATGCCGTCAATTAGGTAGGTTTCTGTTAAAAGCGTTTTTCCTGTAATGTCTAAGATTTCTGCAGATTTTAAAACTTGGTATTCTGCTGAAATAAAAATGCGGTCTGTTGCCGGATTTGGGTACACCCCAAGGGTAACCGTAAACGCTTCATCAATACCAATATTTATGGTTGTATTGCGGTAATACTTCATGTTACCATAATACTCCCCAATTAAAAGGTCAACATCGCCATCATTGTCTAAATCGCCTGATGCAATTAGCCCTACACTTGCACTGGGTTGCAGGCCAAATGGGGTTGTAAGCCCCACAGCAGAGAAGTTGGGCTGTGTGGCTGAGCCGATATTTTCATGGTACATAAGTGCTCCATAATACTCACCAAACAACAAGTCAAAATCGCCATCATCATCCAAATCAACCAAATGTGGCGTTGCAAAGTTATAGCCAGCAATGCCATCAAAGGGGTTGTTTGTAGTTACTTGTTGAAAAACTGGCGCAGTGGCACTTCCATCATTTCTGAAAAAACGAAGTGATGGGTAATTATAGTACGGTGGACTAACATAATTCACGTCACCTAACAAGAGGTCTAAGTCGCCATCGCCATCTAAGTCGGCTAAAGTGGGTATTGCTAACGCATAACCGCTTATAATGCCAAATGGGTTAGTTGTGGGTGAAGTAAATTGTGGATTGGCGGGCGTACCCGTATTTTGAAAATATTTGACATCGCCATAGTATTCTCCCATCAGCAAGTCATTATCACCATCGCCATCCATATCGCCAAAGGCCAAAAAAGCATAGCCGTAGCCAGAAGAAATACCGAATGGATTAGACACAGGGGCCGCAAATTGTGGCGATGCTGCAGAGCCTACATTTTGGAAGTATTTTACGCTGCCAGTATACTCGCCAACAAATAAATCTAAATCGCCATCATTATCTATATCTACCAATGTTGGCACAGCCAGATATGACACGGCAGTAAGCCCGAAAGGATTATTGAGCGGTGTGGCAAAACTTTGTGCATGGCTCTGCGTGGTGCCCGAAAGGCCAAATAAAAAGGCCAAACCACCAAGCGCGTTGCGCAGTTGCTTTATGCTAAAAGCCGATTGCAGCCTTTTTACGAGCAGCTTTATACGCAGGGCGATATGCTGTGCCTCTACCCGATCTTCGGCACGCATTTCTGTAAGCAATGCGCGCAGGCGTTTGCTTAAGATTTTTAACTCTTTAAACTGGAGATTTTTGTTTCTATTCATGGCTTTCTTTTGGGGTTTGTGCCCAATATGTGGCATGTGGTGTTGTTAGTCCTGCTTTATAGTCTTCTGTAAATGTATTTAAAATATTGGGGCGTAAATAACCCGGCAAGGCGTGTATATCATACATTTCATCTACGCTAGTCTTATAGGTTAGCATACCAGCGATGCTGGCCGTTGGCAGGTGTACGGCAATGATAGCACAGTTATTTTCAGCCTCAGGAATTTGAAGCATGGCAAAGGCAGAAGCGTTTTTCCGCAATTTGCTTCTACTCACAAAGAGATATTCACCACACAAGGTCATGCCGCGCAAAAAGCCCCCAAGTTTTACAACGTTGCGCACCTTTCCTGTTTGCTGATCAATATGTGATAGCATGCCCGTTGCGCTTTGCAACACATATAATTCATTGTTATAAATTTTTGGCGAATGCGGCATAGATAAACCTGTAGCCAAAGTGATATTATTTTCAACATCCATTATTACCCCTGTTTCAAGCAAATTGCTTCGCCAACTATGGGCACTATCACCTTGATTAAATGCTGTTGCATACCTGGGTCTGCCGTTTTGCATGGCCATACCATTGAGGTGACAGCGATCTTCACTTGCCAAAGCGGTAATCTGTGGCGGCATCCAATAGGGTGTAAATGTGTAATCGTCATCAAACGTAACGATGCATGAAAACAGCGTATTTACACCAAACAATTTACCCGATTCACCAAAATGTAAATCATGCAGATCTAAGTTGCCAGAGTGATACGTTATGCGGGGCATATATAACGCATCGTACGTGCCCTGATTTTTTGGGTAATGTTGGGCGAGTTCTTCGCTGCTTCTAAAAACAACAATCTCATCTTTACAAGCCAAGGCCATTCTGGTATAAGATTGATCAAATGAAAAGCCCATTGGTTTTTGAAAATTGCGCGGCAGCTGCACCAGCGTATTTTCGTCTTTAGGGGAAATAAAAATCAGTTTCCCCGCTTGAAAAGTACTTACCGCCAAGCTTGCATTTAAGCGCATGAGAAGCTCTGGGAACTGCGGAGAATAACTCATGGCAAAAGGCGGAAGGGCGTTAGCTTGTTTCATGGTGTTATGTTGTACAGATGTCTGTGATTTTTACTGGCGCAATCATGCGATTTATTTCTCCTTTTCTTTAAGCATCGGCACAAATCTGAAAAGGCCTTTTTCTTCCTTTTTATACTTTTTATCTGATAAACGCGTAATTAACGTCATCACCTGACTATCCTCGCCAACAGGAATAACAAGTTTGCCACCTACTGCCAATTGTTCCATCAATGCCTTAGGCACAAAAGGCGCTCCGGCAGTAACCACGATACCATCGAACGGGGCAAAAGCAGGCATACCCTTGTAACCATCGCCATACTTTTGAGTTAGGTTAAAGCCCAACCGGCGCAGCAATACACTACTGTGGTCAAACAGTTCTTTAATGCGTTCTACGCTATAAACTTTAATACCCATTTCACATAAAATTGCTGCCTGATAACCGCTGCCGGTGCCAATTTCTAGCACTTTATCACCAGCCTTTACGCCCAATAGCTCGGTTTGAAAAGCCACCGTATACGGTTGTGAAATGGTTTGGCCGGCACCAATGGGGAAAGGCTTGTCTTGATAGGCATATTGCTCAAAACTACTTTCCATAAAAAGATGTCGCGGTACAGCTTTTACCGCTTGCAGAACTGCCTTATTCTGAATGCCCTTTTCGGCCAATAATGCAGCAAGTTGATTTCGTAATCCTTTGTGTTTTGGCAAATCGTTCATTGGTTCAAAAATGTAGAAAGAAAGCAAAAGCAACACGGGCTTACATCGGTTTTATAAACAATTCGTTTTTTGAAAACAACGTAGAAATCGCTTGCCGCCCTAAAACTCTTTTATGCTAATTGTGAAAGCGTACATTTGCGCAAATTCAGCATGAAAGCATGAAGTTGAAGATTGGCGTTTTAGGAGCCGGACACCTTGGCAAAATTCATCTAAACTGTATTTCGCAACTGTCTGCGCAATATGAATTAGCAGGTTTTTATGATCCCAATGCCGAAGTAGCAGCACAAGTTTCAGAATCTCAAGGGTACCATAAATTTGAAAGCATAGCAGATTTAATAGCTGCTGTTGATGTTGTGGATATTGTTACGCCTACGCTCTCGCATTTTGATTGTGCAGAGGCCGCTATATCTGCAGGAAAGCACTTTTTTATTGAAAAACCCATCACCAATACGCTACAAGAAGCCGAAGCACTTATTGCGAAAGCAGAACGTGCACAAATAAAGGCGCAGGTGGGGCACGTAGAGCGGTTTAATCCTGCCTACCTTGCCTCTGCACCTTTTATTAATAACCCCATGTTCATTGAAAGCCATCGGTTGGCAGAGTTTAATCCACGCGGCACAGATGTAAGTGTGGTGATGGATTTAATGATTCACGATTTAGATATCGTTTTGAGCATGGTTAAATCCCCTGTAAAAAGCATTCGTGCTAGCGGGGTTGCTGTGGTGAGCGAAACTGCAGATATCTGTAATGCCCGATTAGAATTTGAAAATGGCTGCGTAGCAAACTTAACCGCAAGCCGCATAAGCATGAAAAACATGCGCAAAATGCGCTTATTTCAGCGCGATGCATACATTACTATAGACTTTTTACGTAAAGCTACAGAAGTAGTGCGCATGAGTAATGTAGCCCAAGATACCCAAGACCCCTATGCTATGTTGCTCGATTTACCCGGTGGCGGTAAAAAGCAAATCTATTTTGAAAACCCTAAGGTAGAGCCTAATAATGCCATTCTAGAAGAATTAAAAAGTTTGGCGAAATCTATAAATGATAATACAGACACGCGTGTTACGTTACATGATGGTTACCAAGCGCTAGTGGTAGCAGATCAGATTATGAACAAAATGAACATGGCTCTAGACTTGCATGTATAAGCGTTATTTAATCTTTTTTATCTCCGGCCTGCTATTTATATCGGCTTGCGAAAAGCAAGCAGAAATCCCTGTTTATCTACGCATTGATGATTTTAAGATTGAAACCGACTTTCAAACAGAAGGTACGGCAAGCAGTAAAATAACCACCGTTTGGCTAGAGGTTGATGGCAATGTTGTTGGGGCTTACGAACTACCGATAGTTGCACCTGTTTTAGCTCAAAATTCAAGTCGTATTACCGTAATACCTGGTATTAATTTAAATGGTCAACTAGGCTTGCGCAACGAATATGAATTTTACCAACCGCATGAGTTTACACTTACGGCAGAACCTGGCACCGAAGTATTGGTGCAAAGCGGTAACAAAGGATTTCCGGTAACGGGTTATAGACCAGTAACCACCATTATTCGTCTAGAAGATTTTGAAGGCGCAGGCGTAAATTTTGAGCAATCATCTAATAGTGATACTGTTTTGTTGGTAACGCCAGATAGCGCAGAGGTATTTAGCGAACCCGGCCTAGCCGAAGTCAATAAAAAGAGTGGAAAGGTGATTGTGCCGAAAGGCAATTCTATTGCAGAGTTTGTGAGTATCAATAGCTATCCCCTACCCACATTTGGCGATAACGTGTATTTAGAACTCAATTATAAATGCGAGATTCCTGTAACATTCGGCATTTTTGCGAATGAGCCTTTTCAAAAAATTCAAGCGCCTGTTGTTACCATTCTACCAAGCGAAACATGGAATAAAATATATATCAACCTGGTTTCTGAAGTTAGTGCCTATCCCAACGCGATAGACTATAACATCTTTTTTGGTACCCTAAATGGTGATTCTGAAAATAGAAAGCTCATCTATATTGACAACTTAAAGTTGGTGTATTACTAGGTCTTATGAAGAAAAACGTAAGGCTTCAAGTGGCCAAATATGTGTTTTTTGATGGTTTAGCGGCTATTCTAAGTTATACGCTGCTCTATTACTTTAGAAAGACAGTTATAGAAACCAACAAGTTTGGCTTTGAACCTGAAATCATTTTTGATAACCGGTATCTCTTCGGCCTGGCCATTACAACCTTGTTTTGGTTACTTATTTACTGGATTACTGGTTTTTATGAAGATATTTTTAGGCGAAGTAGATTGCGTGAAATAGCACAAACCTTTAACTCTTCGGTATTTGGGGCCATTGTGATCTTTTTTGCCCTCATCTTAGATGACTGGGTAGCCACGTATAAAGACTATTACCAGTCATTTTTTACCTACTTCATTAGCATTTTCTTTATTACCGCGATTTTCAGATTTATCCTTAGTACAGCCACCAACCGCAAAATTCAACAACGCCAAATGTGGTTTAACACCCTCTTGGTGGGCAGTAATGAAAAGGCCGTGGCTTTGTTTCATGAACTAGAAAAACAAAAAAAGAGCACAGGCAACCGGTTTATTGGCTTTACAAGTGCCTATGCCAATATTGACTTTTTGGTGGAGAAAGATCTACCACATTTAGGCAGTTATCGTGACCTTGATAGCATTATTAAACGATATGGCATTGAGGAAGTTATTATTGCCATAGAATCTCAAGAGCATAGCATTTTAGAAGATATTGTGAATCAATTAGAAGATTCTACGGTACGCGTAAAAATAATTCCTGATATGTATGATATCATTTCAGGCCAAGTACGGATGGAGTCTTTAGGTACACCGCTTATTGAGATTAAGCATGAGATCATCGCACCTTGGCAAAGGGTGGCTAAACGTACGTTTGATGTGGTTTCATCCGTTGTGCTGTTGTTGCTACTATCACCTTTAGTTATTTTTTGTGCGGTAATGACCAAGCTGTCTTCCACAGGGCCCATATTTTACAGGCAAAAGCGCATTGGGCTACAAGGCAAGGCTTTTAACATCATAAAATTTAGAAGCATGTACAAAGATGCGGAGGCTGGCGGTCCGCAACTAAGTAGTGAACAAGATGACCGCATTACACCCTGGGGGCGTGTTATGCGTAAATATAGGCTAGATGAACTGCCGCAATTCTTAAACGTAATTATTGGCGAAATGAGCATTGTAGGCCCTAGACCCGAACGCCAATTTTACATTGATCAAATTTTAGCAAAGGCACCACATTATCGCCACGTACAAAAAGTTAAGCCCGGCATAACGAGCTGGGGTATGGTTAAATTTGGCTACGCAGAAAATGTAGATGAGATGATTGAGCGTTTAAAATACGACCTTATATATATTGAGAATATGAACCTGCTCAACGATTTTAAAATTCTCTTCTACACGGTTTTAATTGTACTGCAGGGGCGTGGCAAGTAATTTTGAACTCTAATAAAAACCCGATAGATCATGAAGCATATTACAGTAATTGGCGCAGGCACAATGGGCAATGGCATTGTACACGTGTTTGCCCAAAACGGTTATAACGTTAGCCTGTTTGATATCAACCAAGCGGCCATAGACAAAGGTTTAGCCACCATCAACAAGAACATGGATCGGCAAATTGCAAAAGGCACCCTTACTGAAGCAGAAAAATCTACAGCATTAGGTGCTATCAAAACCTATACAGAAATGGCTCCTGCTGTACGCGATGCAGATTTAGTCATTGAAGCGGCAAGCGAACGCCTAGAAATTAAACTGGCCATTTTTAAACAGCTTGATGAACTCACCAAACCATCTTGCATACTTGCCAGCAACACATCAAGCATTTCAATTACGCAAATTGCAGCCGCAACTGGCCGGCCAGAACAAGTTATCGGAATGCATTTTATGAATCCCGTACCGATCATGAAGCTTGTTGAAGTAATCCGTGGCTATTCTACCTCTAATGAAGTTACCGAAACCATTTTAAGCCTTAGCGAAAAATTAGGCAAGGTACCTACCGAGTGTAATGATTACCCTGGCTTTATCAGTAACCGCATCTTAATGCCTATGATTAATGAGGCTATAATTTCATTATTTGAAGGCGTTGCCGGTGTGGCGGAAATTGACACCATTATGAAATTGGGAATGGCGCATCCAATGGGGCCATTACAATTGGCAGACTTTATTGGTTTGGATGTTTGCTTAAGCATCTTAAATGTATTACACAAGGGATTTGGAAATCCTAAATATGCCCCCTGCCCGCTTTTGGTAAATATGGTTATGGCCGGTAAGTTGGGTGTTAAGAGCGGAGAAGGTTTTTACGATTACAGTGCAGGAATCAAAGCTGCCGAAGTTTCTAAGCAATTCAAATAACTCATTATGAAACGCATAATTTATATCCTATTTGCCTTTTATTTAAGCTTAAGCGTTGGTTTTGCGCAAGTTAATTTGGTTAATGAAAGTAGCAACAATGCAGTAGATGCTAATGCCGAATATAAATTTACAACGCTTACAAATGTTGAAGCTACCACAGTAAAAAATCAGGCGGCTTCTGGTACTTGTTGGAGTTATGCAGGCATCAGCTTTATTGAAAGCGAGATTTTAAGAATTAGCAAAAAGCGCTTAGACCTTTCAGAAATGTATGTGGTGCGCATGGCATACATTGAAAAAGCACGTAAATATGTGCGCATGCATGGCACCATTAATTTTGGCCAAGGTGGCGAGCCCCTAGACGTTTTATATATCATAAAGCAGTACGGTGCATTACCGCAAGAAGTTTATGCTGGTTTAGAATATGGTACAAACAAAAACCAACACGCAGAACTAGAAGCAGTGCTTAAAGCATATTTAGATGCGGTGATAAAAAATGAAAATGGGCAACTTAGTACTGCTTGGGAAAAAGGCTTTGCAGGTATATTAGACGCCTATTTGGGAGATGTGCCAGAATCTTTTAGCTGGGAAAGCAAAAAGTACACGCCTCGTAGTTTTGCAGATGAGCGCGTGGCTTTGTCACCAGACGATTATATCTCGCTCACCTCTTTTACACATCATCCGTTTTACCTACCCTTTGTTTTAGAAATCCCTGACAATTGGATGTGGAGCCCATCATACAATCTACCAATGGAAGAAATGATGGCTGCGCTAGATGAAGCGCTAAACAATGGCTTTAGCGTAGGATGGGCTGCTGATGTAAGCGAGAAAGGCTTTTCTGTGCGTAACGGCATTGCTGTGATTCCGCAAAAAATGTGGGGCGATTTATCCACTGAAGAGCAAAAACTAATACTTACTGGTCCGCATGATGAGCGCATAATTACCCAAGAAGCCAGACAGATTGAATTTGATAATTATGCCACCCAAGACGATCATAGCATGCAGTTTACGGGTATCGTAAGAGATCAAACTGGTGCAATTTATTATACCGTTAAGAACAGTTGGGGGGAAATAAATAATCCTTTCGAAATTGGATATGTTTACGCGAGTTCGTCTTATGTACAGTTAAAAACCATTGCGCTTTTAATGCATAAAGATGCGCTGAGCAAGTCTTTAAAGAAACGCCTTCAGCTTTAAAATCTTAGATGGCTACAAAAAATCCTGATGCATACGTCAGGATTTTTTTTGTTTAAGGGGTGCGCTTGTAGAAGTAAAAACCGTTCTCTTCCGCCACTAAAATGGCATCTTTTACTTCTGATTCTAGCTTTTCTTTCGCTGTGACCTTACAACTGATGTAAACGGGCTTATCAACTTCGCCATGTAAAAGCCAATTTCTATCGTATTGTTGCCCCTCACCAGAATAAGGCTTAACTCTGCTATAATAGAAGTGCGCATAGCTTTTATAGTCATACGTGTATACATAGCAAGATTTACCTTGTAATGATTGCCAAAAACTAATGGCAGCACGTTGGCTATAGGATTCTATTTTCCCAATAAACAAAAACAAGGTGAGCGTAACCCAAATTGCCGTACCATAAAATAGCGCGTTAATCGCTCTTGGAATTGCCTTACGGTAGAGGATAAAAAATAGAATTACCACAATAAGCATAACAAAACCAGCTATACTCTCCCACCCTGACCAGTAAACATCTGCCTGTAAATTTGCTAAGGCAAACGGATCTTTAGCCGCAAGCGATTTAAGAATGTGTATGTTTTTGCCTAAAAATGGAAGGGCGATGGTTAGGCCTGCAAAAATACCTCCCAAAAGCACCAAACCAATTTTCATCAGCGGAGCTACTTTCCATTCATTACGCAAGATTTTATAGGCTGATAATGCCGCCAGATATGTTATTGGATAATAGGCCAATGATGAGTAATGAACGATTTTGGTAGAAACGATGCTAAACAAAATGAGTACCACCCAAAACAGTGCTTTCATCCACCACGTAAAATCCATCTGGCGTTTTGTGCTTCGCCTATCATGCGTAAATAGCGTTTGTAATGCGAATATGCTCGCCGGAAAACACCCCAAAAGCAAAACCACAAAATGATATCCTAAAAAGCCTCCATGTCCGGCATCTGGCGTAGTGAGTAATTCCCATTGCCGTATTGTAAACGCAATTAAAAATTCAGGGCCATTGGCCATGTAGTTAATCATCCCCCAGAAGGCTACTACAGCAAATGTTACCAGAGAATAAATTAAAAAGTTAACTACAGATATGTACCATTTAAAACGCACACTTGCCCAATACACACCCAAAGTGAGTACGGTTATTAAGTATGCTACCGGACCTTTGGTTAGCGTTGCCAACCCAGTAAAAACTCCTGCTAGTATTAAAAAACGATAAATCTTTTGGCGGTCAGAAGAATAATATCTCCCATAATTAAACTTCCAAACGTGTAATATTAAAAAGTAAAGCCCCAAAAAGATAAACACGTTAAAAATAGGGTCTATGATGCCCGATTTAAAATACAGATGTGGCAAAATTGAACCGAAGTATGCCAGCGCCCATAAATAACCGAACTGCCTATCGCGCAACTTTTTACCAAAAGTGTAGAGCAATGGCAAAACGATTACGCCAGCCAACGCATTTGGAAAACGTGCAGCGTAATCTCCAACACCCAAAAGCCGCATACTAGCCGCCTGCAACCAAAAAAACAAAGGAGGTTTTTCTGTGAAGGTTTCATAATTCATGTGAATTTCTAGATAATTGTCTAAAACAATCATCTCTCGTGCAATTTCTGCAAAGTTGATTTCGTCCCAATCAAACAAATGAACCCCACCAAGAAAAGGCAAAAAAAACAGCAATCCTATAAGCGCAAAAAACAAGGACGATTGCGTATTAGATTTCATTTCGTAAACTTAATAAAGGGTTTGTCAAGTTTAGAAATTTTTAACAAATTGGTTAAATAATTGCCAAAAAAGAATGCAATCATACCTAACATAGCACCAAATTCAACATCTATTAAAAAATGTTGAGATAAATACATTCTAGAGTACCCAACTAAAAAAGCTATACTGAAGCAACCAAAAACCTGCCATTTGTATTTAAGATACTTCGCTAAGGTGAGCCATACGGCAAAGGCCGCGGTGGTATGACCACTAGGAAAACTATTCCAACGATGCATTTCTACGCCTGGCACCAAATATAAATTTGCAATGGTGCTGAAATATTCTATCGGCCGAGGTGTGCCAACAAATATTACCTGTTTTAAAACGCCTGTAAGCACAAGGGTAATTAGCGCTGCAAAAACCATATGAAGGGCTGCACGACCACTATGAAATAAAAACAGGGGCACTGCTAAAAGAAACATCCACCCTTCTCCGAGATAAGTTACGTATTTAAAGAAATAATCTGCAAAAGGCGTGTGCCAGCCATTAATGATAAGATGGATTTGAGATTTGGGCTGACTGAATATAAAAAACCCACCGATTAGCAGGGCTATAAAGGTGGGGATATAAAATGCGTAAAGCAGTTTGTTCTTATCTGTCACGAACCTATAGTATGTAATAATTCATGAATTTGACTTTCCCAGAGTAATTTTGACTCTTCTTCCTCATCAGGATCAACAAAATCTGTTACGATTAGAGATACGTCATGGGTGAGCTCATCAACCACTATTCTAAATTCAAAAAAGTACTTATCGCCTGAATCATCATCGGTAATCCAACGATATTGAATGAATTTATCATTCTTTTTCTTGATCATTTTTGCTGATTCTTCAGAACCATCCCAGAAAAAAGTAAATAACTCTCCACGAGAATTTACATCATCACAAAACCATTCAGATAATCCACTTGGTGTAGATAAAAATGGAAATAACATTCCTGGAGATGCTTTTACGGGAAATTCTAACTCTATTTTAACCTTCTCAGACATTGTTAAGTACGTATTGGAACGCGCAATATATGTAAAATAACATACCGTGCAAGTCTTAAAAAATACGTTTATGAGCACCTACGGTAGTTCAAATTTTTATATTTGCACCCGCTTAAAAAATCTGCCTCATAGCAGTTTAAGATGAATTGGCGCGGTAGCTCAGACGGTTAGAGCGCAGGATTCATAACCCTGAGGTCGGGGGTTCGATCCCCCCCTGCGCTACAAAGCCTTCTGAACAATCAGAAGGCTTTTTTTTGTTATGCATTGTACTTATGTCCTTTATTCTTCGCGGTTTGATAAGCTTTACATTGGTGAGACTAAATCATTAATTCAGAGATTTCAGTCGCACAATGCGCTGGCAACTAAAGGTTTTACAACCAAGTATAGACCGTGGTTTGTGATTCATGTTGAGTTCTTTAATTCTCGCTCAGAAGCTCTTGAAAGAGAAAAACAGCTTAAATCTGGGCAAGGAAGGCAATGGATTAGAAATCATATTCTAACTCAATTCTTCTAGCAGGATTCATATCCGCCTAAGGCGGACGGGGGTTCGATCCCCCCCTGCGCTACAAAGCCTTCTGAACAATCAGAAGGCTTT